>NZ_NHSK01000026.1 GCF_016653355.1 Rhodoplanes elegans | reverse complement strand
GAGCACGGCACGCTGCGCTTCGACTCGATCGACGATCTGCGCCGCCATCTCGAGCAGAGCCACGGGTGAGCCGTCACGCGTGACGGCGTATCCCTCTCGATGAGACGCAGGCCCGGTTCTCGACCGCGTGCCCCGGACAAGGCGGGGCGGGCCGCAGGCCCGACGCGCCGCAGAGCCGGGGCCCAGGGGCCGCACGGTCGGCGCTCCGTCCTGTCGCCCTGGGTCCCGGCTCGCGGTGCAGGGCACCGCGTCCGGGACACGAGGCTGCTGCCGATCGGCGTCCGAGACCTGCGCCGCCCTACAGCCCCGCCAGCGCCATCAGCTCGCGGACATGGGCGTGGGAGACGTCGAAGGCCGCCTGCTCCTCGGCCGTGAAGCGGCACGCGATGATCTTCTGCACGCCGCGCCGGCCGATCACGCAGGGCACGCTCATCACGGCGCCGTCGACCCCGTACTCGCCCTCGAGCAGCGTGCCGACCGGCAGCACCGAGCGCTCGTTGCCGGCGACCGCCCGAATAATGCGGAACACGCTCGCGGCGATGCCGTGATTGGTGTTGCCCTTGCCGGCGAAGATGTCGAGGCCGATCTGCAGCACCCGCGCCCGCACGGCCGTGCGGTCGATCGGGGCGACGCCGTTGAGGGCGCAGAAGGCGTCGACGTCGAGCCCGCAGACGTTGCACAGGCTCCACGGGATGAAGCCGGTGTGGCTGTGGTCGCCCAGCACGTAGCCGAAGATGTTCTTCGGATCGATGCCGACATGCTCCGAGACGATGCGCATGAAGCGCGCCGTGTCGACGATGGTGCCGAGCGAGATCACCCGTTCCTTGGGGAACGAGGAGTGCGCCACCGCGACCTGCGCCATCACGTCGACCGGGTTGGTCACCATCAGCACGATGGCGTTCGGCGAGGTCGCCTCGGTGCGCTCGATCAGATCCTTGATGACCCGGCTGTTGACCTCGACCAGCGCGTCGCGGTTCTCGCCCTGCTTGAGCTGGGCGCCGGCCGTGATCACGACGATGTCGCTGTTGACGGTCTCGGGCCAGCCGCCGGCGATCAGCCGCGGGTTCTTGGCGTAGATGAACGAGGTGGTGTGGGCGAAGTCCCAGATCTCCGCCTGCGCCTTGGCGACGTTCTGGTCGACCGCGACGATCTCGCTCGCCGCCGTCGAGGCGAGCAGATGGCCGACCACCTCGGTGCCGACCGCACCCATGCCGATGACCGAAATTTTCACCGCGAGCCCCCTGGAGGCCGGGCGCGGCGGACGCGCCGCCGCGCCGGATGTGGCGCGCCGCGACAGCGTTCGATCCGTGCGGCGCGACCTGTGGACGGCCGCGAGGATACGCGCGAGCGATCGAAATTTCAGGGCGTAGTTGCGGGGCGTGACGGAAGGAGGTGTCGTCGCGGGCGGCGCGGCGTGCGTTCGATTGCGCGACCGGTGCGGTGGCGTACAGTGCGCCCGCAATGACCGCGTCACTGGAACACTATCGCGCCCCCTGGTGGCTGCCGGGCGGCAACGCGCAGACCATCTGGCCGGCGCTGTTCTCGGCCCCGCGGGCCGACGCCATGCCGGCCTATGAGCGCGAGCGGTGGGACACGCCGGACGGCGACTTCGTCGACGTCGACCATCTGCCGGCACCGGCCCGCAGCGTCCCGGACGGCGCGCCCTGGCTGGTGCTGTTCCACGGCCTCGAAAGCAGCTCGGCGAGCCGCTACGCCGTCGCCTTCGCGCTCGCGGCGCGGACGCGCGGCTGGCGGTTCTGCGTGCCGCATTTCCGCGGCTGCTCGGGCGAGCCGAACCGGATGCCGCGCTCCTATCACTCCGGCGACCACGAGGAGGTCGGCTGGATCCTTCGGCGCCTGCGCGAACGGGCCGGCGCGCCGCTCCTCGCCGCCGGCGTCTCGCTCGGCGGCAACGCGCTCTTGCGCTCCGTCGAGGAGGCTGGCGACGGCGCGGGAGCCGTGGTGCGGGCCGTCGCCGCCGTGTCGGCGCCGCTCGATCTCGCCGCCGCCGGCGCGGCGATCGACCGTGGCTTCAACCGCCTCGTCTACGCGCGCATGTTCCTGCGCAGCATGACTCCGCGCGCTCTCCAGACGCTGCGTCGTCATCCGGGCCTGTTCGATCGCGAGCGCCTGCTCGCCGCCCGTACGCTGCGCGCGTTCGACGACTGCTTCACGGCGCCGCTGCACGGCTTCGCCGGCGTCGAAGACTACTGGCGGCGCGCCTCGGCGAAGCCGCATCTCGCCGCGATCAGGGTGCCGACCCTGGTGCTCAACGCCCGCAACGATCCCTTCGTGCCCGGCTGGTCGCTGCCGACTCGGGACCAGGTCGGTCCGCACGTGACGCTGTGGCAGCCGGAGGAGGGCGGCCATGTCGGCTTCGCGAGCGGCGCGTTCCCGGGCCACGTGCACGCGATGCCGGCGGCGGTGTGCGACTGGCTCGCCGCCGCGGCGTGAGAGCCGCGATGTGAGATCGGATCACCGCCTGCGACCCTCCGGCCGCGCGGCGGGACGTCGCGGCGCGACGGACGGATTTGTCGCAGCATCGCGGCGCGCGCGACGTGATCCGCGCCGGAAACCGCGCCGTAACCATGGCATCGAACCGATAAAGGAGACCCCCGATGTTCGACTCCATCACCGTCGCCGCCCCGATCCTGCTCCCGCTGATGACCTTCGGCGTCGTCTTCTATCTGATCCTGCGCGGCAGCCCGGCCCGCCGCGTCGCCACGCGCCGCTCGTAAGAGCGTCGCGCGGGCGCGACCCTCCGGGGAGGGCCCCATCAGCTCTTCCCGGAGGGATCGTGATAACGACCGTGACCCGGCGCACGCCTCGCGCCGCCGGGTCACGTCGGCATTCTCGGCGACGACCGTCATTCGTTGTCATGGCCGGGCTCGTTCCCAAAGGCGCCAAGCTCAGGTTCGAAGCATTTCCTCGGTCATGCTCCGCGAAGGCGGAGCACCCAGTACGCCGCACAGTTCGACTGAAGCTACGAACGCCCGTGGATACTGGGTCGTCCGCCTGCGCGGACGACGACCACCGAGAGGCGGTGCCTTCACTCCCAACTTTGCGCCTAGGGGGGCACGTCCAGGCCAGCCTCGCGTATCGCTACTGAACGCACCCCTGCCAGCTCGATCTAGGCGCATCCCCCGGACCAGCGAATCCACCTTATAAGAAGCGCCTAGGCCTCGGTGTTTCTACGGAATACGCGCGCTCGCGTCATTAACGCTCGATAGACGGCCATCACGCATCTTTTGTGAAAGTTGTCTGCTTGCCGGTTCGTGTCCGCAGGTCGCGCCTGCGCGGCGGCGTCCCACAGCCGTGCACGTTCCCCGTGACATCGCGACCGAGGCCCCGAGGATTCCGCCCCATGCGCTCGAACCTTCCGGTGTCGAACACCGAGCATGTTCTTCCCGACGGCACCCTGATCGTGTCGAAGACCGACAAGAAGGGGAAGATCACCTTCGTCAACGACCAGTTCGTCGCCGCCTCGGGCTTCTCGGAAGCCGAGCTGATGGGCCAGCCGCACAACATCGTGCGCCATCCGGACATGCCGGTCGAGGCCTTCGCCAATCTGTGGGACACGATCGAGACCGGACGGCCGTGGGCCGGGGCGGTGAAAAACCGGCGCAAGAACGGCGACTTCTACTGGGTGATGGCGAGCGTCACGCCGATCTGGGAGAACGACCAGATCGCCGGCTACCAGTCGGTGCGCAGCAAGCTGACCGCCGAGCAGCGCGCCGATGCCGAGCGCGCCTATGCGCAGATCCGCGCCAAAAAGCCGTGCGACTTCGCGCTCGCCGCCGGCCTGCTGCGCGAGCGCAGCCTGTGGGATCGTCTCTCGCTGTTCACCGGCACCATGAAGGCGCGGCTCGTCACGCTGGTCGCCGTCCTGGTCGGCTTCATCCTGCTGGTCGGCGTCGGCGGCCTCTACGCCGCCCGCGACACCAACGCGATGATGCGGTCGCTGTACGACGACCGCGTCGTGCCGCTGCAGCAGCTCTTCGTCATCAACGATCGGCTCAGGGACGACATGCTCGCCCTCCACGACGCGATCACCAGGGTGCGCGCCGGGCAGGCGCCGGGCGACGTCGCCGCCCGCATCGCCGCCAATCGGAGCGCGATCGATACGGTGTGGAAGGCGTATCTCGCCACCTATCTGACTCCCGAGGAGAAGGAGGTTGCCGACGCCTATGCGCCCAAGCAGCAGCGATTCCTCGAGGCCGGCATCGCGCCGGCATTGGCGCTCCTGTCGGCGCGCAAGCACGACGCGCTCGGCGCGGCGCTGGTCGATAGCGTCGACCCGCTCTACGCCGCCGCCAAGAGCGATCTCGACCGGCTGGTCGCCATCCAGGGCAAGGAGTCGAAGCTGCTGCTCGACGCCTCCGATCGCGACTACATCGTCGCGCTCGCCTTCGTGGCCGCGATGCTCGCGATCGGGCTCGTCTACGGCGGCTGGCTGGGGCTGCGCACCATCCAGGCGACGCTGCGCCCGCTCGGGCGCCTGAACCTCGCCATGGACAGGATCGCGCGCGGAAACTTCACCGGCCGCATCCTGATCAAGCGCGACGACGAGATCGGCCAGGCGCTGCGCAACATCCAGGCGATGCAGTCGAAGCTCGCCTTCGACCGCGAGTTCCAGGCCGACACCGAGCGGCGCGTGACGGTGCAGCGTCGGCAGGAGATCCACAAGATCGCCGACGGGTTCGAGACGGCGCTCGGCCAGATCATCGAGACCGTGTCGTCCACATCCGCCGATCTCGAGAGCTCCGCCCACACGCTGACCGCGACGGCGCAGCGCACCGAGGAGATCACGACGACGGTGGCGAGCGCCTCGGAGGAGGCCGCCGTCAACGTTCAGTCGGTCGCCTCGGCGAGCGAGCAGATGGCGGCCTCGGTGCACGAGATCAATCGTCAGGTGCAGGAGTCGAGCCGGATCGCCGACGGCGCCGTGCAGCAGGCCGGCCGCACCAATGCGCGGGTCGCGGAGCTCGCGCAGGCGGCGACCCGCATCGGCGACGTGGTGAAGCTGATCACGGCCATCGCCGAGCAGACCAACTTGTTGGCCTTGAATGCGACGATCGAAGCGGCTCGCGCCGGAGAAGCCGGCAAGGGCTTCGCGGTGGTCGCCTCCGAGGTGAAGGCGCTCGCCGCCCAGACCGCCAAGGCGACCGGCGACATCGCCAGCCAGATCGCCGGCATGCAGACGGCGACGAGCGAGTCGGTCACGGCCATCAAGGAGATCTCGGGCACCATCGGCCGCCTGTCGGAGATCGCGACCGGCATCTCGGCCGCCGTGGAGGAGCAGGGCGCCGCGACCCAGGAGATCTCGCGCAACGCCCAGCAAGCGGCGCAGGGCACGTTGCAGGTCAGCGCCCATGTCGGCGACGTCCAGCGCGGCGCCAGCGAGACCGGCACGGCCTCCGAGCAGGTGCTCACCGCCGCGCAGGCGCTGGCCGAGAACGGCGCCCGGCTGAAGACCGAGGTCGTCCGCTTCCTCGCCACGGTGCGGGCCGCCTGAGTGGAGTGTGAGGCGGCGTCAGCGCCCGACCAGCCGCATCGCCTCCGCGCCGTACGTCTCGCGTGCGTCGGCGAGCAGGGGCGCGACGGCGTCCCGGAACGTCGCGAGCTCGGCCGCGCTCGGCTTGATCAGCTCGCAGCCGGCCGCATCGAGCGCGCGCCGCGCGTCGTCGTCCTCCTCGCCGGTCATCACCCGCTGGGCGGCCACGGCCTCCGCGACCGCCTCGCGCATCGTCTCCTGCAACGCCTTCGGCCAGGCATCGAACTGGGCGCGGCAGAAGAACACCGGGCGCGAGACGTAGAAGTGGTTCGTCACCGTGTGGAAGCGGTGGAAGTCGTGGACGTGATACGTCACCGTGTTGGCGAGCGGGTTCTCCTGCGCGTCGAGCGTCCCGGCCTTGATGCGCGCGATCGCCTCGGTGAGATCGAGACGCAGCGGCGTCGCGCCGAGCAGCGCGAAGGTTCTCGCCTGGACGTCGCTCGGAAGCACCCGGATGCTCATGCCGGCGAGATCGGCTGCCGTGCGCACCGGCCGTAGCCGGTTCGAGATCTGGCGGAAGCCGTTCTCGAACCAGCCGAGGATGCGGTAGCCGACCTTGTCCTCGATCCTCTGCGCCAGCCAGGCGCCGAGCGCGCCGTCCATGGCGCCGCGCGCCTCGTCGTTGCTGGCGAACAGGAACGGCAGGTCGACGACGCCGATCTCCGGCACCCGGTCGGTCAGGTAGCTCGACGACTGGTAGCCGACGCTCAGCACGCCGGACTCCACGAGCCAGAGAATGTCCTCGGCCTTGTAGCCGAGATCCATGATGTTCCAGACGTAGCGCACCTTCACGGCGTCGCCGAACCGCGCCTCGACGCGGTCGCCGATGATCTTCAGGGCCTTGCTGAAGCAGGTGGTGGACGGGCCGTAGCCGCCCATCCGGATCTCGATCGGAGTGCTCATGAGGGCTCGCGGGGGTGAGGGCTCGCGGGGCGTTTCCTGGTGGCGCTTCTTGTGGCGCTTCTTGGCTGCGGTTCTCGGCCGCGGTTCTCGGGGGCGCGGCTCCGAGGGGCGAAGACTAACGGTGGCCCGGTCGCCTGTCGAATGCGGGGACGTCCCGGCTGGTGCGACGAATCCGCGGGGGCGAGGTCGCTTGTCTTTACCGGCGGGGAGCGCCACAGTTGCCGGACGGTCGGCATACAAAGCCGGCGACAAGAACAGTCGGGGAAACGCATGACCAGGGTTTGGCTGGCCGCGGCCTGTGCCGCGGTGCTGGCGCCGTTCGTGGCGCCGATCGACAACGCGCAGGCGCAAGGGTTTCCGTCGCGGCCCGTCACCATGGTGGTGCCGCTCGGGCCGGGCGGCTCGACCGACGTCATCGCCCGCGTCGTCGCCGAGGGGATGCGCGCGACGCTCGGTCAGCCCGTGATCGTCGAGAACACGACCGGGGCCGGCGGTACGGTCGGGGTCGGCCGCGTCGCCCGCGCGGCGCCGGACGGCTACACGTTCGGCATCGGCCATTCCGGCACCAACGTCGTCAACGGTGCCATCTATCCGCTGCAATACGACCTGATCGCCGACTTCGAGCCGATCGGCCTGATCTCGACCCAGCCGTTCTTCATCGTCGCGCGCAAGACCATGCCGGCCAAGAACCTCGCCGAGCTGGTCACGTGGATCAAGGAGAACCCCGGCAAGGTCACCGAGGGCACCTCGGGCGTCGGCACGCCGAGCCACATCTCCGGCGTGCTCCTGCAGAACACCCTCGGGGTGAAGTGGACCATGGTGCCGTATCGCGGCGCCGGCCAGTCGATGCAGGATCTGATCGCCGGCAACACCGACATTCAGCTCGACACGCCGGCGACCTCGATGCCGCACATCCAGTCGGGCCTGATCAAGGTCTATGCGGTGACCAACAAGGAGCGCCTGAAGGTGGCGCCCGACGTGCCGACCACCGACGAGGCCGGCCTGCCGGGCTTCTACTACACGTTCTGGCACGCGCTGTGGGCCCCGAAGGGGACGCCCAAGGAGGCGGTCGACAAGCTCAACGCGGCGCTCAAGGCGGCGCTCGCCGATCCGACGACGCGCAAGAAGCTCGAGGATCTGGCCCAGGTGATCTTCCCGCCCGACCAGCAGACCCCGGCCGCGCTCGGCGCCTATCAGAAGGCCGAGGTCGACAAGTGGTGGCCGATCGTCAAGGCGGCCGGCATCAAGCCGGAGTGAGATGACGGGCGGATGCGGCGCCGTTTTCCCTCTCCCCGCGCGCGGGGAGAGGGTGGCTCGAACCGAAGGTCCGAGTCGGGTGAGGGGGCGTTTCCCCGCTGCAGAGATTCACGATGCAAAGACGCGCGCTGCAAAGACTCGTGATGCAGCGACTCGTGGAGACGCCCCCTCACCCGACATTCGCGCTGATCGCGCGAACGTCGACCTCTCCCCGCACGCGGGGAGAGGTGAAGAACCGCGCGCGGGAAAAGTGAAGTCCCGGCGGGCCGTTCGTCGGCAGTTGTCGCCCCGCTATTCCCGCCCCGCCACCGCGATGGCGAACGCATAGGACAGGGCGACCTCGCGCAGGCGTTCGAAGCGGCCGGCGGCGCCGCCGTGGCCGGCGTCGAGATTGGTCCGCAGCAGCACCAGATCGTCGTTGGTCTTGAGCCGGCGCAGCCGGGCCACCCACTTGGCCGGCTCCCAATAGGTGACGCGCGGATCGGTCAACCCGGCGAGCGCCAGGATGGCCGGATAGGCTTGGGGCCCGACGTTGTCGTAGGGCGAGTAGGAGCGGATCGTGTGGAACGCCGCCGCGTCGCGGATCGGGTCGCCCCACTCGGGCCATTCGGGCGGGGTGAGCGGCAGCGTCTCGTCCAGCATGGTGTTGAGCACGTCGACGAACGGCACCTCGGCGATCAGCCCCGCGTAGAGGTCCGGTCGCATGTTGGCGAGCGCGCCGATCAGCATGCCGCCGGCCGAGCCGCCATGCGCCACGACGCGATCGGGGGCCGCGATCTTCTCTCTGATGAGATGCTCGGTCGCCGCGATCACGTCCTTGAACGTGTTCGGCTTGGCCGCGAGCTTGCCCTCGCGATACCAGCGCCAGCCCTTCTCGGTGCCGCCGCGGGCGTGGGCGATCGCGTAGACGAAGCCGCGGTCGACCAGCGACAGCCGGCTGGTCGAGAACGCCGCCGGCGTCGACATGCCATAGGAGCCATAGGCGTAGACGAGCGTCGGCGCGGTGCCGTCGAGCGGCGTGTCGCGGCGCGCCAGCAGCGACACCGGGACGGTCTCGCCGTCATGCGCGGGCGCCAGCAGGCGGCGCGTCACATAGGCGGCCGGGTCGTGGCCGCTCGGTACCTCCTGGCGCTTGCGCAGCACGCGCTCGCGCGTCGCGCAGTCGTAGTCCCAGGTCTCGGTCGGCGTCGTCATCGACGAGTAGTTGAAGCGCAGCGTGTCGGTGTCGAACTCGTAGCCGCCCGCCATGCCGAGCGAGTAGGCCTCCTCGTCGAAGGCGATCACGTGCTCGTCGCCGCGCCCGAGATGCCGCACGACGATGCGAGGCAGCCCGTCGACCCGCTCGAGCCGGACGAGCCACTCGCGCGTCACGGAGAAGCCGAGCACGAAGACGCCGGGCCGGTGCGGGACGAGATCGCGCCAGTGGGCGCGGCCGGGCGTCGCCAGCGGCGCCGTCACGATCTTGAAGTCCTCGGCGTCGTCCGCATTGGTGCGGATGAACAGCACCGGGCCGCCGTCAAAGGCCGGGTGATGCTCGACGTCGTAGCGCAGCTGTTTTTCCCGCGGAGTCACGAGGCGGGGTGCCACGTCCGGAGCGTCGAGATCGATCAGCCAGGCCTCGGCGGACTCGTGGTCGTGCACCGAGATCTCGGCGAAGCGGCCGGACTGCAGCCGCGCGATCGAGACGAAGAAGCCGGGGTCGTCGGTGCGGAACACCTCGCGGTCGTCGCTCGCCGCGGTGCCGAGCCGGTGCAGGAAGACCTTCGTCGGTCGGTGCTGCTCGTCGAGCTTCACGTAGAAGAAGGCGCGCGAGTCCGTCGTCCAGACGACGCCGCCCGAGGCCTCCGGCACGACGTCGGTGAGGTCCTCACCGGTCGCGAGGTCGCGCACCCGCGTCGTGAAGAACTCGGAGCCGCGGTCGTCGGCGCTCCAGGCGACGAGGCGATGGTCGGGCGAATGCTCGCCGCCGCCCAGGCTGAAGAACGCCTTGCCGGCGGCGAGCGCGTCGCCGTCGAGCAGGATCTCCTCCGCGCCGCCGTCGCGCGGGATGCGGCAGATCAGCGGATGCTCGCCGCCTTCGCGGTGGCGCGAGTAGTAGGCGAACGGGCCGTCCGGCGACGGCACGCCGGCGTCGTCCTCCTTGATGCGCCCCTTCATCTCGGCGAACAGCGTCTCTTGCAGCGTGACGGTCGGCGCGAGGGCGGCCTCGGCATGGGCGTTCTCGGCCTCCAGCACGGCCCGGATCGCCGGGTCGAGCACGGACGGATCGCGCATCACGGCCTGCCAGTTGGGATCGCGCAGCCAGGCGTACTCGTCGACGAGCGTGACGCCGTGATGCACCGAGACGCTCGGGCGTTCCTCGACGCAGGGCGGGGCGGGCGGACGGGAGACTCGGTCGAGCATCGGTCGGGCTTTCGGTCGGGCGTCGCTCGCGCGGGGGCCGCGGACGACGGGGCTTGCGCGGGACTTGCGCCGGGAAGACTTCATCTAGGGTGCCGGAGTGCGCCTGCAAATCGGCATTACGTCGACTGTCCGACAGATAGGGCCATGCTCATCGTCGAGCCTGACCCGTGCCGAGGTGGTGCGGTACGGCATTTCGCAGTGCAAAAACAAGCAGATCCCGGGTGCGGTCCGGGGCGGGGCGGGAGGTTCGGTCGGCTCCGCTGTCCGGGGCCGGTATGGGAGCCATACCGATTTGAACGTACAAGCCTGTACTTTCCCTTGTCGTTCCGACGAATAGTTGGCCTGTTCTGTTGTCGAGTTCACGCTCACATCTACAACGGTCGAATCTCTTCTTGCTTTCCGCAGCAATGCCGATACATAGAAAGAGTTCTCGCGAGTCGGCCGCGATGTCGCTTGGCCTCGGGGCTCGGCCGGACCTGATGGGGCATTGCAGGCCCGGGCGGGAGCGATCGGGTCATTACAAAGAGAAATGAACGTAAGATGGGCGAGAGCGCGCAGAACTATATTGAGCTGACTGCCGACATCGTGTCGGCCTATGTCAGCAACAACAGCATATCGGCAGGGGATATTCCGAGCCTCATCAACCAGATTCACTCGGCGTTGCTGCGGGTCTCGGGCGGGCAGAGCGACGCGCCCGTCGAACCGCTGAAGCCGGCCGTGTCGGTCAAGAAGTCGATCACGCCGGAATACATCGTGTGCCTGGAGGACGGCAAAAAGTTCAAGTCGCTCAAGCGGCATCTGCGCACGCAGTACAACATGACCCCCGAGCAGTACCGCGACAAGTGGGGCCTGCCGCCCGACTACCCGATGGTGGCGCCGAACTACGCGGCCGCGCGCTCGCAGCTCGCCAAGCAGATGGGCCTCGGCCAGCAGCGGCGGCGTCGCGCGAAGTGACGGAGCGGCCGGCACGGCCGGCCTCGACCCGCCGACCGCGAACCCGGCCTCCGGCCGCGACGCGCCCGACCCACGACCAGACGGATACAAGACGAGACGGACACCGCCGGGCGCCCCCGGCGGTTTTTGTTTGTGTGCCGAGGGCAGCGGTTCGCTTCACTGCATCGGGGACGGTCTGGTGTCCCGGGCGCGGCGCCGGGCGGCGCGGCGGACCCGCGATCCAGGGCGATCGGGCGAGGCGGTCGCGCGGCCGCGCGTGCCGCTCGGTCCATCGTCCCACCTTGAGAGATCGGCGCGGCGGCGCATTGGGTCTGCGATCTGCGGCGCCTTATACCAAGGGCTTCCGGCACTGACTCTCACCGTCACCCTGAGGTGGCTGCGCGAAGCGCAGCCCTCGAAGGGTGACGGCCGGGGCCGCATCCTTCGAGGCCCGGCTGCGCCGGGCACCTCAGGATGACGGGGCAGGGCTCAGGGCCGTTGGTTATTACCCGGGGCACGCCGTCCGAGGCCGAAGAGCCGCATCGTCGAGCACCTCGCAATATAGAAATTAATCCTAGATCGACGCCCGGAACGGCTCCTCGTCCGCCTCGATAACCATCTTCATTCATGCTGAAAACGCGATCCATCGGAATTCGGATCCGACCGTCTTGACGCGCCGCGCATGATAGGCAAATGTTCCTACTTCCATCTCATGCGAGGTCGTCATGCGCCATCGGGGTTCGTTGTCTCGTCCGGCCGGCCGGCGGGCCGCCGCGCCGCGCGTCGCCCGGAGGCCGCGGTGAGCCGGTCGCCGC
>NZ_NHSK01000025.1 GCF_016653355.1 Rhodoplanes elegans | reverse complement strand
GCGGGGGGAGATCGAGGAGCCGCCTTCTTCGGGGACCGGGGAAGCAATTATCTTTATCCCCCCGGCCTCTATTCGAAGGAGGCGGCCCCCGCCTCCTTCGGCGCCTTCTTCGGGCCGACCGCCTCCTTCGACGGTCCCCCGGCTCGACCGCCTTCTTCACCGAAGGGGGCGACGAAGACGGCGCCCCCCGCCCTCTTCGGGAGATGCCACTCTCCCTAGGACTTCCCCCACCTCTCCGCCCGAAGGCGGCGGTTTGCGCTTACTCCCCCCGCGCGCGGGCGCGCGCGAGGCTCACACCAGCAGCTCGCCGCTCTTGGGATCGCAGCCGTCGTAGTGCCAGACCCACTTCTGCCCGGCCGTTCCGGGCTGCCCGACCTTGGTTGCCCTCACCCCCAGCTTGGCCCGCGCCCGCTTCATCTGGTCCTCGGAGAGGCCGCGTGCCTCGCGCGCCCGCGTGACACTGGCGGCGTCGACAGACCGGCAGTCGTCCGGGCTTCCTAGCAGATCACGAAGCAACGCGACCGCCGGGTTCCGCTCCTCGCCCCGGCCATCGTAGAGCTTCATCAGCTGGTCGGCGGTCCCGTCCACCGGCTTCGGATCCCACACGACGTAGGGCGCTGTAATCACTTCGCCGTGGTCGTCTTGGCCGACGGCTACCTCATCGATGGTGTATGCCAGGGTCGGCGGGTAGCGGTGCAGGTTGTTCTTCGCGATCGTGAGGAGGCACCGGCCCGTCTCCACCCACTTGCCGTCCTCGTCCTTCTCCCGTTCCTCCAGGATCAGGTGGCCGATGCGGGCCACGGCGACAAAGGCCTGTGAGCCAATGAACAGGTCGTTCGCCCGCTTGCCGCTTGCCGACTTCGGCGGATGGGTGATGATCGAGAATGCCGCGTTCGTGCGTTCCGCGATGTCCTTCAGCGGACTGAGCACCGACCGCACGTCAGTGGCGTTGTGGCTGTCGACCTTCCCGCCCATGTAGGCCGTGATCGGGTCGATGGCGACCAGCGCCGCGTTCTTCTCACGGATCAGCCGCTCCAGCTCGCCGAGGTCGGTGGTGAGCGTGAACATGTCCGTGCGCTCGTCGCGCCTGATGCCCTCGACCACCGTCACGCGCGCCGGATCGCCCTTCGCCGCTCGGCACCGTGGACCCACGGTGTGGTACAGGTTGTCCTCGGCGGTGATCAGGATCACGTTGCCCGGCTCCGGTCCGGGCGTTCCATCGGGCCACGGCCGCCCGGCCGTCACCGACGCAATCCAGCCCATCTGGACCTGCGACTTGCCGAGGTTCACGCCGCCCGACAGCATTTCGATGCTGCCGCGCAGCAGGTGGCCCTTCCACAGCCAGTCCATGGCGCGCATCGGCACATCGCTCAGCTGCACCACCCTGATCTCACCCGGCGACGACCCATCCTTCCGCCTTGTGCGCAGGTCGGGCCAGGGTGGCGCCTCTGGTGCGAGGTCGTCGTGCGGATTGGCTGCGCCCCTGTCGAGCTGGCGGCGCATCGTATCCTCGCTGTGATCCACGTTGGGCCACTGAGAGAACACGGTGCGCAGCGCGTCCTCCGCCTCATCCCGCGACACCCAGTCCCGGCCGACGATGCGGCCGAGGTGGAAGGCTGCCGCCGCAATCATGTCGTTGCGGCGACCCTCGGGAGTCCCGGCGAGGCGGCGCGACCAGACCGCGAGCATGCGCCCGCCGAAGCCCCGGCCCGTGAGATCAGCCGCTTCCCCGCACGCTGCACGTTGCCGGGGGGGCGTCACCACAGCCCGGGCGCTCGCCCCGGTGCTGACGAAGTCAGCGGGCGTCAGCCGGGCCTCGCGCGCCGCCCGGATGAAGCCCTCCAGCGGCATCGGGTTGCCGTAGTCGTTGAGGCCCACCTGCTCGCGCAGCTTGCCGCCGAACGTGCCGCCGAAGTAGGGCATCACAATCCAGCTTCCCGCCTTCTCCTCACTGATGCTCAGCTGCTTGGGGAAGACCTCCACGTGCGGACTCAGTTCGAGGCGGCCGGCGATGCTGCGCAGCGCCGCTTGGACCTCAGCCGCAGGGGTCGGCTGACTGAGGAACATGAACAGGTGGAGGCCACCCGACTTCGACGTGCACGGCACCAGGGGAAGCTTCAGGTCGCGCACCTTGCGCACGGTGCCCACGGTGTCAATGTCGTACACGTCCACGTCAATGGAGCCCCACCAGCACAGCCCCTCGCTGGTGATCGGGATCACCCCGAGCGGCCGCTTCCCATCCAGGTGCTGCTGCCAGAGGTCCGCGGTCGGTCCCTCCCGCAGGGTCCTGGCCGTCGACCTGATTGTCCACTTCCCCTTGTCTGGTTCCCAGACCGGCTCACCATGAGTGCCGTGCCTGCTGTCGCAGCCGCCGAACAGCTCCATCAGCTCGGCGACTTCGTTGGCGCCGGCCAGCTTGCCCGCGCTGTCAGTTCCGTCTATGTTCTTCACTGCGCCTGCTCCAGAGGTGCACACCAGCAGAAATGTCTTCGGCCCCGCCGCGTCGCAGACACGGCGGGGTCTCTTCGTCTCTGATCATCTCACCTCGACTGCCCCGTGCCCGCGGCCGGCGAGCTGGTCGCGGATCAGGTCCCTGATCCTGCGGAGGTCGGGGCACTGGTTGCCGCCCTGGAACAGCGGCTTGCCGAGGTCCACCCACAGATCAAGGCGCCCCCCACAGCACGGGCACCGCAGCACATGGCGGCCCGTCGGCTTGTCAGGACTCATGCCGTGGAGGCGGGCGGCGTCATCCACGTCCGCCCTGAGGCGGTCGAGCGCCTCCGCCTTCGCCTGCTGCTCGCGGCGGCATGCCGCGAACCGGGTGTCGCCTGCGTCCCGCTCGCCCATGTCACGCCCCCGCTGCCGAGTTGGCCGCAGCCTTCGTGGTGGGTGTGCCGGGGGGCTTCTGGTGCGCGCGCTCGCGCTCGGCGAGCCACGCCAGCACGCTGCCGCGGCGGTAGGCGACGCGGCGGCCCAGCTTGATGTAGGGGGGACCCCAGCCCTTGGACCGGCCGATCTCGGCCCACTGGATCGAGACGCCAAGCCACGCCGCGAGCTGTGCGGTCGTGATCAGGTCGTCGGGGTGGCCGGTGCTGAGCTTGCTGATGTCACGGGCGCGGCGGTCGATGCCGTGCCGTGCGGGAACTAGGTCGGCCATGCGGCCCTCCTGAGCATGGCGCCAGGAGGGTCCGTGAGGCACACCCCTCCCCGGCGCCGTGAATTGCGCCAGGGAAGCTAGCCAACCTACGCTTCCTTCAGTCTCGTCTGGCTCGATACTCTTGGACGTACCAGGTGGCGGCCTACCAGACGACCTTTAGAGTATCCGGGCGATCGACGACGAAGTAAAGATCCTACACGTCAGCTCCTCATCACGACGACGCCCGGTGGCGCCGTGATGCAGCACAGCTCTGCAAGGCGGTCACAGACCCGCTGTGCGGCCTCGCGCAGCCGCGCCGGCTCGATGATCACGTAGCCCTCGGTCACGCCACTCCCCAGGCTGTGGTTCACCAGCGCCTTGAGCGCGACCTGCGAGATGTCGCAGGCCTCGGCGGTCGTGACAAAGGTGCGCCGCAGGTCGTGCGGACTCACGCGCACCGCCCCGGCCTTCTCGATGGCGTCGAAGATGCTCGATGGCTCTTCGAGGTGGCCCGACTTCGATGCGGCCGGGAAGACGAACTCCGTGCGGCCGATCGCCCGCAGCCCGACCAACATGTCGCGCAGCACAGTCGTGAGCGGCAGGTCCAGCTTCCGCCCCGACTTCGTGCGCCCCTCCGGCACACGGAGCACGCCCGCTGCGAAGTCCACATCGTCCCAGCGCAGCGATGCGGCCTCGCGCCTGCGCATGCCGGTGAACAGCAGCAGCGTCACATAGCCCCGGGCGTAGGGGTTCTCCAGCTCCTGGACCGCGCCCCAGAATGCGGACATCTCGTCCGCCCGCACGCAGCGGGTGCGGCGCCGGGCTGCGAACCACTCGCGGCGCAGCCGCACCGGGTTCTGCCCAAGGGTCGGGTCGCGGTCCGCCGCAGCATTCCAGATGGCACGCAGCACGCGCATCACTGCGTTCGCTGTTTGTTCTCCTGAGTACCGGCCCTCCGCCGCGACCTTCCGGGCGATGGCCGCATGCCGCCGCTCGACATCCTCGCGCGTGATCTCCCGAATCGGCCGGTCCACCCAGTCAGCAAGGTGGCGGTGGACGCACCGCGTGTACTCCGCAGTGCTGGAGGCGCGCAGTCGCCGGTTCGTGCGCAGGTACATGTCCAGCGCCTCGCCCAGGGTGGCGCCGCGGGCGGCCGCCTCGCGCCTCGCCTGCCGCGGGTCGATCCCGTCGTGGAACTGGTTCAGGATGGTGCGGGCCTCGGCCCGCGCCTCCTCCAGTGTGCGCACGTTCGTCGGGCCGATGGTGACGCGCCGGGTCCGCCCGCCGGGCAGGTCGCGCTGGACGACATAGCTCCGGCCGTTGGTCGACCCGGAGAGCAGGACGCCGAAGCCCCGCAGGTCCGTGTCCCACCACAACTCCTGCCTGCCGCTCGCGGTTGGCGCCCGCAGCGCCCGCAGGCTCGCCTCTGTGAACCGCACCCGCCTTGGGGAATCACGCACGGAACGCACTCCGCTCAAATAAGGTAATTTGGCCCCTCGCCGGGGTGGCCAGGGTGCCGAAGATTAGCGGTCCCGAACGATAAAGTCGAGTGGAAACAGCAACTTGAGGGCTTCCGGGCTTTACTTCTAGGGCTGGGCAAGGCCCGCGTCTGCTAACTACGAATCTGAGGGTCGGACGTTCGAATCGTTCCGGGCGCGCCATTTTTCTCTTCTCGAAACATGCACTTGGCTGATCGGCGCACGGGCGCACGGTCGGGATTTTTCTGCGTCGGCGGCGGAGCCGCCGAAGCCGTGGCCGCCGTTGCCGCGCGGCGCGGCGTTCTGCGGTGCCGAACCCCGATCCGACGCCATCCGCGGTGACGATTTCTACGGACGAATCATGCCGGCGGGCCGCTTACAGTGAGCCTGCCGGTAACGGCTCTCCCGCACGTCACGAGTCGCCGATGACCTGGATGCCGCGTTACACCGTGTATTTCGTGCCGCCATCCGACAGCGCGATCTATCGGCTCGGCAGCAGCCTGATCGGCTACGATTCCTACTCCGGCGCCGTCGTCCCGCACCCGTCGGATGCGGGGCTGCCCGAGGATTGGCCGGACCTGACCAAAGCGCCTCGACCTTACGGCCTTCACGTGACCTTCGTGCCGCCGTTCCGCCTCGCCGAGGGATACGGCGAGACCGATCTGGTCCAGGCCTTCTCCACCTTCTGCGACGAGCCGCGGAGCGTCGCCACGATCGTTCCCGAGGTGCGGGTCATTCGTGATTTCGTCGCCATCGTTCCACGGCGCGCGAGCGGGATCGTGAAGCAGTTCGCATCGGACTGCCTCACCTATTTCGATCTGTTCCGCGCGCCCTTCACGGCGGCGGATCACGTCCGCCGTCTCACCCCGAGCTTGAACGAGCGTGAGCGCTGGAACCTCCATCGATGGGGGTATCCGTACGTGCTCAGAGAGTTCTTCTTCCACATGACGCTGACCGGCGAGATCGGCTCGGACCGGCGCGACGCGGTCGCCGCACGCGTGTCGACCCTGTTCGTCGACAAGGCGGCGGCGGCACCCCTTCGTGTCGATCGGGCCGTCCTGCTGAAGCAGGACCAGCCCGGCGAGGGATTCCGGGTGTTGTGCGAGGGCATCATCAGGCATCGGGTCGGCCGCAAGAGATAGAGCGAAGGCTTTCTCGATGGCGCCGGCGGCCTCCTCGATGGCGGCACGGCCGCGAACGTCCGAACGCCGCGTGCTTGTCACCCCGCTTCGGCGTGGTAGATGCTGGCCGGCCCGCGCCGTGACCCCTCGGACGCCTTTGCGAGCACCCGCCCCGTGAGCACCGCCATGTCGATCGACCATTACCTCGAACTGTCCGGGCGCGTGCTCGTCGAGAGCGCCCGGCATCCCGGATGCCGGCGCGCCGACGCGGCGGTCACGGCGATCGCGACGGCGCTGTCGGCCGGCCTGCCGCTCCTGGTGTGCGGCAACGGCGGCTCGGCGTCGGACGCCATGCACATCACCGGCGAGCTGGTCGGCCGCTTCCTGAAGGAGCGGCGGGCGCTGAACTGCGTCTGCCTCGCGTCGAACACGGCGGTGCTCACCGCCTGGTCGAACGACTATGCCTTCGACACGGTGTTCGCGCGCCAGGTCGAGGCCTATGCGAAGCCGGGCGGCGTCGTGCTCGGCCTCTCGACCTCGGGCAACTCGAAGAACGTGATCCGCGCCTTCGAGAGCGCCCACACGCACGGGATGACCACCATCGCGCTCACCGGCGAGGGTGGCGGCGCGCTCGCGGCGCTCTCCGACATCCTGATCGACGTGCCGTCCCGCGTGACCCCGCAGATCCAGCAGGTGCATCTGTGCCTGTATCACTACATCTGCGAGCAGGTGGAGGCGCGGCTGGTCGCCGACGGGAGGGCGTAGCTCAGCCGGCCGTCCCGGCTCCGCCGGGCCAGCCCGCGGCGACGAGCCCGTCGAACGCCGCCCCGATGTCGGCGGCGACCGCGAAGGCCGTGTGCCCGGTGGGCGGCAGGCGTCCGAGCTTGCCCTCCTCGTCGCCGCCGTGACCGGTGCGCACCAGCACGGCGCGGGCGAGCCCCGCCGCCGCGCCGGCTTCGAGATCCGACACCTTGTCGCCGATCACGGCCGAGGCCGGCAGGTCGATCGCGAGCATCTCGGCCGCGGCCAGGATCATGCCCGGGTTGGGCTTGCGCCAAGGGTGCTCCGCGACCCGATAGGGCGCGTCGCCGGTGTCGTGAAACGCGCAGGCGAGGACGAGATCGAGCCGCGCCCCCGCCGCCACGAGCCGGCGGACGATCTCCTGCTGCACCGCCTCGAACTCCCGCCAGCCGAAATAGCCGCGGGCGATGCCGGCCTGGTTGGTCACCAGCACGACCGGCAGGCCGCGCGCGTTGCACCAGGCGATCACGCGCGCCGCGCCGTCGAGCAGGCGGACCTTGGCGGGTTCCGAGAGATAATGGGTCTCCTCGACGACCACGCCGTCGCGGTCGAGAAACAGAGCGGGCCGGCCGGGCGGCACGTCGACGGCGAGCCGCTCCACCCAGCAGCCGACGCCGTCGTGGAGCCGCGGGTCGGTGGCCGGATCGGGCATCTGCACGGGGAGTCTCGGCTCGTTGCGCGACGCGATCGCGGGTCGCTGCGATGATGCGGAAGCCCGACCAAAGCGGAGCCGGCCGGGCGAGTCAAATCGCTCCACGGGCCGGCGCCGGCCGCCCGCCGGACGGGCCCGAAACGCTGGACGGGCGACGCCCGTCCCCGTAAAGAAAGCCGCGCGAAGAAGGTCACGCTGGCGGCGCTCGGCCGCAGAGGACATCCCATGAAGCGCGCGTTGATCACCGGCGTCACCGGGCAGGACGGGGCGTATCTGTCGCAGCTCCTGCTCGACAAGGGTTACGACGTCTACGGGCTCGTGCGCCGCAGCAGCGCCTCCGACGTGATGGACGAGAAGCTGCGCTGGCTCGGTGTCGCCGACCGCATCACCATGCTGGACGGCAACCTCACCGACCTCTCGTCGATCATGCGCGTGATGCGCGACGTGAAGCCGGACGAGGTCTACAATCTCGGCGCCCAGTCGTTCGTGAAGTCGTCGTGGAACCAGCCGCTGCTCACCGGCAACGTCACCGGGCTCGGCGCCGCCAACGTGCTGGAGGCGGTCCGTCTCGAGGCGCCGCAGGCGCGCTTCTACCAGGCCTCGTCCTCGGAGATGTACGGGCTCGTCCAGGAGCCGGTGCAGTCCGAGACGACGCCGTTCTATCCGCGCTCGCCTTACGCGGCCGCCAAGCTCTACGCTCACTGGATGACGGTGAACTACCGCGAGAGTTTCGGGCTGCACGCCTCGAGCGGCATCCTGTTCAATCACGAGTCGCCGCTGCGCGGCATCGAGTTCGTCACCCGCAAGATCACCGACGGCGTCGCCCGCATTAAGCTCGGGCTGCAGACGCAGCTCGCGCTGGGCAATCTCGACGCCAAGCGCGACTGGGGCCATGCGCGCGACTACGTCAAGGCGATGTGGCTGATGCTGCAGCAGGACACGCCGGGCGACTACGTCGTGGCGACGGGCCGCACCGCCTCGGTGCGCGACTTCTGCCGGCTCGCCTTCGCGCATGCCGGGCTCGCCATGGAGGATCACGTCGTCACCGACCCGCGCTTCCTGCGGCCGGCCGAGGTGGACATGCTGCTCGGCAATCCGGCGAAGGCGAAGGAGCGGCTCGGCTGGGCGGCCGAGACCGACCTCGAAGGCCTCGTGGCCGAGATGGTCGACGCCGACCTCGCCCGGCTCTCACGGCGCGCACAGGCGCAGTGACCGCGGGCGGCAGTGACGCTCACTGCGGCGCGACGAGCCGCTCCAGATAGGCCCCGTAGGCGGTCTTGCTGAACCGTGCGGCGAGTCGCTTCACGTCGTCGGCGCCGATGAAGCCCTGCAGATAGGCGACCTCTTCCAGGCAGCCGACCAGCAGGCCCTGACGGGCCTGGATCGAGCGGACGAACTCGGAGGCTTCCAGAAGCGCGTCGTGCGTGCCGGTGTCGAGCCAGGCGTAGCCGCGGCCGAGCTTCACGATCTCGAGCGCGCCCATCTCCAGATAACAGCGGTTGACGTCGGTGATCTCCAGCTCGCCGCGCGCCGACGGCTTCAGGTCGGCGGCGATGTCGAGCACGCGGTTGTCGTAGAAATAGAGCCCGGTGACGGCCCAGGGCGACCGGAAGGTCGTCGGCTTCTCGATCAGCTCCACGGGCTTCCCGTCGGAATCGAAGACGACGACGCCGTACTGGCTGGGGTCGCGCACATAGTAGCCGAACACGGTGGCGCCGGCGTCGGACTTCGCCGCGCGCACCAGCTCGGCCGACAGTCCGTGGCCGTAGAAAATGTTGTCGCCGAGGATCAGGCACACCTTGTCGGTGCCGACGAAGTCGCGGCCGAGCACGAACGCATGCGCGAGGCCTATCGGCTTGTCCTGCACGATGTAGTCGATGCGGATGCCCCAGGCCGAGCCGTCGCCGAGCAGGTGTTCGTAGAAGCCGAGATGCTCGGGCGTCGAGATGAGCAGGATCTCGCGGATGCCGGCCAGCATCAGCACCGACAGCGGATAATAGATCATCGGCTTGTCGTAGACGGGCAGCAGCTGCTTGTTGACGGCGAGCGTCGCCGGATAGAGCCGCGTGCCGCTGCCGCCGGCCAGGATGATGCCCTTCATGATCTGAAAACCTCTTCGGGCAGCCGGTCGAGGGTCGCGGCGAGCGCCGCGCGCCAGTCGGGCTGCGCCATCTGATAACGTGCGAGCGTCGCCGCGCAGTCGAGTCGCGAGTCGGCCGGCCGCTCGGCCGGCGTCGGATAATCGGCCGTCGCGATGGCGACGACCTCGGGCGTCTTCGCGAGCCGTGGCCCGGCGATCTCGACGATGGCGCGGGCGAAGCCGCACCAGGTGGTCTCGCCCGCATTGGTGAAGTGGAACGTGCCGCCGTGGTCCTCCGGGTCCCGCACGAGCCGGGCCGCGATCGTCAGACATGCCGCGGCGAGATCGGCCGAGGCGGTCGGCGTGCCGCGCTGGTCGTCGACGACGCACAGCACGTCGCGTTCGCGCGCCAGCCGCAGCATGGTCTTCATGAAGTTGCCGCCGAACGGGCCGTAGACCCAGGCGGTCCGCAGCACCACGGCACGGCCTCCGGCGGCGCGGACGGCGCGCTCGCCCGCCTCCTTGCTGGCGCCGTAGACACCGAGCGGAGCCACCGGATCTGACGGAAGATAGGGCGCGCCCTTGGTGCCGTCGAACACGTAGTCGGTCGAGACATGGACGAGCGGCACGCCCTTCGCGGCGGCCGCGGCGGCCAGCCGGCCAGGCACCTCGGCATTCAGCACGAAGGCGAGATCGGGCTCGCTCTCGGCCTTGTCGACGGCCGTGTAGGCGGCGGCGTTGACGATCACGTCGACGTCCTGCCCGGCGACGTAGGCGGCGATCGTCTCCGGCTGCGCAAGATCGAGGTCGCGGCGCGTCGGCGCGACGATCCGCAGACCCGGCCCGGCGCGAAGCAGACTCTCGCGACCGAGCTGACCGGTACCGCCGAGGAGCAGAATCTTCATGACCGCCCCGATCCGCGTCAGCGCGCCGTCGCGAGGCCGCGCCGGGCCGCCGCGTCGTGCGTCTTCAGCAGCGGCTCCCACCAGGCGCGGTTGTCGAGATACCACTGCACGGTGCGTCGCAATCCCGTCTCGAACGATTCCTGCGGCCGCCAGCCGAGCTCGGATTGGAGCTTGGAGAAGTCGATGGCGTAGCGGAAGTCGTGGCCCGGCCGGTCGCGCACGAAGGTGATCAGATCGCGGTGCGGTCCGGCCGCACGCGGCGCGAGATCGTCGAGCACGGCGCACAGCGTCGTCACCACGTCGATGTTCCGCCGCTCCGCGTCGCCGCCGACATTGTAGGTCTCGCCGACCCGGCCCTGCCCCAGGACCAGCGCCAGGGCGCGGGCGTGGTCCTCGACGAACAGCCAGTCGCGGACGTTCTTGCCCTCGCCGTAGACCGGCATGGGCTCGCCCGCCAAGCCCTTGATCAGATTGAGCGGGATCAGCTTCTCGGGAAACTGGCGCGGCCCGTAGTTGTTCGAGCAGTTGCTGATCACGACCGGAAGCCCGTAGGTGTGACCCCAGGCGCTGACCAGATGGTCGGATGCGGCCTTCGAAGCCGAGTAGGGCGAGCGCGGATTGTAAGGCGTCGTCTCGGTGAACTGCCCGGTCTCGCCGAGCGCCCCGAACACCTCGTCGGTCGAGACGTGATGGAACCGGAACGCTTGTCCACGCTCGGGCGAGAGGCCGCGCCAATGGCCCAGCGCCGCCTGCAGGAGCGTGCAGGTGCCGACCACGTTGGTGGTGACGAAATCCATCGGGCCGTCGATCGAGCGGTCGACATGGCTCTCGGCGGCGAGATGCATCACGGCGTCGGGGTCGAAGTCGGCGAACAGCGCCGCCATCCGGGCGGCGTCGCAGATGTCGGCGCGCACGAAGCGATAGCCCGGCCGCCCGTCGAGCCCGGCCAGCGAGGCGAGATTGCCCGCATAGGTGAGCTTGTCGACCACCAGGACGTGCGCGCCGAGGTCGCCGACCAGATGGTGCGCCACGGCCGAGCCGATGAAGCCCGCTCCGCCCGTGACCAGGATCCGCCGCCCCGCCAGCATCGTCCCCTCGCTCGCGCCCCACGCCCGCACCTGCGCGCACGTCCCTCTGCGCCTCCGGCGCCGGTCGCCGGCACCTTGTAGGCGGCCGGCACGCCGCACTCAAGCGGTCCGGCCCCAGGCGGCAGCCCCCGC
>NZ_NHSK01000024.1 GCF_016653355.1 Rhodoplanes elegans | reverse complement strand
CCGATGGCGGCGGCGCCGGCGCTCGCCGACACGCCGGCGGCGGCCGGGCCGGCCGCCGGGTTCTACCGCTACAAGCTCGGGAGCCTCGAGGTGACCGTGGTGCCGGACGGCGCGCGGAGCTTCCCGATGCCGGACGGCTTCGTGAAGAACACCGGCAAGGACCAGATCGACGCGGCGCTCCAGGCCGCCTACATGACGCCCGGCCAGATGACGATCGTGTTCAACCCGCTCGCCGTCCGCACCGGCGGCCGGCTGGTGCTGATCGATCCGGGCAACGGCCCGGCGGCGTTCGAGCAGTCGAAGGGCGCGGTCGGCCAGTATTCGCGCAATCTCGCCGCGGCCGGCATCGCGCCGGAGACCGTCGACGCCGTGGTCATCTCCCACTTCCACGGCGACCACATCAACGGGCTGCTGACCGCCGACGGCAAGCCGCTCTACCCGAAGGCCGAGATTCTGGTGCCGGAGGCCGAGTGGGCGTTCTGGATGAACGACGCCAACATGGCCAAGGCGCCGGCCGGCAGCGGCGTCGAGACCAACTTCAAGAACGCCCGCCGGGTGCTCGGCGCCTTCGGCGACAAGGTCACCCGCTATCCGCACGACAAGGAGGTGGTGACCGGCATCACGCCGATCGCGACGCCGGGTCATACGCCGGGCCACACGTCCTTCGTGCTCGCCTCCGGCGACCGCAAGGTCCTGGTGCAGTCGGACGTGACCAACCACCCGGCGCTGTTCCTGCGCAATCCCGGCTGGCACGTGATGTTCGACATGGACGCCGCCCAGGCGGAGGCGACCCGGCGCCGCGTCTACGACATGGCGGCGGCCGAGAAGATGCAGGTGCAGGGCTTCCACTTCCCGTTCCCGGCGACCGGCTTCGTCGAGAAGGACGGGACCGGCTACCGGCTGGTGCCGGTCGCCTGGAACCCGTCGCTCTGAGTTTTCCTCCGGTCATTCCGGGGCGCGGACCGTCAGGTCCGCGAGCCCGGAATCCAGATCCCCTGCGTTGGTGAGTGACGAAAGACCGGGCGTGGGTCCCGGGCTCGCGGCTTTGCCGCGCCCCGGGACGACGGAGGCCCCACCATGCACGGCCGCCCCGCGTTCCGCGGGGTCTTTCCGCTGACCCCGCGAGGGGCTATGTGTCCGCCGCACTGGAAACTACCGGACCGCGGAAGGACAGGTCATGGCGGACAAGGCGAATATCGGCATTCTCGGCGCCTCGGGCTACACCGGCTCGGAGCTGCTGCGCCTGCTGCTGCGCCACCCGCGTGTCGACATCGCGCTGCTGACCGCCGACCGCCGCGCCGGCCAGGCGATGCGGGACGTGTTCCCGCAGTTCTCGCCCTATGCGCTGCCCCGGCTCGTCGCGATCGACGAGATCGACTGGCCGAGCGCCGGCCTCGACCTCGTGTTCTGCGCGCTCCCGCACGGGACGACCCAGACCGTCATCGCGACGCTGCTCGAGAAGGCGCCGCGCACCAAGGTGGTCGATCTGTCGGCCGACTTCCGGCTCTCGGACCCGGAGGCCTATGCGCGCTGGTACGGCCACGCCCACCAGGCGGAGGCGCTGCAGCGCGAGGCCGTCTATGGCCTCGTCGAGGTCTACCGGGACAAGATCAAGGGTGCGCGCCTCGTCGCCAATCCGGGCTGCTACACGAGCTGCGCGCAGCTCCCGCTGGTCCCACTGATCCGGGCCGGCGCGATCGACACCGACGAGATCGTCATCGACGCCAAGTCGGGCATGACCGGCGCCGGCCGGGCCGCCAAGGAGGCGATGCTGTTCTCCGAGGTGTCGGAGGGCTTCAACGCCTATGGCGTGGGGCATCACCGGCATATGGCCGAGCTCGACCAGGAGTTCTCCAAGGCCGCGGGGCGCAACGTCGTGCCGACCTTCACGCCGCATCTGGTGCCGATGAACCGCGGGATTCTTTCGACCATCTATGTCCGCGGCACCGACGGGAAGGGACCGGAGGAGCTCTACGCGATCCTTGCCGACGCCTACCGGGACGAGCCCTTCGTGCACGTGCTGCCGTTCGGCGAGATGCCGCACACGCGCCACGTGCGCGGCTCCAACATGACGTTCCTCGGGGTCGCCAAGGACCGCCGCCCGGGGCGCGCCATCGTCGGCGCGGCGCTCGACAACCTGGTCAAGGGCGCGTCGGGTCAGGCCGTGCAGAACATGAACCTGATGCTCGGCTTCCCCGAGGCGTTGGGGATCGATCAGATCGCGCTGTTCCCGTGAGCTGACGCTCGGACGTACGAGCCGGTCATTCCGGGGCGCGGGCCGCAGGCCCGCGAGCCCGGAATCCATAGCCCCGGTGTTGGTTGTCAATCGACAGACAGGGGATATGGGTCCCGGGCTCGCGCCTTCGGCACGCCCCGGGACGACGAGCGCCGCGGCTCGCGCCCGCCTTCGGCGTGCCCGGAATGGCGGCGACGATGTCGGGTCGCGTCCTCACGCCGCGCATTCGGCCGCCGCCGGGGCGGCGATCTCGGCCCACAGGCGATCGAACTCGTCGCGCAGCAGCGCCTCGAAGGGGGTCGGGCCGGCCAGCAGGTGCAGCTCCAGGCGCCGTCGCGCGAGCCGCCAGCGGTGCGGGCTCGTGCCCTCGTCGCCGGCCGCCCAGCCGGAAAAGTCCTGGCGCCCGACGGCGTCGAGCAGGCGCTCCGCCGCCCAGGCGTGCTCGGCCGCGAAGAAGGCCTCGCGCGCGGTCGTGACCAGCCCGGCCGCACATTCGACCACGGTCCGGCTGGCGAGAACGTTGCGTCGCGCGAGCCTGACGGCGCACGGCTCGCGACGGTTGTCGTTGTCGGCGCGGCGGCGGAACGCCGCGTCCAAGGAGGCACGCAATGGGCGCAAGGCACTTCATCCCTGTCGAAAGACGGGCCGTCGGGTGGACGATCCACCACGCGGCACCGCTCGAGGGCCGCTCGCGCCGCCGGGCGATGAGCCCGCCGCCGGAGCGCCGTCACGGTGACGGTTATAGCCCGGGAGCCCTTACGAGACCGCTGTGCCGGTCTTCGCAATTCACCGGAACGGAATGATCGCTGCGTTCACCAATTCGGGTGGTTCCCGTGGACCGTCACGGTCCGGCCACGCTGCCGCCCCGGCCGGTACTGCCGCTGAAGAGCGATTCTCGGGCGGCCCTCACGCCTCTTTCGGCTTGACGAAGGCGAACAGGCCGACGTCGATGACGCCGAGGCGGAAGCCGGTCTCGCAATAGGCGAGGTAGTACTCCCACATGCGCCGGAATCTGCGGTCGAAGCCGAGCGGCTCGATCGCCGGCCAGGCGGCGACGAAGCGGTGCCGCCATTCGGCGAGCGTATGGGCGTAGCTCTGGCCGAAGGCGTGCTCGGCCGCGGGCACGAGCCCGGCGCGGCGCGCGTGCTCGATCATCATGGCGCGGGTCGGCAGCATGCCGCCCGGAAAGATGTAGCGTTGGATGAAGTCCGGGTTGCGCCGGTAGCTGTCGAACCGGCTCGCCTCGATGGTGATCGCCTGGATCACGGCGCTGCCGCCCGCCTTCAGCCGGCCGAACAGCGTCTCGAAATAGACCGGCCAGTACTTCTCGCCGACCGCCTCGATCATCTCGATCGAGACGATGCGGTCGAAGCTGCCGTCGGCGTCGCGATAGTCCTGCAGCCGCAGGTCGCAGGCGTCGGCGTGCCCGGCCTCGGCGAGGCGGCGCTGCGCGAAGGCGAGCTGCTCCGACGACAGCGTCAGCCCGGTGACGCGGCAGCCGGCGGCCGCGATGCGCTCGGCGAGCGCGCCCCAGCCGCAGCCGATCTCCAGCACCCGCTCGCCGCCCGCGAGCCCGAGCATCGACACGATGCGGTCGAGCTTCGCGCGCTGCGCATCCTCCAGCGACTGCTCGGCGCGCGACCCGTCGGCGTCGTCGTAGATCGCCGACGAGTAGGTCATGCTGCGGTCGAGCCAGGCGGCGTAGAAGGCGTTGCCGAGATCGTAATGGGCCGCGATGTTGCGGCGGCTGCCGCGCCTGGTGTTGGCGCGGTTCTTGTGACGCAGCCGGTCGAGCAGGCGCTCGGTGCGCAGCCCCGCATAGACGTCGGCGAGGCCGGTGTCGTTCTCGGAGAACATCGTCAGCAAAGCGGGGAGGTCGGGCGTCGACCAGTCGCCGTCCATGTAGGATTCGGCGAAGCCGAGATCGCCGCGCCACAGCACCCGCCACAGCGGGCGCCAGCGATGCAGGATCCAGGTCGCGGCGGTGCCGGGCCGGCGGCCGCGATGCTCGATGCGCTCGCCGCTCGGCAGCTGCACCGTGAGGCTTCCGATGTCGAGCCGGCGCAGCACCCGGGCGAGGAGAAGATGGGCGAGCGACCGGCGCGGCCGCAGCGCGGCGACTGCGGGCGCCGCGGTCTCGACGCCGGCGTCGCAAACGCTGCCGGCGTCGCAAGGAGAGACGTGACTCATGCTCCACTCCGCACGATCGAGCTCCGAAAGGATCAGGCCCGGACGATGGTGACCGGGCGGGCCGGCGCGGCCACGTGGGGTCGCAGTCCGACGCCCTTGCGCCACAGCTTGAGGGCTTCCCAGTGGATCGCCGCGATCACCTTCAAGGTGACCAGCGGATGCGCCAGGAACGTCTTCAGCAACGCCCCGTCGGACAGCGCGCGGCGCCGGGCCGTGAGGGCGGCGACGATCATGGGCTCGCCCGCCTGGACCCCGCGGATCGCGACGCCGACCGTGTCGGCCGGCGGCGACACCCGGAACTCGTAGCGCAGGTCCATGTCCATGAACGGCGAGACGTAGAACAGCTTGTCGCACTCCTGGCGAACCGCGCCGCCGGCATCGGGTTCCGTCGGGATCAGATAGGTGTGCCGCTCGCCGAACGTGTTGGTGACCTCGTACAGCACGGCGGCGAGCATGCCGTCCGCGCGCCGGCAGAAATAGACGCTGAGCGGATTGAACACGTAGCCGAGCACCCGCGGCATCGTGAGGATCTGCACCGAGCCGTCGGGAATGGCGATGCCGGCCTCGGCCAGCATGCGGTCGATCTGCGCGCGCAGCGGCTCGATTGCGGCTGCGCCGGCGCCGTGATCGGCGTCGCTGAACGTGAACAGGTTCAACCGGTCGCGCGAGAAGAAGCGCAGACGTGCGCCGAGATCGTCGATCTCGGCGAGATCGAGCAGCATCCAGAAGCAGCGGTAGCGCAGCGCATGGGCCCGAGGCTTCAGGCGGCGATGGACCACGGCCCCGGTGTAGAGCGCGGAGCGCGACGCGGATGTATCGGTGCAGGCGTCGGTCATGCCGGGAGCGTCGGCTGCGGGACGCGCACGCGCGTCCGGTCGAGCGGGATGCGGCCGCTCTCGTTCGGCACGGTCCACGGCCGGCGCACGCCGCCGATCGCCTCGGCGACGGCGAGCCCGGCCTGCAGGCCGTCCTCGTGGAAGCCGGCGCCGAAATGGGCGCCGCAGTACCAGGTGTTGCCGGTGCCCTGCAGCGACCAGAGCTGGCGCTGGGCCGCACAGGCGGCGAGGTCGAACAGCGGGTGCTCGTAGATCTCGGTCTGGATCAGGGTGCCGGGGCGGGGCGGGCGCGGCGGGTTCAACGTCACGAACAGCGGCGTCTCGGCCGGGAGATGCTGCAGCGTGTTCATCCAGTAGGTGACGGTGACGCGAGGCTTGTCGTCGGGACCGGTGCGGGTTCCGATGACGTTCCAGCTCGACCAGGCGGCGCGCCGCTTCGGCATCAGGCTGTCGTCCGTGTGGAGAACAGCGACGTTGCGAGTGTAGCGGAAGGCGCCGAGCAGCGCACGCTCGTCGAGCGTCGGGTCGGCCAGCATGCCGAGCGCCTGGTCGGCATGGGTGGCGATCACCACATGGTCGAAGCTCTCGGTCGCGCCGGTGTCGTCCGTCACGGTGACGCCGCTGCCGGTGCGCGTGATCGCGGCGACGCCGCGGTCGAGCCGGATCTTGTCGCGGAAGCCGCGGGTGAGGCGCTCGACATATGTCGCGCTGCCGCCGGCCACGGTGCGCCACACCGGGCGGTCGACGAACTTCAGCAGGCCGTGGTTCTCGTGGAAGCGGATGAACGCGGCGGCCGGGTATTCCAGCATCTCCTGCGGGGCCGCCGACCAGATGGCGCCCGCCATCGGCAGCAGATGGTCGTCCCGGAAGGCGCGCGAGTAGCCCTCGCGCTTGAGGTAGTCGCCGAGCGTGACGTGAACCTCGTCGAGCCCGCCGACGTCGCCCGGAGCGCGACGATAGAACCGCACCAGCCCGGCCAGCATCGACCAGAAGCGCGGGCGAAGCAGATTACGCTTCTGGGCGAGCAGCGCCGCGAAGCTGCCGCCGCCGTATTCCAGCGCGCCCTCGTCGAGCGACACGGCGAGCGACATGTCGGTCGGCAGCGTCGGCACGTCGAGATGGCGGAACAGGGCGGTGAGGTTGGGATAGGTCGTCTCGTTATAGACGATAAAGCCGGTGTCGACGGGCACGCCGCCGTGCTTGGGCGGGGTCCTCACCGTGTTCGAATGGCCGCCGATCCGGTCGGCCCGCTCGTAGACGGTGACGTCATGGGCCTGCGACAGCAGCCAGGCCGCCGCCATGCCGGAAATGCCGGTGCCGACCACCGCGATCTTCGACCGCGGCCCGTTCGGGCCCGGCCCGTCCACCCCCGGCCCGTGCAGTCCCGGCCCGTGACCGTCGCTCATCCTCGCCCCCCTGAGACCGGCCCGCGGCGTCCGCACCCGGCTGCTTCGGACCGACTACGTGTCGCCGATGGCATTGGATCACCGCCCGGATCCCGCCGCCACTTCCGGCACGGAGGGCGACTGATCCAAGTCCCGGCAGGCGCCGTAGAGGGGGCATGCTTGTTCGAACCGCCGTTCCCGTTCAGACTCTCCCGGTCGGTGCCGTCGCGGCGCTGGTCGATTGCGGCCGGCCGCCGCGGCGGGTCCGAGGGGGGGAGGGCATGGCGACCATCGAGGGAGCGAAGGAGGGCGTGCGGGACCACGACCGGCTGATCGAGGCGATCGCGGCGCGCGGGGACCGCGAGGCCTTCAAGACATTGTTCGCGCACTACGCCCCGCGCGTGAAGGCGTTCCTGATGCGGTCCGGCACCCCGGCCGATCTGGCCGAGGAGCTCGCCCAGGAGACGCTGGTCACGGTGTGGCGCAAAGCGGCGCTGTTCGATGCGTCGAAGGCCGGTGCCTCGGCCTGGATCTTCGCCATCGCCCGCAACCTGCGCATCGATGCGGCGCGCCGGCAGCGGCGCGAAGCGCTGCACGCCATGGCCGAGGACCCGGAGCCGGAGCTCAGCCCGCCGCCCGACCACGACGTCGAGGCGGGCGAGCGCCAGCAGCGGGTGCGGGCCGCGCTCGACCATCTGCCGGGCGAGCAGCGCCGCATCGTGGAGTTGTCATTCTTCGAGGGACGGGCGCACGGCGACATCGCCGGGCTGCTCGACATCCCGCTCGGAACCGTCAAGTCGCGTCTGCGTCTCGCCATGAACCGGATGCGCGTTCTCCTAGGTGATCTGACATGACCGTGGCCCATCATCCCACCGAGGAGACGCTCGCCGCGTTCGCGGCCGGCACCCTCGACGAAGGCCGAATGCTGGTGGTGGCGGCGCATCTCGCCGCCTGTCCCGACTGCCGCAGAACCGTCCGCATGCTGGAGGCGACCGGCGGGCTGATGCTCGACGACCTCGCCCCCGCCGAGATGGCCTCCGACGGTTTTTTGCGCGCCATGGCCGAGATCGACGCGCCTGCTTTTCCGTCTCCCCGCGTGCGGGGAGACGGTGGCTCGACGCGAAGCGTCGAGTCGGGTGAGGGGGCGTTTCCGCACCGTCGAGGCGCGGCCATCGACCTCTCTCGGTCGGCCGGGCGAGCCGACCTGATCCCCGGCCTGCTGCCTGAGCACCAGGCGATGCTGGCGCCCTACGAGATGGGGCCGTGGAAGTGGATCGGACCGGGCGTATCGTGGCGCCAGATCGCCGCGCCGACCCTCCCGGGCGGCCGGGTGTTCCTCCTGAAGGCCGCCGGCGGCACGCTGCTGCCCGACCACACCCACACCGGCACCGAGCTGACCTGCGTCCTCACCGGCGCGTTCCGCCACGAGCATGGCCGCTACGGGCCGGGCGACATCGACGAGGCCGACGACGAGGTCGACCACACGCCGGTGGTCGAGGCGGGCAGCGACTGCATCTGCCTCGTCGCCATGCAGGGCCGGCTCAAGCTCAACGGCCTGCTGGGCCGCGTGCTGCAGCCGTTCGTGCGGCTCTGAGAGCGGTCGTTCCGGGATGCGCGCGTGAGCGCGTAGCGTTCGCGATGAGACGCCTTCGGGTCCGGGTCTTAGTGTCACCGTCACCCTGAGGTGGCAGCGGGTCCCTCGCGTAAGCGCGGGACCTGCTGCCCTCGAAGGGCGACGGCCCGGGCCGCATCCTTCGAGGCCCGGCACACTCGGGCCGCGCAAAGCGCGGACCCGGGTGCCGGGCACCTCAGGATGACGGGTTTTACTCAAGCTCGTTTTCCGATCGGAATTGCCATGTTCCTTCTCCTCCAGCTTCTCGTCGCCCTGGTGATCGCCGCCGTCGTCTTCTCGATGGTGATGTCGGTCGCGACCGTGGTCGAGCGCCGCACCGGCAATGCCGGCTGGGTCGACACCATCTGGACGTTCGGGCTCGGCGCCGTCTGCGCCGGCGCGGCGCTGGCGCCGCTCGGGTTCGACGGCTGGCCGGCGGCCCGCCAGCTCCTCGTCGCCGTGCTGGTCGCCGCCTGGTCGGTCCGGCTCGGCAGCCACATCGCGGCGCGCGCGAGGAAGAGCGGCGACGATCCGCGCTACGCGGCGCTGCGCCAGCAATGGGGCCGCCACGCCGAGCGCAAGATGGCGATCTTCCTGCAGATGCAGGCGCTCGTCTCGATCCCGATGATCGCGACCGCGCTGCTCGCCGCGCACCGGCCGGCGCCGGGCCTGGGCCTCCAGGATCTCGTCGGCCTCGCGCTGGTGGTCGCCGGTATCGCCGGCGAGGCGATCTCGGACCGTCAGCTGCGCGCCTTCCGCGAGACCAAGGCCGAGAAGGGCCGGATCTGCGACGACGGCCTGTGGGGCTGGTCGCGTCACCCGAACTACTTCTTCGAGTGGCTCACCTGGGTCGGCCTCGCCGTGATCGCGCTCGACGTCTCCGGTGAATACTGGATCGGCTGGCTGGCGCTCGGCGGCCCCGCCTGCATGTACTGGCTGCTCGTCCATGTCTCCGGCATCCCGCCGCTGGAGGAGCACATGGAGGCGCGCCACCGCGACGCCTTCCGGGCCTACAAGGCGCGCGTCAGCGCGTTCTTTCCCCTGCCGCCGAAATCATCGACGGCGTGAGGCGCCGTCTCGACAAGGAGCACCCCCGATGAGCCTGATCGCCACCGCCATCGGCGGCGCCGAGCGCCTGCCGATCCCCGATGCGCTCACCCGCGCCGGCATCTCCTTTCTGGTCGGCCGCACCCGGCAGGCGCTGGGCGACGTAGATCCGGCGCTGGAGCGCCGCTTCGCTGCCGACATGGACGCGCATCCGATCGCCGTCCACACCAGCGAGGCGAACGCCCAGCACTACGAGGTGCCGGCGGCGTTCTTCGCCCATGTGCTCGGACCGCGGCGGAAGTACTCGTGCTGTCTCTACGGCGACGGTGCCGAGACGCTGGCGCAGGCCGAGGAGCGGGCGCTTGCCGAGACGATGGCGCACGCCGGTCTGGCCGACGGCCAGCGCATCCTCGAGCTCGGCTGCGGCTGGGGCTCGCTGTCGCTGGCGATGGCCGAGCGCTTCCCCAACGCGCGCATCACGGCGGTGTCGAACTCGCGCTCGCAGCGCGCCTACATCGAAGGCGAGGCCCTGCGCCGCGGCTTCGGCAACCTCACCGTCGTCACGGCCGACATGAACGCCTTCGCGACGACCCAGACGTTCGATCGCGTCGTGTCGGTCGAGATGTTCGAGCACATGTCGAACTGGCAGGCGCTGCTCGGTCGGGTCCGCTCGTGGCTCGCGCCGGATGGACGGCTGTTCCTGCACGTGTTCAGCCACAGGAGCGCGCCCTACCGGTTCGACCATCGCGACAAGACCGACTGGATCGCCCAGCACTTCTTCACCGGCGGCATCATGCCGAGCCACGGGCTGATCCGCGCCTTCGAGTCGTTCGACGTCGAAGCGGAGTGGCGGTGGAGCGGCACGCATTACGCCCGAACGGCCGAGGACTGGCTGAAAAACTTCGACCAGAACCGCGCCGCGATCGATCCGATCCTGCGCGACGTCTACGGCGCCGACGCCGGCCTGTGGGCGCGCCGCTGGCGGCTGTTCTTCCTCGCCACCGCCGGCCTGTTCGGCCATGCCGACGGCACGGAGTGGGGCGTCAGCCACTATCGGCTGAAGCCCGCGAGCTGAGAGACGATCAGCCGCGTCTCCCGAACAAGGCGCGTCGGGCCGGAGGCCTGACGCGCCGCAGAGCCGGGACCCAGGGGCCGCACGGCAACGACCGAAGCTGATCGCACCTGGGTCCCGGTTCGCGACGCGTGGCGTCGCGCCCGGGACACGAGCTTGTCCGCAGGGCGGATCAGAGCGAACAGGTCATGTCTGGAGGTGGGAAGGGCCCGCGAGGGTCACGGCCCCAGCCTCGTCTCGCCTGCAGCGGCAAATACGACAAGGCCGGGGCCGTGAACACGACCGGGATGGCTGACCACCGGTCGTGTGTCGAAGACGGATCGACAGCGCGGCGAACGGGCGGCGCGATCCGTGCGGGCCGGGGAGCCGCGACGTCGCCCCCGACTTAAGCGTGGCTCACGACGCGAACCAGTGACGCGACGCCGCAGCAGCGCCGTAGCCGGCCGCGGCGGCGATGCCGGTCAGCACCGCGCCCCAGACGATGTCGGCGAGCGTGAGTTGCAGCGTCCAGTTGCGCAGCGTGGCATAGTTCGTGAGATCGTAGGTCGCGTAGGCGAGCGCCCCGAACAGGGCGCCCCAGCCGATCGCCGGCAGGATGCTCTCCTCGCGCAGCGCCGGCGCCACCGCGAAGGCGAGCACGCCGATCGGATAGATCAGATAGAACACGATCGCCGGCGCGAAGCGTGGCGACTCCAGAAGAATGTCGCCGAGGGTCGGGCGATAGAGCAGGGGCCCCATCTTGGACAGCCAGACGAAATCGACGGCGACGAAGGCGACCAGAACGGCCACGTAGGCGATGGCGTAGGGCAATGGATTCGGTCCTGCACTGAACGAAGTACCGGCATTACGTCGCCGTTCCGCCGCCGGATCACCGCGTCGCCGACGATCGGCCGAAGAAGTCGCGGAGGCGACGGGCGACTTCTTGGGGG
>NZ_NHSK01000023.1 GCF_016653355.1 Rhodoplanes elegans | reverse complement strand
CGTCGCGGCGCATCACGCGACCCTCCCTGACGGGCGGAGGTTATGTTGCGCAGAAGCTGCCGATCCCTCACAAAACGGCCGTCCAGCGCGGGGCCGCAACATAACCAGCGCCGCAACATAATCGGTCTTATGTGCAGTTGAACATAAGACCGACGCCGCCACCGGCGAGCACGGCGACCTGCTCGACGTCATCCGCGAGACCTGCGGCCTCGTGGATTTCGCGGATGTCGCGAGGGAGGCACGTGCCTTCCTCAGCCTGCCGCAGCCCGAGCCGCAGGCGAGCGAGCGTCGGCGCACGATCCAGCCAGCTCCAACGGGTTCGCCGAAAGCCGCGCGGCGCCTGTTCGCCATGTCACTGCCGATCCACGGCACGCTCGCCGAGACGTATCTCCGCCGGCGCGGCATTACGTCTTTGCACGGAACCGGATCGCTGCGCTTCCACCCGCGCTGCTACTACCGGCCGGACGAGCATTCCGCGACAGAGACCTGGCCCGCCATGATCGCCGCCGTCTCCGATCTCGACGGCCGACTCACCGGAGCGCATCGGACTTGGCTCGACCCCGAGGGCTTCGACCCCATCCGCCTCGGCAAGGCGCCGATCGACACGCCGCGCCGCGCGATGGGCGATCTTCTCGGTCACGCCGTCCGCTTCGGAGTCGCTGGCGACGTCATGGCTGCTGGCGAAGGCATCGAGACCATGCTGTCGCTTAGGATGGCGCTGCCCAACATGCCGATGGCCGCCGCACTCTCGGCAGCCCACCTTTCAGCCATCCTTTTCTCCGACATGCTGCGCCGACTCTACATCGCGCGCGACGACGATCCGGTGGGTGACGGCGCGATGACGACGTTGATCGAACGTGCGGCCGACAGCGGCATCGAGGCGATCGTGCTGTCGCCAAGACTGGGCGACTTCAACGAGGATCTCCGCATGCTCGGGCCCGACGCGCTGCGGGCGAACCTTCGGGCGCAGGTCGCGTCCCCGGACGTCATGCGTTTCATGGCCGAGGCCGCATAGAGCTCCCGAGCACAAGAGACGGCCGGAACGGCGGTGAGGTCAATCGCGTCGCCGGCGGCCGATGCTCCACGGTGCTGAAGAGAGCCGCGCCCACGGCCTTCCTGAGAGGCGATCGGGACGGCAAACGGCACGGCCCGGCAACCTCGTGGGCCGACTATTTTCCGTCGGCGGCAGAGCCGCCTTTACATCGCGAAGCAAAATAGTCGGCCCCCTTCGGCCCTCCGCTGCGCTTCGGCCCTGCGCTTCGCTCCGGGTGCAGGGCCGAACCGTCCGCCGTCTTCCGTCGCCATGAAGGCCGCGAGGGTCGCGGCCAATCCAGCGACGGAGCATCCCATGCCCAGCGACGACGATTTCGAACCCCACCACAGCTCATCTCCAACCGATCACGTTCTCGCCGAGTTGCAACTCTACGGCTTTCGCCCATTCCAAGACGAACCGGATCCCCGCCCGCTTCCCGACGGCAATACCGTCGCGGGCGCCATCGCCGACATCTTCGATGCGCTGATCGTCACGCTCAGCGACACCCGCCTCGAACCGGATCTCGAAGACTTGCTCTGGTCGACCACCAACGTCTTCCATCGCGCCGCTGACCGCATCGCCCGCGAGCTCGACGATAACGAGCAGGCGCAGCGCCGCAGCCAGCGCGAACAGGACGGCACCGAGGTCAAGTCTGTCGAACTTGAGCGCCTGATCGCCGAGGGGCAGACGCTCATTGAACGACGCGACGCCTTCGAGCTGATGCGCGACCAGGCCTGCGAGCACTTCGAGCGCAAGATCGGCTCGGCCTGGCGGCCGCGCAGCGGTTCACTCGTCAACCACCGCGCGATGACTGCGGCGATGATCGACAGCCGAGACTTCCTCGCCGCGAAGAAGCGCGCCGAAACCGAAGTCATGCTACCTCCCGGCCCGAAGATCGCGCTGAGCGGCGGCCTCGACTTCAACGATCACTGGCTGATCTGGGCCAAGCTCGACCAGGTGCACGCCAAGCACCCGGACATGGTGCTCATGCATGGCGGCTCGCCCAAAGGCGCCGAGCGCATCGCCGCACGCTGGGCCGATCACCGCAACGTGCCGCAGATTGCCTTCAAGCCCGACTGGACGAGGCACGCCAAAGCCGCACCGTTCAAGCGCAACGACACCATGCTGAACGTGCTGCCGATCGGCGTCATCGTCTTCCCGGGCACGGGCATCCAGGACAACCTGGCCGACAAGGCCCGCAAGCTCGGAGTTCCCGTCTGGCGCTATGGCGATAAACCGATGTGATCGCCGTAAACACCATCGGAATCGGGGCGCCGCGGCGATTTCAACTCGCCGCGGCCTTCGATTTTTTGCTATAGTAACCGTTAGCGCCGTGGTGGTGGTGGAAGGCGCAACCGTCAGATCCTTCTTACGGAGGCCACCATCATGATCGTCGTCAGCATTCTCGCCAGCATCGCCGCCATTGGCGTCATCTGCGCTCTCTTGTTCTACCTTGCGGTCTATGCACTGCCGCTGTTCGCGGGTGTGACGGCAGGTGTGTGGGCATACGGCACCGGCGCGGGCTGGGTCGGAGGTATCGCCGTTGGGTTCGTCGCGGGTCTCGCGACGCTCCTCGTCGGCCACCTCCTGCTTGCGTTCGTCAAGCCGCTCTGGCTGCGCTTGATGATTGCGGCGGTGTTTGTCGCGCCCGCAGCCATCGCCGGCTATCACGCGACCCATGGCATCGTGAAGCACACGATGCCCTCGGAAACCTGGGCGGTCGCTTTCTCGGTGATCGGGGCTGTTGTCGTCGGCATCACTGCTTTCGCCCGGCTCGCGACGCTGGCCCCGCCCGGTCAATCCGGCCAGGGCGTGGCTCGCGCCTGACGCCATTGCAAGCACGGTGGCATAACCAGATCACGCTGCCTTTGATCCCTCCTCGTTGGTGGCCAACGCGGCCGCGCCGGACAACGCGGGTACGTGCTTGAGCTCGCTGATCACTCCGGAACGCAGGCTGGGCAGCACAACGAACATCGCGCCCCGAGGGGCAGCGGCAGGATCGCTCGCCCTTTCGTCTCCTCCGGAGTCATGATGCGGATTCTGCCTGCCTCGACATGGTGAAGCCCTCGCCGCCGTCCGCCGGGTCTCAACGGTTGCACGACGGAGTCGCCAGTTCTCCTTGATCCTTCTCTGTCTGATCGAGCGCTCCAAGCGGCCTCTTTGATGGGCTGATCTGGCCGAAGGCCGGCTTCGCCTCGATCGCCTATGCCGCAATGGCGCCGATCGACTTTCTTCCCTTGGGCTGCGCCCATTCCTCGCGAAACAAGAAAGTCTCCCGGCTGCCATCCTCCGCTGCGCTACGGCCTGCGCGCAGGTGCGCCGTCGATCGCCTCCGGCCAACCGATCGCCATCGAGGCCGCAATGGTGCGGGCTCGAAACAGAGATCAAGGAGAACTACCATGGCGACCATCGGCACCTTCAAGAAGTCCGGCAACGAGTTCGTCGGCCAGATCGTCACCCTCTCGGTCCAGGCGAAGAACGTCCGCATCGTTCCCGAAGCCAGCCGCTCGGGCGAGAACGCCCCCAGCCACCGCGTCTTCGTGGGCCGCGTCGAGATCGGCGCCGCCTGGGCCAAGCGCTCCAACGAGGGCCGCGACTATCTCGGTCTCAAGCTCGACGACCCGTCGTTCACGGCTCCCATCTACGCCAACCTCTTCGACGACGAGGACGGCGAGGCCTTCAGCCTGATCTGGTCCCGCCCCAACGGCCGCCGCAACGGCGAGTGAGGCGAGCCTAAGGCCCCGCCCTGGGCTCCCCGGGCGGGGTCCAGCCTACTTCAGGTAGGCGAGCCGCCAGAGCGACCGAATCAGTTCGCCGTGATTCGGCCAACTCTCCTTCGTTAGCCTCCATTTTCGCTCGCTTAACAAAGCAAGAGCGACTATTTTAGTCGTAGTTCTGGCGCGCTCGGTCGATCCAATGGGAGGTGATCATGCATGATCACCGCCCGACAATCGCGGGCCGCTCGCGCGCTGCTGGGATGGACGCAGGAAACGCTTGCCGACCGGGCCGTTGTTTCACTGACGGCGCTTAAGCGCCTCGAATCCGGCCATCGCGCCGTCTACGAGTCGACGGAAGACGAAGTCCGTCGAACGCTAGAGGCCAACGGCATCGTCTTCCTGTCGTCCGACCAGGGCGAAGGAGTGATGCTTGTCCGCGCGAAGGTCGGCGCCACCCGCAGAAAGTGACACCACGCATACGCCTGGCGGTGGCAAGACTTTGTTCCCGACAGACCGCGCTCCTCTTGCGCCGGCCGCCAGTCTGCGTAGGGTTAACAAACCGTTGCACCAGACACGTCTCGGCCGTCGGGGGCCAAATTGACACAGCAGGCATTTCTCGACGAACCCCCCGAAGGCACGGCGCTAACCAGCTACGATCGCACCCACATGAAGCTCTACATGCGGCTGCTCGATGCAGAAACCGATGGCGCCGATTGGCGTGAGGCGGTCGCGCTCCTGTTCGGCATCGACGCCGGCAAGGAACCCGAGCGCGCCGACCGCGTCCACCGCAGCCACCTGGCCCGGGCCCGCTGGATGCGTGAGTGCGGATATCGCCAGCTCGCGCGCGAGGCCTGACATCCACACGTGATGCCATCCTAGCATCACGCCTTGCATGTTCGGGGACTTCCCGCCGTCGACTCAACCGGCGATCGTATTCCTCCTTCGCACGCGCCCGACCAAGGGTCGGGGGAGGAAACACATGGGCCCCGATACATCGCGTTGGCGCACCTCCGAGACCTACGACTATCTCGATCTTCTCGTAGCACCCGACCTCGCCTGGGAATGGCTGAGGCGCAACACGAACTATCAAGCAGACTTTGCCGAAAGCGAGCGGTCCTCCGTTGCCGCCCAGCGCTTCACCGCGCTGGTCCGGTCGCGTTGGGGGCTGCTCTTTCGCGATCGACCCGTCGCTCGCCGCCACTAACGCCACCGTCTTCTGGACGCCGGACGCCGATCCCGGCACGGTCATTGCCACCGCGATCCCTCCCACGCTCGCAGTCGAGAGCGTCGTCGCGCCTGATCTTGATGCGAGCAGCGCTCGCGCTGGATTGGACGGACTGAGCATCGTTCATGGCGACGGTGCGAGCGCCGTTCGGCTTTTCCTCACAATCGATGCCTCGCCCGCGAACCCGCTTGTCGCACTGGTTCCGCTCGGCCCCGATGGACTCGACCGCATCGACGCCGTGACCCGCCTTTGGCGCGCCGTCAACGGTCGGAAGGTACCGATCGACCCGAGACTCACCAAGCAGCAGCGCCGGCGGCTTCGGCGCATGCTCCAGGCGGTGGATGGACACACAGAAGGCGCCAGCTATCGCGAAATCGCCGAAGCCATCTTTGGAGCAGCCCGCATCGCCGATACATCGTGGAAGACCTCCGCACTTCGCGACGTGACGATCGACCTCGTGAAGGACGGCCTCGCGCTGATCGCCGGCGGCTATCGCGAGCTGCTACGGCGCCGCCGGCGTCAATAGCCTCGCCGTCACCTGATCCGCAGGGGGTGCGATTTTAGCATTCGCATCTTCGCCATCCCCCCACGCTGCCTTCCTCCGCCACCGTGGCCTTCGCTCGCCGATGCTCGCCGACAGCCTGAACGAACGCCCGGAGGTGCGACATGACGAATCTCGCCGGCTTGCCGCCGCGCTTCTTGCGGACGCCAGAGGCCGCCGACTTCCTCGGCCTCTCTAGCCGGACACTCGAAAAACATCGCACCTACGGCACCGGCCCCGCTTACCGCAAGCTCGGCGGTCGCGTCGTCTACGCGCTCGACGACCTCAAGGCCTGGGCCGACCGCGGCGCCGTCACTTCGACGTCCGATCCGCGCGGCTCGGTGCTGCCGGCGAAACGCCACGACCCGGCCGCAGCGCAGGCCGGTCGCGGCCGTCGCTGAGGCGCGGCGTATGTCCTCGGCACCCCGCAATAGTGAACGCGAGCAGCTCGATCTCTTCCGGGCGCTGCCGGGCGATCTCGCGCCGCGCGACGCGCAGGACCTCATGGCCTATCCGTTCTTCTCGTTGGCGAAGTCCAAGCGGCTGACACCGATCGACTTCAAGGCGGGCACGATCGTCATCCGCGTCGAAGCAGTGCCAGAGCACGGCATGGCGACGATTTGGGACGCCGACGTGCTGATCTGGGCAGCCTCGCAGATCGTCGAGGCGCGAGACCTCGGCTTGCAGCCGTCTCGGCTGATGGCGGCGACGCCTTACGAGATTCTCAATTTCATCGGTCGCGGCGTGAGCGCGCGCGACTACGACCGCCTCAAGTCTGCGCTTGATCGCCTGCAATCCACGACCGTCGCGACCTCGATTCGACAGCCGAGCGAACGGCGGATGCATCGCTTCTCCTGGATCAACGAGTGGAAGGAACGCGCGGATGCGCACGGCCGCCCGCTCGGTCTGGAGCTGATCGTGCCGGACTGGTTCTTTGCCGCCGTCCTCGATGACGCGCTGGTGCTGACGATCGACCGCGCGTACTTCCGTCTGACTGGCGGCCTCGAGCGCTGGCTCTATCGCCTGGTGCGCAAGCACGGCGGCCGCCAGCAGTACGGCTGGAGCTTCGACGTCGCCTACCTTCATGCGAAGTCCGGCAGCCTCTCGCCGCTGAAGCACTTCACCTACGACCTGCGCGACATCGTCCGCCGGCAGACGCTGCCCGGTTACCGGCTAACGATCCAGCAGCCGTCGGACGCCCAAGAACGCCTTACATTCGCGCCGGTCGATCCCGCTGTCCTCGCATCGCTGGCGCAGCGCAGAACCTCTCGCACCGGGAGAAAGCTGTGAATCCCCTCGTGCTATCAGGGACCGAACCTATCGTGCCATCGGGGACCCGATCCTCGTGCTATCGGGGACCGGAAACATCGAATCCCGGCGCCGATTCAAGACATTGCGCGCGCCGTAACTCTTCTAACCAAGATTCCTTCGGAATCTTTCTAACGGCCGCGCCGCGCTCCACACCTGTGCATGAGCGCCGCCAACGGCGGGGCGCGCCATGATCGTCGCTCTGCTCAACCAGAAAGGCGGCGTCGGCAAGACCACGCTCGCTCTCCATCTCGCCGGTGAGTGGGCGAGACGCGGCCAGCGTGTGACGCTCATCGACGCCGACCCGCAAGGCTCATCCCTCGACTGGTCGCAACAGCGCGCACGCGAAAGCCTCCCACGCCTGTTCGGCGTCCTCGGCCTGGCGCGCGACACGCTTCACCGCGAAGCGCCCGAGCTCGCGCGGAATGTTCATCACATCGTCATCGACGGCCCGCCACGCGTCGCCGGGCTGATGCGCTCGGCGCTGCTGGCGGCCGACTGCGTCGTAATCCCGGTGCAGCCGTCGCCATTCGACGGCTGGGGCTCTGCCGAAATGCTCGCGCTGTTGAGCGAGGCGCGCGTCTATCGCCCGCACCTCGTCGCCCGCTTCGTTCTCAACCGATGTGCCGCGCGCACCATCATCGCGCGGGAAACGGCGCTGACGCTCGCCGATCACGATCCGCCATTGCTCGCTTCCAGGATCGGACAGCGTGTCGCCTTTGCCGACGCCGCGCAGTCCGGCCGGCTCGTCTGGGAAGCACACGCGGCAAGTCCGGCAGCGCGCGAGATCACCGCCCTTGCGGCCGAGATCGGGAGGCTGGCGCGATGACGCAACGCTCCTCGAAGCGCGCCTTCATCGCGCGGCCCGCCGACCCCGAACGCTGGATCAAGGCGCCGGAACCCCGCGCCAAAGGTAATGGCGACGACGCCGCTTTCACCGCGCGGCTGACGATCGACATCACACCGGAGCTGCGCGGCCGCATCAAGGTCGTCGCCTTCCAGCGCGGGCAGACCGTCGCGGACATGCTTCGCGACCTGCTGGCCCGCGAATTCCCTCCAGCCGAAGGAGACCTGCCATGAGCAGTGCGTCCCATCTGCGCCTCGTGCCGCCGCCGCTTCCCGTCGACGGCCTGACGCGCGTCGAACTGACGTGGATCGAGAAGAAGGTCGAGTACTGGATTCGCTTCGGCAAGGAGAAGGACGAGCAGATCCTCGACCGGCGCCGCCGGACGCTCAGCTTCGCATCGAACAGCATCTTCGCCCTCGTGCGCTGGGCGTCGAACGACCATGGAACGGTCATCTCGCGCATCGACATCGTGCGGGCGATCACGCCCGGCGAGCATTTTCAGACGCTCCCGTTCGTGCGGCCCGGCGGTGACATCCTGCTCAAGATGGAGGGATGGCCGAAGGTCGAGCGCGTCCTCCAGTTCATCGATGCCATCGAGGCGATCGGAATCGATCCGGCCGAGGTGTCGCCGCATCATTGGCGGCACGTCCACAATCGTCTCACCGCCGGCCAGGAGCCGCGCAGCTACACACTCGAGCAGCATCAGGCGATCCTTCTGCGCCGGAGCGTCGAGCCGTGACGCGCTTTGGCTATGTCATGACGACGTACTTCGCCGTGATGGCGGTTGGCGTGCTTTCCTTCCTTCCGGTCGCGCCGAAGCTCATCTGGAATGCATCGGCCAGCGTGCCGCTCGGCCTCTATTCCATCGAGCCGGCGCAGCATCTCGAAGTCACAGACCTCCTCGCCGTCAATATGCCCGAACCGCTTGCCTCCTTCATGGCCGAGCGCCGCTATCTGCCGCGCGGCGTGCCGCTGATGAAGCGCGTCGCCGGCCTTCCAGGCCAGCGCGTCTGTCGTGACGGCGCGCATGTCACGGTTGACGGCATCGACATGGGCGAGGCGCTGGCGCGCGACCACGCGGGCCGCGAGCTACCGGCCTGGCAGGGCTGTCGCCGCATCGCCGATGGCGAAGTCTTTCTCATGAATTGGGCCGCTCCCGACAGCATGGACGGCCGCTACTTCGGTCCACTCGCCACCAACTCGATCATCGGCCGCGCGATCCCGCTGTGGACCGACGAGGAGGGCGACGGCCAGTTCGAATGGCGCGCCGCAACGCGGTGACGGCGGGCCAAACACGTCCTCTTCACCGCTCAAAGGGAGTTTCCAATGCCACAGATCGGAGAGTTTACACGCACGAAGAACGGCTACACCGGCCATGTCCGCACGCTCGCAGTCAACAGCGAGATGGTGCTGATTCCCGCCGAGCATTCGGACGCTGAAAACGCGCCCGATTATCGCGTTCATCTCGGCGACGGCAACGGTCCTGAGATCGGCGCCGGCTGGAAGCGCACCGGAGAGAAGGCCGGCGATTACGTCTCCGTCCAGATCGACGACCCCACCCTGGGCCAGCCGATCCGCGCCAATCTGTTTCAGTCGGGCGACGCGAAATCCGTCTGGGGCTTGCACTGGAGCCGCCCGCAGAAGCGCCCCGAGCGGGACTGAAGTAATGGTCATCCGCTCGATCTCGCGGAGACGGAGTGAGGCGGCCGGGCGAGCGTCGCTTGCCCGGCGTCTTGCCGCTCTTCTCCTTTCCGGCCTGCTGATCGTCGGGCCATTCACTGGCGCAGCGCTTGGTCAGGACGCGGCCGTCGCGCGCGCTCAACGGGCGCAACCGATCGCCAACTACATGACTGAAGCAGCGCGGCGCTTCGGCGTCCCAGTTGCATGGATACGCTTGGTCATGGGCGCCGAAAGCGCGGGCGACGTGCGCGCCGTCTCTCGTGCGGGCGCTATGGGCCTGATGCAGATCATGCCCAACACATGGCCTGAGCTGCGGGCTCGCTATCGTCTCGGCAGCGATCCCTTCGACCCACACGACAATATCTTCGCTGGCACCGCGTACCTACGCGAACTGTATGACCGCTATGGCTCACCCGGCTTCCTCGCGGCCTACAACGCAGGCCCTCAGCGATATGAGGAATACCTCGCGGGCGTTCGCGCGCTGCCAGCCGAAACGCGCGCCTATGTCGCTTTGCTCGCGCCCCTTATCGGCGGCAAGCCGCTCGATGACGCAGCCACGATTGCACCCGATCCGCTCGCGTGGACCCGCTCCTCTTTGTTTGTCGTGCGCGGGAACGGCAGCGCGAATGCAGCACCATCGCAAGAACAGCGCGTGCCCGGTGACGACGCGACGACACCGCAAGCGCATGACGCGGCATCGCTTTCACCGCGCTCCTCCAGCCTTTTCGTCGCACAGGCTAGTCCGGACCCGCAGCAATGACGCGCCTGTTTCCAGATCGCGGTGTAGCGAACCCCAGCGCACGACAGAGTGTGATGAGGCGGGAGGACGTAACCACAACCGCACGATGGCAGGATAAAGGGGCGCGATGTGCGCGCCATGACGGTTGTGGTTTTGCAATAGGTTACATGCCGAAACCGCGAGGTGCGCCGTCCCGGCGCAGCCTGCGGCTTCGTCACTTTTACAATGAATTCCGTCGCTTGGCGCGATGTGCGGGGTCGCGGCCATGAGCGCCGAAGATGACTTCCGCATCCGGCCCGGCCGCATCCGCTCCACCCGCGCGCAGCGGGCTCGACCCTTCATCGCCCAGGCGCTCGCCGCCGCTGAGCGCGCCGGCGGCTCCGTCTCCCGCAACGGGACGATCGGCCCCGGCCGTCGCTCGCGCTTCGGCTGCGGCCAGCGTGCCTCGGTGCAGGCCAACCGCCTCATTACCGCGCGCTCGCGCGGCGCCGTCGTCAAGGCGCGCGTCGTCCGCCACGGCGCGCGCGGCGCCCCCCTCGCGACCCATCTCGGCTATCTGCGGCGCGAGGGCGTCACCCGGGACGGAGAGAAGGCGCGGCTCTTCGGTCCCGGTACTGACGACGCCGATCCCAAGGCGTTCGCGGAGCGCTGCGCCAACGATCGCCACCACTTCCGCTTCATCGTGTCGCCGGACGACGCGATCGAGATGGCGGACCTCAAGCGGTTTACCCGCGACCTGGTCGGGCAGATGGAAAGAGACCTCGGGACGAGGCTCGACTGGGTGGCGGTCGATCACTGGAACACCGAGCACCCGCATATCCACCTGATCGTGCGCGGCGTTCGTGACGACGGCGAGAACCTTGTCATCGCGCGCGACTACATCAAGGAAGGCATGCGCGACCGCGCGCGCGACCTGATCACCCAGGAGCTTGGCCCGCGCACCGATCACGACATCCGCACCGCGCTGGAGCGACAGATCGAGGCCGAGCGCTGGACGAACCTCGATCGCCAGCTCGCGCGCGACGCCCATCGGACGGGCATCATCGATCTCGCGCCAC
>NZ_NHSK01000022.1 GCF_016653355.1 Rhodoplanes elegans | reverse complement strand
CGGCCGCCCCCGCCCCGGCCGCGCCCGAGCCCGGCAAGCGCTTCGCCATCGAGATCGGCGGCCCCAACAGCATCGACAGCCTGCGCGGGCTGTGGGCCAAGGTGCGCGACAGCCAGGCCGGCGAGTTCCTGAGCGAGGTGAAGCCGGCGATCGCGCTGCGCGAGGGCGGCAAGCCCGGGCTGGTCGAGATGCGGCTCGTCGCCGGGCCGGTGGCGAGCGCGCTCGCCGCGTCGCGGCTGTGCGCGTCGGTCGCCATCGCCGGCGTCGCCTGCCGGGCGACCAGCTACGACGGCCAGATGCTCGCTTTGCCCTGACGCACGCGGCCTCGCCGCGCAGCGACGCTTCGGCGCGCTTGCGCCGACGGGGCGATCGGGGTTCTCTGCGGACCGGACGGCTTTGCAGGCTTCGTCATTCCGGGGCGCGCCACCCGGACGGCGCATGCGCCGTCCAGGCGCAGGCTCCGGCGCGAACCCGGAATCCAGCGGCGAACGCCATATCCTGGGCTGGATTCCGGGTTCGGCGCGGTGCGCCGCCCCGGAATGACCGGACCATGCAAAGCCCTCGATGGACGAGAGCAAAAGGCCCCATGCGAACCCGCTTCCTGCCCTCCTGCCGCGCCACCAACGGGCTGATCACGGTCGGCTTCCTGGCGCTCGGCACCGCCTTGTGGATCCGCTACCTGGTGGTCGAGAACACGCCGGTCGGGCTCGCCTGCGACGCCGGCACCCACGCCCACACCGGGGTCTGCACGGTGCGGCTGGTGACGTCGCGGCTGTTCAATGTCGGGGTGTTCGGCTGGGTGGCGCTCGGCGCCGCGCTGATCAACCTGATCCGGCCGTCGGTGTTCATGCTCGCCATCGGGCTCGCGGCGAGCGCGCTCGGCGTCGTGCTCTACAATGCCGGCCTCGCCGGCACCGGCGCCGCTATCTTGGCATTGAGCCTCGCCCGCCCCGCACGCGAAGAAGCGTGACGGCGAGGAGGACGAAGACGACGGCGAGCCACACGGCCTGCCAGTTCGCGACCGTCTCGTTGAGCACGATGAACCCGGCCGACAGCGCGAGCGTCACGGCCATCACGGTCTCGGCCGCGCCGCGGCCGCCCGTCGTCTCGGCCTTTCCGGCCGGCAGCACCGCCATCAGCAGGAACGGCAGCGTCGCAGCGGTGAGGGCCGTGAACGGGAAGTCGCGGTAGCGCGGATCGAAGACGAGGCCGAGCGCCGTCTGCACGGCGAGCACGGCGGTCAGCACCAGGAGCCAGGCCCCGGCGGTCGCGAGGGCGTCGCCGGTGCGGTCCGGCCGGCCGCCGAGCGCCAGCACGAGGCCGGGCGGCCGCGTGCCGCGAACCAGGAGCCCGGCGCCGACGATCGGCGCCGCGAGAGCGACCAGCGCGAAGCCGGCGCCCCGCACCCAGCCTCCCCAGCCGAGGCTCTCGACCATGATCTTCTCGGCCGTCCAGCCGGCCAGCGCGCCGCCGACGACGGCGTCGATCATCACGGCGCCCCACACGGCCACGCCGATCCCGGTCCGCCCGGGCCCGGCGACCAGGAGGGCGGCGCCGAACACGGCCAGCACCACGGCGATGCCGAGCCCGGCCTGCTTCACCCAGCCGGGATGATCCGACACCGGCTCGCCGACCAGGAACTTGGGCGTCCGGTCTCCGGCCGTGAGGATGCCCCAGTGGCCGCCGACCGTGCCTTCGAGGATGCGCTTCCACGGCTGGTCGAAGGCCTCGATGACGTTGACCCGGAACCCGCCCCGGGCGGCGCGGGCGAGCACGTCCTGCACGACGAGCGCCTCGTTGGAGAGCGACGGCAGCGCGGCCTCGCGCATGCGGCCGGCGCTCGGCCAGCCGACCTCGCCGACCAGGATGTCGCGCCCTGGAAACACATCGGCGACCTTCCTCACGATCGATTCGACATGCGCGCCCGATTCGGCGGCCGAGATCGGGATGTCCTCCCAGTACGGCAGGATGTGGATGGTGATGAAGTCGACGGCGGAGGCGAGGTCGCGGTTGCGCAGCCAGAACTCCCAGACGTCCGCATAGGTGACCGGCACCGGCACGGCCGCCTTAACCTCGCGGATGATCGCGCCGAGATCGGCGGCGGAAAGCTCGCCGCGCAGCAGCACCTCGTTGCCGACCACCACCCTGCTGATCACCTGCGGGAAGCGCTTGGCCAGCGCGATCGTGCCGGCGATCTCGGCCCGGTTGAGCTCGCGGTGGCTCGACAGCCACAGCCCCTGCAGCACCTTCAGGCCGTGCTTCTCGGCGATCGCCGGCACCTGGTCGAGGCCGTTACGGATCGAGTAGGTGCGGATGCAGCGGGTCAGCGGCGCGAGCCGCGCCAGATCCTCCTCGATCTGCCAGGGCTCGATCTTGAGCGTGAGATCGAACGGATTCTGGGCGCTGCGGAACGGCGCATAGGAGATGCATTCGAGCTTGCGGTCGGCCGGCGGCGCGCCGGCCGCAACCGACCCGACCGGGACGGGCCGGCCGAGCCACCACCAGAACCCCGCCACGAGCGCGACGGCGACGACCAGAAGGCTGAGCGGGAGACGCATGGAGGCTTCCGTGGGAGAGCGACCGGCAGGTGCCTACCGTGCCGCCGGCGCCGCGCCAAGAGGGCCGTGCGCCGCGGGCCGTGCGCCGCGGCCCGTCGCGGGCGTCGTCCCGCCACCGCGCAGCGCTTTCGGAACCGGTGCCGGAGGGCGTGTCACACGACGGACGAGGACGACCGGGATTGCAGCGCGGACAAGTGGACAAGACGATCCGTCCGTCGCAAGATTGACATTGTCGCCATGCCGTAATGCCGCTCCGGTCCATGATGGTCCACGCCGTCCTGGACGAACTCGCCCAGGCTCACAGCACATCATGCCTCTTTCCGGTTCGCGCGTCGCTGCCGCCGCCGTCGCTGCAGCATTCCTCTCGTGTGCCGCACTCCTTTCGCCGGCCGCCGCCCAGGCGCCGGAACAGAAGCCGCCGGAGCCGCCGGCGCAACAGCAGCAGCAGCCGGCCCCTCAGTCGCCGCAGCAACAGCCGCCGGCCGATCCGGCTCGCACCGAACGCAAGACGCGGGCGGACCAGACCGTCGAGGCCGGCCGCGCCCTGCAGGGTCCGGCCGCCGCCGCCGAATGCGTCTGGCTCGGCGAGCGGGTGGTCAGCCTGCTGTGGCGCGACGACCTCGACACCGCGTTCCGGCACCTCGAACTCTACGATCGTTTCGGCTGCCCGGGCGGTCACGTTCAGACGACGTTCAGGTGCGTCGTGCGACAGGGCAACATCGACCCGAAGGCCACCGAAACCCTGAACACGCGTGTGCATGCTTGCTGGCTGAATCCGGATACCGCCCCGGCGGCTCCGGCCGCGGCCGCGGCGGCTCCTGCTCCCCAGCAAGGAACGAACCCGCGTTGACGTCGTTTACGGGGCTGTAAGGTTGCGCTGCATGGCGGTCGGGTCGCCCTGAATTCGCCATGTCCAAAGTCTACTTGAAGAAGGCCGCGCGGTATCCATATGGTGCAGCGCAAGGCCTTTCCCGGTCGAGCCTAGGGGACAGGCTCGAGACCGATCACCTCCGCCCCATTCGGTAGAGAAGAGACCATGCGCTCCGTCGCTGCGGTGGTCGCGCTCGTTGCGTGCTTGCACGCGGGCGCGTGGGCCATCTGGCAAAGCCAGAGCTCGGCCCCCAACGTCTCCGGACCGTTGACCAGCGTGTCCTACTCGCCCTTCGAGGGGCATCCGGAAGAGGGCAACCGTCCCACCACCGAGCAGATCCGGAACGATCTGAAGGTGCTGTCGCCTTACACAAGGGCGATCCGAACCTATTCGGCCACCGGCGGCGCCGAGCTGGTTCCCCCGGTCGCCAACGAGTTCGGCCTGAAGGTCGCGGTCGGCGCCTGGCTCGACGGCGACTTGAAGCGCAACGAGCGCGAGATCAAGTCGGTCGTCGACCTCTACCGCAAGAACCGCAACATCAACGCCATCGTGGTCGGCAACGAGGCGATCTACCGCGCCGACTTCAAGAAGAAGACCGAGACGGCCGGCGGCGCCACCGTGACGCGCGACCTCTCCGAGAAGGAGCAGGTCGGCGAGCTGATCCGCTACATCCAGCAGGTGAAGCGCGAGGTCGGCGGCAACGTCCCGGTCACCACCGGTGAAATCTACTCGACCTGGCTGAACCACCCCGAGCTCGCCTCGGCCGTCGACTTCATCGCCGTCCACATCCTGCCCTACTGGGAAGGCTTCTCGGCCGGCGAGACCGTCGATCTCGCGATCAACAACTATTACAAGCTGCGCGAGGCGTTCCCGGGCAAGCGCATCGTCATCGCCGAGTTCGGCTGGCCGAGCGCCGGCTACAATCGCCGCGCTGCCGAGCCGGGCCGCGAGATCCAGGCGACGCTGCTGCGCGATTTCGTCGCACGGGCCGAGGCGCTGGGCATCGACTACAACATCATCGAAGCGTTCGACCAGCCGTGGAAGACCTTCGAAGGCTCGGTCGGCGCCTATTGGGGCCTGTTCGACGCCGCCCGCCAGCCCAAGTTCGCCTGGACCGGCCCGGTCTACGACCCGGCCTTCGTCACCCTCGCGGTCGTCGCCGTGGTGGCGAGCCTCGTGGTGTCGCTGCCGATCCTGTTCGTGACCGGCGCCACCCTGCTGCAGGCCCTCACCCTCGCGGTCTTCGCCAACATCGTCGGCGCCTGGACCGGGGTCGTCTGGGACTACTGGAGCGGCCACTACTTCGTCATGGGCCAGGCGATCGCGCTCGGCATCGGCGTGCTGCTGATGATCCCGCTGGTCGTCATCGCCATGTGGAAGATCGACGAGATCGCCCAGGTGCTGTTCGGCCGCGGCCCGCAGCGGCTGGTCCGGCCCGGCACCAAGGCGCCGGAGGGCTTCGCCCCGAAGGTGTCGATCCACGTCCCCGCCTATTACGAGCAGCCCGAGATGCTGAAGGCGACGCTCGACTCGGTGGCGCGGCTCGACTACCCGAACTTCGAATGCGTGGTGGCGATCAACAACACCACGGATCCGGCCTACACGGACCCGATCGAGGCGCACTGCCGCCTGCTCGGCGACCGCTTCAAGTTCCTCAATCTGCAGAACGTGAAGGGCTTCAAGGCGGGCGCGCTGCGCATCGCCATGCAGCACACGGCGCCGGACGCCGAGATCATCGGCCTGATCGACGCCGACTACACGGTCACGCCCGACTGGCTGAAGGACCTGGTGCCGGCCTTCGCCGACCCGCAGGTCGGCCTGGTGCAGGCTCCGCAGGACCATCGCGACGGCGAGAAGACGCCGCTGCACCACATCATGAACGGCGAGTATGCCGGGTTCTTCGACATCGGCATGGTCCAGCGCAACGAGGTCGACGCCATCGTCACGCACGGGACGATGTGCCTGATCCGCCGCGCCGCCATGGACGACGCCGGCGGCTGGTCGTCGGACACGATCTGCGAGGACACGGATCTCGGCCTCACCATCTACGAGCAGGGCTGGCGCGCCCTCTACACCAACCGCCGCTACGGCCACGGCCTGCTGCCCGACACGTTCGAGGCGTTCAAGAAGCAGCGCCACCGCTGGGCCTATGGTGGCTTCCAGATCGCCAAGAAGCATTGGCGCCGGTTCCTGCCCGGCATGAGCAACCTCACCGCGGCGCAGCGCCGCGAGTTCCTGCTCGGCTGGGTGAACTGGATGGGTGCGGAGAGCCTCGGCGTCGTCGTCGCGATGCTGAACCTCCTGTGGGTGCCGGTTGTCGCCTTCGTCGGCATCGCGATTCCCGACAAGGTCCTGACCATCCCGATCCTGGCCGCCTCGGTGGTCTCGATCCTGCACTTCACGACCCTCTACCGGTCGCGGGTGAAGATCGGCCCGCTGCAGGCGACGGGCGCCATGCTGGCCGCCATGGCCATGCAGTGGACGGTCGCCAAGGCGGTCGGCACCGGCCTGATCAAGGACCACCTGCCCTTCGTGGTCACGGCCAAGGGCGGCAAGACCAAGAAGCGGGTGTCGTTCCCGGCCTTCGACGAGGCGGTGTTCGGGGCCCTGCTGCTGATCGGCGCCTTCATCGTCTGGGCGACGAATCACGAGAGCGTCCGCGAGGTGAACCTGTTCGCGATCGTCCTCGTGGTGCAGAGCCTGCCGTTCCTGTCGGCGGTCGCGCTGGCCGGGCTCGAGGGTTCGCCGCTCAACGACTTCGCCGTCTGGCGCAACCTGCAGGCCCGCACCGCCGAGCTTCTCGGCCTCGCCCCGCGGCGCCCGGTGCCGGTTCGCCGCGCCGAGCCGGCCATGACCTCCGACAAGGCGGTCGAGCCGGCCCAGTGAGCCGACGGTTTTTCACCGCGTTAAATCGAAAGGCCCGGCTTATGCCGGGCCTTTTTTGTCTTGAAGCGCTGCTCGTCGCTTGGAACTCGGCCTCGTGTCCCGGACGCGCTGGCGCGCGAAGCGCGGCAGCGCGAGCCGGGACCTAGGGGCCGCAGACCAGGACCATCCGGAGGGCGGCCGCAAAGGGCGACGCCTCGACGTGTCGCCCCTGGGCCCTGGCTCTGCGGCGTCTCCGGCCTGGGGCCGGAGGCGCCTTGTCCGGGGCACGCGGCCGCGGAGCGGCGGCCCCGCCCCCACCCTCACCCCGGCAGGGCGGTCTCGACGAGGCGCACCCAGTACGAGGTGCCGTACGGGATCACGTCGTCGTTGAAGTTGTAGGCGGGATTGTGCAGGCCGGCCGAGTCGCCGTTGCCGACGAACACGAAGGCGCCGGGCCGCTTCTGCAGCATGTAGGCGAAGTCCTCGGCGCCCATGAAGGGCGGGATCGTGGTGTCGACATTGTCGGCGCCCGTCACGTCGGCCGCGATGCCCGCGGCGAACTCGGCCTCGCGGGCGTGATTGACCAGCACCGGGTAGCCGCGCCGGTACTCGAACTTCGCCTTCGCCCCGTAGGCCTCCGCCGTCGCCGCGATCATCTTGGTCAGCCGCGCCTCCAGGAGGTCGCGGACCTCGGGCGCGAGGCTGCGGGCCGTGCCGAGCAGCTTCGCCGTCTGCGGGATGATGTTGTCCGTCGTGCCGGACTGGAACAGGCAGATCGACACCACGGCGTTCTTCAGCGGGTCGACGTTGCGCGACACGATCGACTGGATCTGATTGACGATCTGACAGCCGACCAGGATCGTGTCGACGCCGAGATGCGGCCGCGCCGCGTGCGCGCCCACCCCCTCGATGTCGATGCGCAGCGTGTCCTGCGCCGCCATGATTGGCCCGACCCGGGTGGCGAAGCGGCCGACCGGCTGGCCCGGCCAGTTGTGCATGCCGTAGACCTCGTCGATGCCGAAGCGCTCGAACAGGCCGTCCTCGATCATCGCCTTGGCGCCCGCCCCGCCCTCCTCGGCCGGCTGGAAGATCACCACGGCCGTGCCGGCGAAGTTGCGAGTCTCGGCGAGATGGCGGGCGGCGCCGAGCAGCATCGCGGTGTGGCCGTCGTGACCGCAGGCGTGCATCTTGCCGGGCGTGGTCGACTTGTAGGGAAGGTCGCCGAGCTCGTCGAGCGGCAGCGCGTCCATGTCGGCCCGCATGCCGATCACCTTGCCGCCGCGACCCTTGCCGCCCCGGATGACCCCGACCACGCCGGTGCGGCCGAGCCCGGTGACGACCTCGTCGCAACCGAAGGCCTTCAGCTTCTCGGCCACCACGGCCGAGGTGCGCGGCAGGTCGTACAGAAGCTCGGGATGGGCGTGGAGGTCCCGCCGCCAGGCCGTGATCTCGGCATGAAGGTCGGCGACTCGGTTGACGATCGGCATCTCTTCCTCGTTCGGCAAAAGGCTTTGCCGCAGTATCGCGCGGGGGCCCGCCGAAGACCACACGCAGGCCGGCGATCCCGGGTCCCGCCCGATGCATCGCCTGAGGCGACGCCCGGGCCGCCGGCACCGCCGCGTCCGCACGACGTCGCATCCACACGTCGTCGGCGGCGACTTGCCACGCCGGGGCCGGGTCTTTACACACGGGCGCGCAGGAGCCCGTAGCTCAGTCGGTAGAGCACGTGACTTTTAATCATGGGGTCCCGGGTTCGAGTCCCGGCGGGCTCACCACCCATTGCCGATCATTCGTACGGCTCGGAACGATGCCAATGACCGACCTCACCGCCGCCATCTCCGACGAGGACGTCCGCAAGGTTGCCGCCGCCCTGCTCAAGACGGCGGTCGAGACCGTGTCGGAGGAGGACGGCGGCGCCGCCAACAAGTGCAAGCTGTGCGGCGCGTCGGCCTCCTGGCAGCACCCGGTCGAGGCGATCGTCCACGCGCCGGACTGCCCCGTCGTGATCGCCCAGCGGATCGTCGCGACCGCCAAGGTGCAGATGCTGCGCCCCTGACGGCTGCGCCCAGCGCCGGAGCGTCCCGCGACGCCGACAACAGCCTCGCTGCGCCCCCTCGCGTGCCATCCCTGTGACGCGACGGTATTGGCGTACACGACCGCTGCGACAATGCGCGCGGTTGTACTGGCGGCTTCGTGAAACCGCGTGATCCCGCCTTCGGCCTAGCCTGTTCGATGGTGGACGACCTCTCGTGCAAGCGGCCGCGACGAGCCGCAGGGTCGTCCCGCATGCGCAGATGCCGTCGAGCAGACGCCAAAGGGAGGACTGCATGTCGACACTTCACGTCTTCGCCGGATCGGTCGAGCACCCGATCCGCCCCGCGATCCGGCGCATCGGGCTGGCCGATCTCGGCGATGCGCTCCGCCGCGGCATCGACGACTTCCGCGCCATGCCGAGCCATGTGGTGTTCCTGAGCCTGCTCTATCCGATCGTCGGCCTGGTGCTGGCCCGGATGAGCTTCGGCTACGACGTGGTGCCGCTGCTGTTCCCGCTGGTCGCCGGATTCGCCCTGGTCGGTCCGTTCGTGGCGCTCGGGCTCTACGAGCTCAGCCGCCGCCGCGAGCAGGGCCACCCGGCGGGCTGGCGCGACGCCTTCGGGGTGCTGAAGAACCCGTCGATCGATTCGATCGCGATGCTCGGCGGCCTCCTGATGCTGCTGTTCGTGGTCTGGCTCGCCGTCGCGGAGGGCCTGTACGAGAGCCTGTTCGGCTACGGCTCGCCCGAGTCGCTGTCCGGTTTCCTGGCCGACGTGTTCGGCACCGCGCACGGCCGCACGCTCTTGATCGTCGGCAACGCCATCGGCTTCGTCTTCGCCCTCACCGTGCTGGTGATCAGCGTGGTGTCGTTCCCGATGCTCCTCGACCGCGACGTCGGCGCCGTCGGCGCCATGCACACCTCGGTGCGGGCCGTCGCCAAGAACCCGGTCGCCATGGCGGCGTGGGGCCTGATCGTCGCGGTCGCGCTCGCCATCGGGTCGCTGCCGTTCTTCATCGGGCTCGCCGTGGTGCTGCCCGTGCTGGCGCACGCGACCTGGCACCTCTACCGCAAGGTCGTGGTCTGAGCTGAAGGCTCGGCCGCGCACAAGCGAGCGGCCGGTCTGCGCTGCCCAAACGTCTGCAGATCCACTTTGCAGCCAGGGTGAAAGCCTCGTGTCCCGGGCGCGACGCGACGCGTCGCGAACCGGGACCCAGGGCGCCCATTCGAAGCTTTAGCCGAGATGCCCGTCGTGCCGCCCCTGGGCCCCGGCTCTGCGACGCGTCAGGCCTGCGGCCCGACGCGCCTTGTCCGGGGCACGGGGTCGAAATCCGACGGCGGCGCCCCACCCCTGTCGCCGCGCGTGGTCTATTGGCCAGCCGGAGGATCGGCATCGCCCATGCCGCAGCCGCGCAGGGCGCTGAGGATGCTCAGCGTCGTCGCGTTCGGGCAGTAGTTGCGCCAGTCCTGCCAGGCCGGATCGGCGAACTCGTCGGCGAGATCGCGGGCGCAGCGGCCCGGGACCGGACACGTCGCGCACAGCCGCCGGAGCATGCCGAAGGCGCGCGGCTCGCTGCAGTAGAGCTCGTCGGGATCGAGGCGCAGCGCCCGCATCCGCCGGCACAGCAGAAGGTCGTCGACCACGGCGCTGCCGGCGGTGCGGAAGCCGTCGTCGGCGCCGTCGTCGCCAGGGTCGGAGGCGAAGTCCAGCACCATGTCGGCGAGATCGTCGAACCCGACGTCGTCGGCCGCGGCGTCTGCGATGATGCCGCCGGCGGGCGTCGCGTCACGGCGCTGCGCCACCGCGGGCGGCCGGTCGTGTCGCATGCGAAGAATGACGGCCAGCTCAACCCAGGACCGTTGTGGTTGAGGCATGCGGCCCTCCTGACAAGAGTCCCGCCCCGATCGTGCGATGAAAATTATACACGTTCGCTGTGCGGCAGCTAATTCATTCGCCGCATGTGACCGCTCGCGGTCGTTATACGTGGGCGCGCGGATTAGCGCGCGGGCGGGGCGATCCCGCGCGCCGCTCCGTCAGGCCGGCTTGGGAGCGTCGGGCTTGGGAAGCCGCGACGGCACCTTCACCCAGGCGTCGCCGTCGAGCACCACCTCGCCGGCGACCGTGCAGGTGCAGGAGATGCGGGCCCGACACTTCTCCGGCATCAGCTCGGCGATCTCGAGCTTGACGTGGACGGTGTCGCCGATCCGCACCGGCCCGCGGAAGTTCAGGGTCTGCGAGATGTAGATGACGCCCGGCCCCGGCAGCCGCATGCCGAGCACGGCCGAGATCAGGCTCGCCGTGAACACGCCATGCGCGATGCGCGACTTGAACATGGTCCCGGCGGCGTACTCCTCAGACAGGTGGATCGGATTGTGATCGCCGCTGACGTCGGCGAAGGCGCGGACCGCCGCGTCGGTGACGGTGCGCTCCAGCGTCTCGCTCATGCCGATGGCGAGATCCTCGAAGAACAGGCTGCGCGGCTCCAGAACAGTGTCGGCCATGGTGCGGTCTCGATCCCGGTTGGGTGCGATGCATCAAACCGAAGAGCACCATGGGATGTGGCCGAACACAAGCCGACACTGGCGGTCGCACGAGGCTATCCCCCGTATCCCGACATGCGAGCGGGCCGCCCGAGGGCGGCCCGCCGTATCGTCTCGATCAGAGCCCGAGGA
>NZ_NHSK01000021.1 GCF_016653355.1 Rhodoplanes elegans | reverse complement strand
CGCCCTCCCGCCCCCGCGACGAGGTCGCGCATCACCGGCTCCGCGATCCGGCTGAGCCGATCGCCTTGCCGCAGCAGCCGGTCGTAGCGGATGAAGGCGGGTCCGAGCGCGTAGCCGGCGCCCGCCACCGGATCGAGAAAACCCGCCTGCACCAGCGAGCGAACGCTGCGATAGGCCGTGCTGGCGGACAGGTTCAGCGACCGCGCGATGTCGTCGACGGTGAGGACCGGCCCAGCGGTCTCGTAGAGCTGCAGGACGGCGAGAATGCGCGCTGGGCCATTCATGACGAGGATCCACCCTGTTGCGCAATTTTGCAGCTTTTGACTATAGGCGACATTGTCATATACTGACAATGTAGACGCGCCAACGACGACCATCCCTGCCCCCGAGGAGATACCGTCATGCGATCCGTCCTCCGCCCCCTGATTTTCGGCCTCGTCCTGGCGATCGCCATCGCACCCGCTCCGGTACGGGCCCAGCAGCCGACCGAGGTCCGGGTCGCCATGCTGGCCCCCAGTGCCCTGCTGTGGCTGCACGCGATCGCCCGCGACCAGGGGTTCTATGCGGAGCGCAACATCGTCGTGAAGGATCTGGTGGCGAGCTCGAGTCCGACCCTGCTGCAGGCCGTTTCGTCGGGCAGCGTCGAGGCCGGCATCTCGCTGGGCGACGTCGTGATCCGGGCGATCGATCAGGGTGCTCCGGTGGTGATGAGCGGCGCCGTTCTCGGCAAGACGATCCTGCGGCTGGTCGGCGGCACCGGGGTCACGGCGGCGAAGCAGCTGGAAGGCGCGACCGTGACGGCGGGTGCCGTCGAGGGCGGCACCGCCAACCTGTTGCGCTTCCAGCTGCAGCGGCTCGGCGTCGACCCGCGCAGCCTCAAGATGGTGGCGCTGACCAATTCGCGCGACCGCGTCGTCGCGCTCGGTAACGGACAGGTGCAGGGTGCCCTTCTGATCGCGCCGTTCGACACTCTGGCGGTCCGTCAGGGCATGAAGGTGCTCGACGTCTACACGGATCCGTACGTGCAGACGCCGCTGGTGCTCAACAAGCCGTGGGCCGAGAAGAACCGCGAGGCGGCGATCGGCCTCACCAAGGCGATGCAGAAGGCGGCCGTCTGGATCTACGACCCGGCCAATCGCGACAAGGCGATCGACATCCTCGCCGCCTTCACCAAGACCGACCGTGACATCTGCGCGGACTCCTACAAATTCATCGTGGAGGAGCAGCAAGCGATCGCCCGCAATCTCGACGTGACGGCCGCCGGGCTCGAGAACATCATCAAGATCGACCAGGCGATCGGCGCGAACCCGGCGTCCTCCAAGCCGTTCGACCTGTCGCGCTACTTCGATCCCGCCTATCTCGCGGCGAAGTGAGCGATGCCCGAGACGACCGACGAGCGCCTGCCGGTGACGCTGCTCACCGGCTTCCTCGGCAGCGGCAAGACGACGCTGCTGAACGCCTGGCTGCGCACCACCGACCTCGCCGACGCCGCCGTGATCGTCAACGAGTTCGGCGAGATCGGCATCGACCACGCCCTGATCGCGGCGAGCAGCGACAACACGATCGAGCTCTCCACTGGGTGCCTGTGCTGCACGGTGCGCGGCGACCTCGTCGACACGCTGCGTGAGCTGACCGAAAAGCGCGCGTCCGGCGAGGTCAAGGCGTTCGACCGGGTCGTCATCGAGACCACCGGGCTCGCCGACCCGGCGCCCGTGATCCAAGCCTTGATGACCATGCCGGTGGCGAGGCGCTATCGGCTCACGCGCGTGATCGCGACCGTCGATGCCGTCAACGGCGGGACGACCCTCGACCGCCACCCGGAGGCCGTGAAGCAGGCGGCGGTCGCCGACGAGGTGGTCCTGACCAAGGCCGATCTCGCATCTGCCGCGGATGCGCGCGACGGGCTCACCGCACGCATCCGCGGCCTCAATCCCGGCGCGCGGCTCCACGTGTCACGCCCGGACCGCATGCCGATGCCCTCCGAGCTCGCGTCCGCCGACATCTACGATCCCGCGACCAAGAGCGCCGACGTGCTCGCCTGGCTCAACGCGGAAGCCTATGCGGGCGGTCACGACGGCCCGCTCGACGGGTCCGGCCCGACCGGGCACGATCACCGTCACGGTCACGATCACGGTCACGAACACGAACACGATCACGGCGACCATGATCGGGACGACGGCGCCCGGGCCCAGCACCGGCACGACGTGAACCGCCACGACGATGCGATCGGATCGTTCTGCCTCGTCTACGACGAGCCGCTGGAATGGGAGCACGTCGCCGCGTGGCTCGATGCCCTGGTGATGGCGCACGGGGACGACCTGCTGCGCGTCAAGGGGATCATGAACATCGCCGGCGAACCGCGCCCCGTGGTGCTGCAGGCCGTGCAGCACCTGTTCCACCCGCCCGCCGTGCTGCCCGCGTGGCCGACGCCCGAGCGCCGCTCGCAGATCGTCTTCATCGCTCGCGCGCTGACGCGCGACTACGTGGCCGAGGTTCTCGATACGGTGCGGCAGCGCCGACCGGCCTCTGCCCCCCCGCCAGCGAACTGACCCGGACCGGGAGTCGACCATGGACTGCATCGTCAAGAACGGCCTGCTCATCACCGCCAAGGGCCAGAGTCGCACCTCCATCGGCATCCGGGACGGCAAGATCGCCGGCCTCTACGAGCCCGGCCAGGAACCGTCTGCCGCCGAGACGATCGACGCCTCGGGGCTCGCCGTCATCCCGGGCGTCATCGACATGCATTCGCATCACCGCGAGGGCAGCGCGCCGGGCTTCGAGTACAAGGACACGATCTACAGCTCGACCCTGCAATGCGCGGCCGGCGGCGTCACCACCTCGGTCGCGATGCCGAACGTCAATCCGCCGCCCAACAGCCTCGACCTCTTGAAGAAGCAGTTCGCCATCTACGAGCGCGACGCGATCGTCGACTGGAACTTCAACCCGGCTCCCACCATCGCGGAGGAGATTCCGCGCATGGCCGAGCAGGGCATCGCCGCCTTCAAGATCTTCATGGTGGTCGACACCGGGCGCTCCTATCCGCACATGCCCGGCATCGGCGTCCACGACCACGGCAAGATCCTCGAGATTATGAAGCACTGCGCCGAGGTCGACATTCCGCTGATGGTCCATCCGCACGATCAGGCCCTGATGGACGTCATCGAGAAGGACTTCTGGGAGCGCCAGCAGCGGGACGCGCTCGCTTACGCCAAGGCCTACGCGGCGCATGACGGCGTGATCTGGGAGACGGCGATCGCGACGCTCCTGCGCCTGCAGAAGGCGGCCGGCTGTCACCTGCACATCCTCCACACCCAGACGTCGGGCAGCGTCGACCTGATCCGCCGTGCCAAGGCGGCGGGCCAGCGGGTGACCTGCGAGATCAATCCGTGGGCCTTGTTCCTCGGCTGCGACTGGGGCGCGATCCAGCGGCTCGGCTCCTACGCCCTGTCTTATTGGGTGCCGGAGAAGAACGTCCCCAGCCTCTGGGAAGGCCTCACCGACGGCACCATCGACATCGTCGCCACCGACCACGCCCCGCACACCCGCGAGGAGAAGGAGATCGGCTGGACCGACGGCTGGAAGGCCCACACCGGCACGCCCTCGACGCAGTTCTACGTCAGCATGTTCCTGACCGCCGCGCTCGAAGGCAAGTTCCCGATCGAGCGCGCCGTCGAGGCGATGTCGACCCGACCGGCGCGGCTCTTCGGCCTGGCGCGAAAGGGCGACGTGATGCCGGGCTACGATGCCGATCTCGTCCTGATCGATCTCGATCGCGAGTACGAGATCAAGGACGCCGACGTGCTGAGCCTGACCGGATGGTCGCCTTACGCGGGCCGCCGCTTCAAGGCCAAGCCGGTGCGCACCCTGGTGCGCGGCCGCACCGTCTATGTCGACGGCAAGGTGATCGGCGAGAAGGGCTGGGGCAAGCAGGCCCGCGCCGTCTATGCGTGACCGCCTTGCTCGACGCAGAGGCGACGACGACACCCCGGGCGACCGGTTCGCCTGACGGGCGCGCGAGACCGGGCCCGCTCACGCCGACGCGGGCTGCGGTCCGCGCATGACCATGATCCTCTAGGCGAGAGCGGACCGTGCGACGCCTGTATGACTTCCTCGAGCAGGACACCCGGGCGGCTGGCCTCGCCCGGATCGCCCTGTCGACGACCGCCGTCCTGGTCGTCTGGCAGGTGGTCTCGATGCTGGTGACCAACCGCCTGCTGCTGGTCCCTCCCGCCGAGGTGGCGATCGCGCTCGCCAAGGAGGTCGAGCAGGGCACGATGTGGACCAATGCCGTCGCGACCGTGTCGGCGGTGGTCACCTCGTTCGTCGTCTCGGTTCTGATCGGCGTCGCGACGGGGCTCGCGCTGGCGTCGAGCCGGGCGCTGTCGCTCACCGCCGGGCCGGTGCTCAGCGCCTTGAACTCGGTGCCGATCATCGCTCTCGCGCCCCTCTTCGTGGCCTGGCTCGGCCTCGGCTTCGCCTCCAAGTTCGTGCTGGTCATCATGGTGGCGGTCTTTCCGGTCGTGGTGACCACCGAGGCGGGACTGCGGGCGACCGACCGCCAGCTCGTCGAGGCGGCGCGCTCGTTCAACGCGACGCCTTTACAGATCTTCTCGACCGTCACGTTCCCCTACGCGCTGCCCTTCATCGTCAGCGGCGTCCGGGTCGCCTGGGCCCGCGCCCTGGTCGGCATCGTGGTGGCCGAGTTCTTCGGATCGTTCGCCGGGTTCGGCTTCGCCATCTTGTCGGCGAGCCAGACCTTCGACACTGCCCGGGTGCTCGGCTACGTCATCATGCTGGGCGCCATGGGACTGCTCGGCAGCGTTCTGTTCGCGACGCTCGAGCGAAGGCTGGCGCCGTGGAGGCAGGAATGAGCGAGTCAAAATGAGCGAGGCACAGAGCGAGGCGGTGCGGCTGCGGGTCGAGAAGATCGGCAAGGTCTTCGGCCGGCGCGACAAGCCGGTCGTCGAGGCGCTTCGCGACATCGACATGACCGTCGCAGAGGGCGAGTTCGTCTCGATCGTCGGGGCGAGCGGCAGCGGCAAGTCGACATTGCTGCGGATCATCGACGGCCTGCTCGCGCCGAGCAGCGGCCGCGTCCTGGTGGACGGCCGCGCCGTCGATCGCCCCGGTCGCGACCGGGCGGTGGTCTTCCAGCAGGATTCGCTGCTGCCGTGGAAGACCGTGATCGAGAACGTCGCCTACGGCCTGACGCTCGCCCGAACGCCCAAAGCCGAGGCCCACCGGACCGCCCAGCACTTCATCGACATCGCCGGCCTCGGCGGCTTCGAGCATCATTATCCGCACCAGCTCTCGGGCGGCATGCGCCAGCGCGTCAACGTCGCCCGGGCGCTCGCCGTGGATCCGAAGATCCTGCTGCTCGACGAGCCGTTCGCGGCGCTCGATGCGCAGACCCGCGAGATCATGCAAACCGAGCTTCTGTCGATCTGGCAGGAGACCCGCAAGACCGTGCTGCTGATCACTCACCAGATCGACGAGGCGGTGTTCCTGTCGGACCGGGTGATCGTGTTCAGCGCCCGTCCCGGCACCATCCGGGAGGAGATTCCGGTGCGGTTGCCGCGGCCCCGCGACCTGCATCTCAAGCGCAGTCCCGAGTTCACGGCGCTCGTCGACCACATCTGGACGTCGATCGAGGCCGAGGTGCGGGCCAGCCTGAAGCAGGGTTGACGCTGGACGTCCGGAGGCGCGCGCCCAGGACACACCGGCGCGACAAAATTCACATGTTGCAGTAACAATTCATTATCTTATTATGTCGCGACGATAGTGTATGGGAAATGCTGATCGACGATCGGCGGCAGGCCATCGCCCGTCATCGTCGGACGATAACGTGGTGTTCGCCCGCTAGAGACCGCGCATGTCGCAATCCACCACCACGTCCGAAGTGGCAACATTCGCCATCGCCCGAAAAGCCTTGGAGCGGATCCGCGATCTCGGCCAAGTGCCGGATCCGGCGACCTACGCGGTTTGGTTCACATATTTCCAGGGCCACAACCAAACCCTCAACCGCGAGATCGAGGAACTCGGACCGGGTGCCCTGTCGCGCACGCGGCTGAACGCCATCCACGACCGGCATTTCGCGACCGAGCGGCATTTCGGCCAGCTGCTGTCGGTCGGCGAGGCGCTCGGCGCCGAGACCCGCAAGGTCGAGAACGTGATCAAGGTCGCTTCGGGCTCGGCCGCCGACTACGGCCTCGACCTCCAAAACGCAGCCGAGACCCTCGACATTGGCGGCACCAACTCGTCGGCGTCGGAGCTGATCAAGTCGCTGGTCCGCTCCACCGATGCGATCCAGCAGACCAACGCGCTCCTCCAGGCGCAGCTCCAGCAGTCCGAGCACCAGTTCCGGCTCCTGCAGGAGAACATGGAGACGCTCCGCCTGGAGAGCATGACGGATCCCCTCACCCGGCTAGCGAACCGCAAGTATTTCGACTTCTTTCTGAGTCAGGCGACGGCTCTGGCGGCCGACGAGGAGGCGCCCGACTCGTTCTCGCTCGCCATGGTCGACGTCGACCGGTTCAAGCAATTCAACGACCAGTTCGGACACGTGACCGGCGACGACGTGCTGCGCCTCGTCGCCTTCGCGCTGAAGAACAACGTGCGCGCGAACGACCTCGTCGCCCGCTACGGTGGCGACGAGTTCGTGGTGCTGCTCCCGAATGCCTCGCTCGAAGACGCCATGGCGATCGGCGACCAGATTCGCAAGGCGGTCGCCGAGCGGCCGCTCCTGCGCCGCGCCACCAAGGAGACGCTCGGCTACGTCACCCTGTCGATCGGGGTTGCCGCATGGACGCCGGGCGAAACCGCCGAAGCCTTGCTCGAACGGGCCGACCGGCATCTCTACCAAGCGAAGGCCAACGGGCGAAACTGCCTGGTCGGTGCCCCTGTTCCCCCGAAGCCGAGCACCGCGCCGGCACGGTCCACCACGTGATCCCCGGGAAGGGGGGACGATCCGCCAGTTCGTTGATAAAAGTGATCTTGGTGGCCAGGAACGCATTCGCCGGGTACTTGATCAGTTCGGCGGTGCCGCGCGCCGTGAACATCAGCGGCGCCTGGTTGAGGTACAGTGGCCGGTAGAGCTCGGTCATCACATTGCGGGCGCGCTCGTCCGCGGTGCCTAGGACGATACGGTCGGGATGCTTGAAGCCGCGGATCGCCGCGCCCTCGCGCAGGAACTCGGGGTTCGAGACCACCGCGCGAAGACGCGCCCCATCACCGCGGCGCGACCGCGGAAGACCGTCGCGGGGACGAGGCTCGGCGTTATTTGTAGTAGCCGACCGCGCAGCCCTGGCCGCCGACCTTCGTGACGAAGGACTGCTTGGCGACGGGGTCGGTGCCGCCAGGCTTCGGGAAAAAATAGTCGACCGTCGTGACGGTGCCGTCCTTGGCGGCCGCGAAGATGTCTTCTCCGATGACCTTGCCGGTCTTGTCCTTGAGGACCCGAATGTCCGTCCCGATCAGCGAGGGATGCGCCGTGACGATGCCGGTCTTGGCGTCGAAGCAGAACACGTAGAGGTCGCGATCCTTGTAGCCGGCCTCGCCCTTCTTGAACTTCTCGATGGCGGCCGCCTCGTTCGCCTTCACCTCGGCGATCGCCTTCTCGAGCATCGCCTTGGCCTCGGCCGCCGAGCCGAACTGCTGGGCATCGGCAACGATCGCCGTTACCAGAAACGCAACGGACGCCATTGCCGACAGGAGCGTCGCCTTCCTCATCACGTCCCTCCTCGGTTTGAACGATCGATCTCGAGCCCGGTGGATTCGACGGGATCGATCAACTGGGGACCTCGCCGGTCTTGCGCCGGCCTGGACTGGGTCCGCGCGTAACCTTGGTACGGCGGCGACGGGGAGGCAACTGCCTTGCGCCGGTGGGGGTGCGGCGGTTTGTCCGGGCACCGCGGCCCGGCGACCTTCCGCCGCCACCTGGCCCGGGGACATTGCGCAGCATCGCGCGCGAGGGGGATGCCGGTTCGTTCCGCCCATACGCGACGCGCGCCGGAGCTTCGCACGAAGAAAGGCGGCCCGACGATTCAGACGGCCCTTTCACTCTCGCTGCGTTGTCAGTGTCGTATCACGAGCTCTCCTGGGCATTCGAGCCGCCACGATAATCCCTCGGGTCGAAACGCAAGCCCGCTCACCGTCCCGTCGAGCGAATTTCTCGAGATGCGACTGAGCAGTTTGTGCCCAAAGCCTTCATGGCGTGGAGGATCGACCGGCGGCCCTCCTTGCTCCTCCCACGTCAGACGGAACCGCTTGGTCGTGTGCGTTTGGTCGACATCCCACCGAATCACGACCCGTCCATCGGGAGAGGACAATGCGCCGTACTTCACCGCGTTCATCGCGAGTTCGTGAAAGGCGAGCCCGATATTTTGCGCCGCCTCCGGATGAATCATGATCGCCGGTCCTTCCGCGTCTATGCGAGCGGCGATGCCGGTAAACTGCTCGATTTGTGCGCTGATGAGCCCGTCGATCGAGGCACCCGCCCAACCCTTCTCGACAAGGAGATCATGACAGCGCCCAATCGCCATCAGGCGGTCTTCGAACAGCTTCTGGAACTCGCCGAAACTGATCGCCCGCTGGACAGTCTGGTTTGCGATGGCGAGCACGACCATGAGGAGATTTTTCGATCGATGCGAAAGCTCGTTCATGATGAATCGGATGTGCTCTTCGTGTCGCTTCCGCTCGCTGATATCGACAACGGAGGCGACCACGAAGTTCCCGTCGTCGGTGCGGAAAGGATTGATACCGATCTCCAGCGGGAACTCGTCCCCGTCTTTCCGCCGTCCATACAGATCGCGTCCAGCTCCCATCGGCCGCGGTCGAGGGTTGCGCGCAAATCCATCACGCAATCCCGTATGCCCCGCGCGAAACCGCTCGGGCACCAGGATCTCGATCGGCCTTCCGATTAATTCCTCGCGAGAATAGCCGAAGAGTTGTTCAACATGCGCGTTGACGAACATGACGCGCCCGGCGCGATCCGTGACGATCATGCCATTCGGCGCCGACTCGAACAGCAGGCGCAATTGCTCGTCGCTGATCATCGGCGGCTCTCCCCTGCTATGGTGCGAGCCTACCGGCGCCGCCTTCCGTCGGGCGAAACACGATTCTGTGATCCTTAATCGTTGTTCGCTCACCGCCGCGCGCGTGTTTCTCAGCTGGAAGATACTCCAGCGCCTCTTTTGTCAGCACGCGTCGGCCGTCCTAATTCATCGAACATGTGGCGACTCTCGTGACCACTCTCCACCCCTGTCTGGCGCGCTCCCGCACAATCGAGATCGAACTCGAAATCGAGAAGATCGTGGCCTGAACAGGGTCCTCTCACCGGACCGCATGCCTTTGGACGCCATGACCCCTATGGGTGCGGGCGCAGCCGCAGGTTCGCTACTCGCGTCAGGCAGCCTTCCGCGTCATCGGTCGCCAATCGCTGATCTGTTTCACACAGGGTGAAGAGAGGAGCGCCGGTGGCTCGAATTTCGACACGTTGCGCGTCAGTACGGTCAGGCCGTGCTCGAGTGCGGTTGCGGCGATCATAAGGTCGGCGCTGTCATTGCCGAGCGCAGCGCTCAAAGCGCGCAGCGCTCAAAGCGCCCAGCGCCGTGCGGTCTGGAGCTCGAAGGGAAGTATCCGTTCCGCGTAAAGGCCCAGGAGTTGGTCGAGCCATGCCGCGAGCGTCCCGGCAAAAACAGGATTGGTCGTGCGTTGTCGGGCGATGCCGCGTTCGATCTCGCCGACGCTGATTACGCTGAGAAACAAGCCGGCCGTTCACTGCCGTCCGAACCACACCACGAGAGCGGAATTGCGCTGCCGTTTGCGCAGTTCAGATAGGACGACCGTGTCGATCAAGTACATCAGAGCTCGATGTCGCGCGGCCGCGCTTCGAGGCGGGGGAATTCGCCGCCGTCCTGCGGCATGGCTAGCAGCAGTTTCGATAACGACGGCGCCTGTGCCTGCTCCAGGCTGCGCAAGCGCTGTTACTCCTCGACATCGACGACGACCACGGTCGACTTTCCGTGAATCGTGACCGTCTGAGGCTCGTGACGCGCGGCTTCGACCACTTCGCCAAACCGATTCGTGGCCGCCTCAATCGACTAAATCCGCCGGCCCACCGTCCCGCTCGCTCTCGCTGTTATCGATGGCTACAGTCTGGGTAGCGGCCTGCAGCGTCAACACTGTTGCAGAATTCGGTCGTCGGGATCGGCGGCAGGCTCGGCGGCTTGGCCACAACGGCGCCGGGCTGTCGTCACGTTGTCACGTCGTCACGATCGGACATGCTCCGGCACAATAGCCCTGCCCACACTGGAGTAGGCGAAGCCCGCGGCCGCCATTTCGTCCGCCCGGTAGACGTTGCGCAGGTCGACCATCACGGGCTGGCGCATCGCGCTCTTGAGGCGGTCGAGGTCGAGGGCGCGGAACTGCTCCCACTCGGTGACGATGACCACCGCGTCGGCGCCCTGCGCACACTCGTAGGCGTTGGCACAGAAGGTGACGAGGCCGTCGAGGTCGCGCTTCGCCTGCTCCATGCCGGCGGGATCGTAGGCCCGCACCTTGGCGCCCATGTCGTTGAACGCCGTCACCAGCGGTATCGACGGCGCGTCGCGCATGTCGTCGGTGTTCGGCTTGAAGGTGAGGCCGAGCACCGCGATGGTCTTGTCGCGCACCGACCCGCCGAGCGCCGCCGCGACCTTGCGGGCCATGGCCCGCTTCCTCTGGTCGTTGACGGCCGCGACCGTCTCGACGATGCGCAGCGGCGTGCCGTTGTCCTGCGCAATCTTGATCAGCGCCAGCGTGTCCTTCGGAAAGCACGAGCCGCCGTAGCCCGGCCCGGCATGCAGGAACTTCGAGCCGATGCGGTTGTCGAGGCCGATGCCGCGCGCCACCTCCTGCACGTCGCCGCCGACCTGCTCGCACAGATCCGCCAGCTCGT
>NZ_NHSK01000020.1 GCF_016653355.1 Rhodoplanes elegans | reverse complement strand
CCGTCGCGCTCGCCGGAGCTCAACCCGGTCGAGAACGTCTGGCAGTTCCTGCGCGGCAACTGGCTCTCCAACCGCGTCTTCGACACCTACGACGACATCGTCGACGCCGCCTGCGACGCTTGGCGACACCTCGTCGCCCAGCCGGAGACTATCACCTCGATCGGAATGCGAGCTTGGGCTCACATCGGTCAATCATGAGGGCCGTTAGTATTAACTACCACAATGGCTTCATACAGCTTGTCTTTGATGAAATCACAAATCAGGAGGTCGAAAAACCCTTCTGGAGGTTGGTTTCCGACCCAAAATGGCAGAACGTAGATTACGATATGAAGGATGCCATAGATAGGCGCGATACGCAAGGTCGCGACCCTGCATTGTATGCTGGAAAAGCTCTGGAAAGCACGATTAAGATAATATCAAACGAGAGAGGCCTCTCCACGGGACGGGAACGTGGTGCGAAAAACTACATCGACAATCTAAGGAGTGGGGGAATCCTTGAAGCTTGGGAGGCTGAAACGTTGGAGGTCTTCTTCAAGCACGTTCGGAACCCACTAAGCCACGGACCTGGGGCAGAAGAACTGACCAGTCTATCCATCCCACAAACCAACTGGGCAATTGAGAGCTGTATGAGTTGGATCAAAAGTCTAATCCAAAGGGCAGACAATTAGGTCAGAGCGCGGGTCGGGCCCGGGGCGTTCTTGCCCTGTGCTATGAGCGTGATCTTCTGATCCGCACATAAAGCGCGCCGGCGCCGCCGTGGCCGACCGCGGCGTCGAAGCCGGCCACGCAGGCGCGGAACTCCGGCAGCTGCAGCCACAACGGCACCTGCCGGCGCAGGATGCCGCGGCCCTGGCCGTGCCCAAATCCCTGTCCGGATCCCTCGCCGTCGCCGCCCTTGCCGGTGATCACCAGCACGTGCCGGCACCCCTGGCCCTGTGCCCGCATGAGAAAGCCGCGCAACGCCGCGTGCGCCTGGCTCTGGGTCATGCCGTGCAGGTCGATGCGCGCCTCGATCTCGGTGGTGCCGCGCGCCAGCCGCCGCGTGTCGCGCCGGCCGATCGGGGCGAGCGGGGGCGGTTTCGGCGCCTCCGGAATGGCCGGCTTCGCGGCGCGCGGGGGGGCCGCGAGCTTGGCCCGCGTCGCGTGGCGCGGCTCCGGTGTCGCCGGCGCAGCCGCATCGGCGGGCAGCGGTGCCACCGAGGCGCGGGCCTGATGCAGCGGCCGCACCGAGCGGATGACGCCCGACCACAGCCGGTGCTCCTCGTCGCTGAGCTTGCGCACCATGCCCCGCCCCACGATGCGTCAGCGTTGCGGCGCGCGCCGGCCGGCGCGCGGCTCGGCGCGTGACGGCTTCGGCTTCGCGGCCGGTTTTTCAGGCAACGGCGGCGGCCGCAACCGCGGCAGCGGCAGCGCGGCGCCGCGCGCGACCGGATCGATCTCCTTCGGCACCAGCACGGCGAAGCGGCCGGGCTCGCGGATGCGGCCGGCGATCCGCCCGGCCTCGTCGCCGGAGCCGAAATAGAGGTCGGCGCGCGCCGGCCCGGTGATGGCCGACCCGGTGTCCTGGGCGATCATGGTGCGGCGGAACGGATCGTTCGTGCGGATGCCGGTGATCGGGAGCTCGGCCGAGATGAAGAACGGTGTGCCGTAGACGTGCAGCACGCGATCGACCGCGATCGAGCGCCCGTCGGTGAGCGGGAGGCCCTGGCCGCCGAGCGGTCCCTGCGTCACGTCGAGCCCGACGATGCGGAAGAACACGAAGGCGCGATTCTGCCGCCGCACCTCGGTCGCCTCGTCCGGATTGTCGCGCATCCAGTCGCGGATGCGCGCCATCGACATCTCCTCGCGCGGGATGTGGCCGCGCTCGATCAGCACCCGGCCGACCGGCGTGTAGGGGAAGCCGTTGTGGCCGTCGTAGTTGACGCGCAGGAGCGTGCCGTCCTCCAGCCGCACGCGGGCCGAGCCCTGGATCTGGATGGTGAGGAGATCGGCCGGATCCTTCAGCCAGGCGATCTCCAGGTGCCGGCCGGAGAGCGCCCCGTCCTCGATCTCGCCGCGGTCGTAATACGGCACGCTCGATCCGTCGGGGAGGACGCGGAACGCCTGGCCACGGTTGGGGAAGGGCTGGCCCGGCTTGGCGCCGGGCGCCACCAGGTCGGGCGGCCGGCGATACATCGGGACCTTGAAGATCTGGTTCGGGAAGCGCGAGCCGTCGACGATCGGCTCGTAATAGCCGGTGAGGAAGCCGGCCGGCTCGCCGATCCGGCTGATGCGCAGCGGCCGGAAATTCTGCTCGAAGAATTTTCGCGCCGCTTCGGGGCTTTCGGAGCCGGCACCGGCGCGGTGGGCCAGGGCGCGCCGGCACGGTCCCATCAGGGCGCGCCGCATCGGCCGGGGGTCGGCGGCGGGATCGCCGCGCAGCAGCGGCCGGCAGCTCGCCTTGAAGGTGGCGAGCGCGGCGGCCTGGTCGTCGTCGGTCCAGCCGGGCAGATCGGCGAAGGTGACGGGCTCGAGCTGCGCGTCTTCGACGACCAGCGGCATCTCGGGCGGCGGGCGGCCGTGGCCGCGGGTCTCGGGGTCGTCACGCCGGGCCGCCGGGGCGGCCGACACGGCGTCGATCGACAGGCCGAATGCGCAGACGAGCGCGAGGCCGAATGCGCGAACTCGACCGCGGCGGATGCGAAGGCGACGGGAGGAGAGGGCGACGGCGGTCATGGGGCGCCGTCGCGGCCGTCAGTGGCCGGCCTCGGTGGCGACCAGCTTCCAGTTCGGATCGCGCGAGGAGACGTCGCGCGCGAAGGTCCACACGTCGGTGACCTCGGTGACCTTCTCGTCGGAGCCGTCGACCACGGCGCCGGCGCGGTCGCGCGTCACCGAGATGAGCTGGGAGACGAAGCGCAGCGTCACCTGGGCGATGCGGCCGCGCAGCTCGGCCGACGACACCTCGGCCGTGTCGATCGACACGAAGCGGGTCTCGGCGGTCTCGCCGCGGCTCTCGCGATCCTTGATGGCCGCCTCGAAGCCGTCGAACACCTCCTTCGAGAGGAGGTTGCGCAGCGAGCGGCGGTCACCCTCGGCGAAAGCCGTGACGATCATCTCGTAGGCCGCGCGGGCTCCGACCAGGAAATGCTGCGGGTCGAAGCTCGAGTCGGCGGCCGCGATGGCGGCGAGCCCGGCGGCGACCGGCGAGCCCGGGGCCGCGATGCCCTTGAGCCGGTCGGGCGACACGGCGACCGGCGCCTCGGCGGCCTCGATCGGCCGCGGCGCGGTCGGCACGTCGCTTCGCGTCGGCAGGGTCACCACCTTGTCGTTCGTGTTGGCGCTGCGGGCCGCGTCGCGCGGCGCGGCGGCGTCACGGGTGGAGAACGGGTCGTAGGGCGGCCGCTCGCGGCCGGTCCGCTGCCCCAATACGCTGCGCAGCCGCAGGAAGATGAACACGGCGAGCGCGAGAAAAATGATGGTATAGATGTCAAACACGTCTCGCACGCTCTCGCAGACGTTGCAGGGATTCGAAAGGACGGCTTCGGGCTAACAAGGGGTCGACCGAGCAGGTTCCGAACCGGCAGGTTCCGACGCCCTGGCTGGCACGCTCCGGGTTGCCATGATCTAGGTACGCTCCCGTTGCCGGTCCAGGGGCGGCGGGGAAACCCGCAGCCGGTCCGGGGTTGTGGTTACCGGGTCGGAGACCATCGAGCCGACGGCCTCTCCGGCCAGGTTGCTCTTCGGCGTCATGCGCCGCAGCGTATCGTCGACCCACGGGCATACCTCGGATTTGTGACTGCTTCCGGGTGCAAGATCAATGAAAATCGGCAAGTGGTTGGTGGCCGGCCTGGTGCTTCTCCCGCTCGCGGAGCTGATCGCCTTCCTGATCGTTTCGGCGTTTTTCGGCGTCTCCGGCGCGGCCGTGCTGCTGATCGCCGGCTCGGGGGCCGGCGTCCTGATCCTGTATCAGAGGGGACCACGGTGGCTGCAGGATGTCCGCGACCTGCTGTCGGGGCGATTTGCCGCGCAGGGCAGCGAGCGGACCGTGCCGGCCATCCCGGCGCTGGCCGCCGTGCTGCTCGCGATCCCGGGCTTCCTCACCGACCTCGCCGCCCTCCTGGTGCTCGTCCCGTCGGTGCGGACCCGCCTCGACGCGCTGCTCGGCACCGGCGGGCCGCCGGGCGCGCCGGACCCCGCCTTCACGCGCCGCCGCCATCCCGGCGCCGGGCCGGTCGTCGATCTCGCGCCGGACGAGTGGGAGGTGCTGCCCGAGCCGAAGCGGCGGCGCCGGGCGCGCCGCGACCCGCAGGCATGAGGGCGGCCGGGCGTAACCCGGGTCCGAGAGCGCCCGCCGGAGCCCGGCTTGTCGGGTCCGGCGGGCTGTGTTAGCCACGCGCCACCCGCCGGAACCGCCGGCGGCGACGGATTTTCGACTCGAGGTCACGCGGGCGCCTGCTCGCGGTCAGGAGAGATCATGGCCACCACCAACGGCGGCGACGCGGCCGCTCCGCAGGCGCAGCCCCAGGGGCCGTCGCTCAACGTGCTCGCCCAGTACGTGAAGGATTTCTCCTTCGAGAACCCGAACGCGCCGCGCAGCCTGATGCAGCAGGGCCAGCCGCCGCAGATCAGCGTGCAGGTCAACGTCAACACCACCCCGATGTCGAACACCGACTACGAGGTGGAGCTGAAGCTCGACGGCAAGGCCGAGGTCGGCGGCAACACGCTGTTCGGTTTCGAGCTGGTCTATGGCGGCGTGTTCCGGCTGCAGAACATCCCGCAGGACAACCTGCCGCCGCTGCTGATGATCGAGTGCCCGCGGCTGCTGTTCCCGTTCGCCCGAGAGATCGTCGCCAATGCGGTGATCAACGGCGGCTTCCCGCCCCTGCTGCTCGACCCGATCGACTTCGTCAGCCTGTTCCAGCAGCGCGTCGCGAGCCTCCAGGCCCAGCAGGCCGGCGCCCAGGCCTGATCGCGCCTCACTGCGATCTTCAGCGCTTCGATGCCCGGCCTCGCGCCGGGCATTCTGCTTTGTGGGGGGTGTCGTGAGGCGGCGGGTGCCCGGCCGGTCTCCGCACCCGGACGAGGCCGGCGCCCGCGTCGCCGCTACAGCTTCGGCAAGCCCGTCAGCCCGGCCGGCGAGAAGGCGAGATCGAGGAGCTTCCACTCCTTGTACTTCCCTGGCGGCAGCACGCCGGTGGCCTGGCAGCGGGCGAGCGCCGCCTTGGCGGTCTGCATCAGCACGGGGCCCTTGGCCGAGGCGGGAGCGGCGAGCAGCGCCGGCTCGCCGGCGAGCTTGCCGCTCGGCTCGAAGGCGACGCGCAGCACCACGTTGAGGCCCGCCGGTGCGTCGGCGAGCGCCGCCGGCGGCTGCCAGCACGACCGCAGATGGGCCTTGAAGGCGGCGATCTCGGGCTCGGTCAGCTTGGCCTTGCGCTCGGTCGACTGGTAGCCGACCGGCACGTTCATCAGGGGCGAGTCGAACCAGGTCCCCGAGCCTTCCCCGTCGGGCTCGGCATTCGCGGGCGCGGCGCTGGCGACGGCGCTCGTCGGATCCGCCGAGGCGAGCTTCGGCTCGACCGCCGGCTCTGTCTTGCGCGCGAGGCTGGCGGTCTGCTCGGGGGCGGGCTTCGGTGCCGCCTGCGGCTCGACCTTCGGTGCGGCTCGCGGCGGCTCGGGCTGCTGCTGCGGGACTGGTTGCGGCTGCTCTTTCTGCTTCTGCGGCTCCGTCGGCGCCGGCGGCTCCGCCTTCGCCTGCTGTGCCGGGGTCTCGGCCGGCGTCTCGGCCGGGGCCTCGGGCTGGCGCTCGGCCTGCTGCGGGGCTGGCGCGTCGGGCTTCGGCGGCTCGGGAGCCTCCTCGGGCCGCACCAGCTCGACCGTGATGGGCGGCGGCACGGCCGCCAGCGGCGCGCGCACCTGCAGGCCCGCGATCCCCCAGAGGAGGGCGTGCAGGATCACGGAGATGGCCAGCGCGAGGCGCACCGCTCGATCGCTCCCGGTGGACGGCAGGGTCGGGCCGGCGCGCACATCGCTCCGGCCACCCGATCATGAAGCCGGAATGGCCCGCCAGGATGGCCGCGTGGAGGCCGTCGTCGAATTTTTAACGCATGTGGCCGAACGGCACCGCCCTGCCCGCACCCGGTGCAGCGGTCGCCTCACGCCGGCTCGCGCTACGGCTCCGGCCGGTGGCAGACGCAGCAGAGCTTGTTGCCTTCCGGGTCGCGGCCATAGGCGCCGTAGAAGCTCGGGTGGTAGTGGGCACGCAGGCCCGGGGCACCTTCGTCGCTGCCGCCATGCGCCAGCAGCGCGGCGTGGAAAGCGTCGACCTCGGCCCTCGTCTTCGCCTCGAACGCCACCATGCAGCCGTTGCCGGGGTTCGGCGGCTGCCGGTTCTGCGGCCGCAGAATCCAGAACGGCGGCTCGATGCCGGAGAATCCCTCGGGCGCGTAGCCGGCGCCGACCTTGAAGGTCTTAACCCGCGCGAGCCCGAGCGTCGCCAGCACGGGATCGTAGAACTCCGTCGCGCGAAGAACGTCGGCGGTGCCGACCGTGACATGGCTGAGCATTTTTTGGGACTCCCGGCAGTGTCTCTGCCGCAGAGCCTATCCGAGCCAAGTTCCGCATAATAGCGCGACACACGACGCCACTTGCTTTCGCGCAAGCTCGAGTCTCTCTCCAGACATCCGGCTCGTCTGATGCTCGTCAAACCTTGAGCTGCCGAAGCCGCATCCCCTTCATCGGAAGCTCGAACATCGCCCCGCCCTGCACGTTTTGCGTGACGGTTTCGATCGTCGTCCAAAGCGCGAGAATCCGCTCCATCTGCTTGATGACGGGGGACTTCTGAAGACCGGCAGCGAGGAAGAGACCGATCAGGTTTGACGATCGAAATGCATGGTATTCGGCCTTGTTCCGAGTGATCCGACGGTCTCCGGAGAAAACCACCCAGTCACCTTCCCGACTCAGTTCCGTGATCCACTCGACGTCCGGAACATCGGTCCGCCCAAACCTGCTCTTCAGGGTGATGACGTCGTGCTGGCCTTTGAAAAGTTCGCCGAACGCGCGGGCCATCGCCGGAGACATGTTGTGGTCGAAGAAGATCTTCACGCCGCGAGGAGCGATTGCTCGAAGTCCACGGCATCGCTGACCACCGATGCCGGAACATCGTACAGAGCACAGACACGCGGTATCGAGCCCTCTGCCACCACGGCATCGGCGAGCGTCACGGTCGGAATCCCGAACTCGGCCGCGATCGGTTGACCGAACGCGCGTTTCGGGTCGACGACGATGCTTTGCTTGCCGTTGAAGGGCCGCCACCTCGCGACAATATCGTCCGCCAGGTCGAGATCCTTGAAGGTACGGTCGATGACCTGCCGAATGACGTATTGGCGCTTTCTCAGATCGAGAACCTCGTCCTCACCGGTCTGACGCAAGCTTTCCAGGAATATCGTACGGCCATCGGTCCGGAAGCGGCGCGTCGAGAAGGGGCGATCATCGTCGACGCATTCGCGGGCGTATTCGAGACAGTTTCGGATCGTGATCAAGGTCAGGCCCGCGTCGAGGAAACCCTTGATCATCAGCAACTCGATGAGATCGCGAAAACCGAGCTCGATGTGGTCCTCGTAAGCAGGAAGCTGCGGCTGCCACAGCGGGGGCATCTTCACAGCCTCGTCGCCGTTTCGATACGTGTAGCCACCCAGCCAACGTCGGATGCTGAGCGGAGCGATCTTGAGCAGGCGCGCGGCCTCGGGCACCGTGTAGAACCCGGTGCCGATCTGCGCAGCCTTGGCAATCGCAGGTGTCATGGCGGTAAGATTACTCGCCTCCGAGGACCGTCGCCACCCGGATCGCAGGCCGGAGTGTACCGACGCGCAGCTCGTCCACAGAACGGAGCGGCGAGCCGGCCTCTAAACGACCGCGGCCTTCATCTGCTTGTCGCGGCGGCGCTGGACCGAAGAGGGGATGCGCATCGCCTCGCGGTACTTGGCGACGGTGCGGCGCGCGATGTCGATGCCGGCCGCGCGCAGCTTCTCGACGATGGTGTCGTCGGAGAGCACGTCGTCGGGCGTCTCGGCGTCGATGAGCTGCTTGATGCGGTGGCGCACCGCTTCGGCCGAATGCGCCTCGCCGCCGTCGGCGGCGGCGATCGCCGAGGTGAAGAAGAACTTCAGCTCGAAGGTGCCGCGCGGCGTCGCCATGTACTTGTTGGCGGTGACGCGCGACACGGTCGACTCGTGCATGCTGATCGCGTCGGCGACGGTCTTCAGGTTGAGCGGCCGCAGGTGCTCGACGCCGTGCGTCAGGAAGGCGTCCTGCTGGCGGACGATCTCGCTCGCCACCTTGAGGATCGTCTTGGCGCGCTGGTCGAGCGCGCGCACCAGCCATGCCGCGCTCTGCAGGCAATCGGACAGATAGGACTTCTCGGTGTCCTTCTTGGCCCGGCCGGCGACGCGCGCGTAATAGGTCTGGTTGACCAGCACCTTGGGCAGCGTGTCGGAGTTCAGCTCGATGATGAAGCTGCCGTCCGGCGCCTGACGCACGAACACGTCCGGCACCACGGGCTGCACCGTGGTGGTGCCGAAGCGCAGGCCGGGCTTCGGATCGAGCCGCCGGATCTCGGCGATCATGTCGGCGATGTCCTCGTCCGACACGCCGCATTTGCGCTTCAGCCCGGCGATGTCGCGCTTCGCCAGAAGGTCGAGATGGGCGACCAGGGCCTGCATGGCGGGATCGAAGCGGTCGTTCTCGCGCAGCTGGATCGCCAGGCATTCGGCGAGGTTGCGGGCGCAGACGCCGGACGGGTTGAAGGTCTGCAACGTGGCGAGCACGGCCTCGACCCGCTCGGGCGGGCAGCCGAGCTTGTCGGCGACCTCGGCCGGATCGCCGGCGAGGTAGCCGGACTCGTTGACCATGTCCAAGAGGTACTGGCCGATCATCCGCTCGGCCGGATCCGTCACGGCGAGCGCGAGCTGCTCGGCGAGATGGTCGGCGAGCGTCGGCTCGGCCGCTACGAAGGCCTCGAGGTTGTAGTCGTCGTCATCGCGGCCGCCATTGCCGACCGCCGACCATTCCGAGTAGCCGGCCGGGCGCTCCTCGGCGAGGCGCGACAGGCCGGGGCCGGACTCGTCCGGAAAGACGTTGTCGAGCGCGGTGCCGCCGAGCCGGTCCTCGATCGACGAGCGGCTGGTGTCGGCGGCGTCCGCCATCCACTCCTCGGCGGCGTCGCGCGGGCCGGCCGGCGCCTCGGCCAGGGCGGGCGCCGCGTCGGCGCCGTTCGGCTCGGGCACGCTCGGCTCGTCGCCGCTGTCGCGCTCCAGCAGCGGATTGCGCTCGAGCTCGCCCTCGACATAGGCGGAGAGGTCGAGATGCGAGAGCTGCAGCAGCTTGATGGCCTGCAGAAGCTGGGGGGTCATCACCAGCGACTGGGTCTGTCGAAGCTGCAGCCGTTGCGAGAGCGCCATGGAAATCCCGGATGTCGTGTGGTCCGGTCGTGGAAAAGCCCCGGATTTGGTCCGGTTCTTGCTTATCCAATCTGTCGTCGGCTGTACATCCGAATCTTTGCGTGGTTTTTCGGATTCTTGCCGCAGCGACGCCAGCGTGGCTCGGGTGCCACGCGGTCCGGGCACACGACTCCGGCGGGGCCGGAGGCGTGTCCTTCCTATCACGATTTCGTGATCGACTTCGAGATCAGCGGGCCCGCCTGCGTGTCGACCCGAGGGCCGTCACATCCGGAAGCTCTCGCCGAGATAGAGCCGGCGGACGTCGGGATTGTTGACGATGTCCTCGGTGGCGCCCTCGGTCAGCACCTCGCCCGAGTAGATGATGTAGGCGCGGTCGGTGAGGCCGAGCGTCTCGCGGACATTGTGGTCGGTGATCAAGACGCCGATGCCGCGCTGGGTGAGGTGGCGGACCAGCGCCTGGATGTCGCCGACCGCGATCGGGTCGATGCCGGCGAACGGCTCGTCGAGCAGCATGTAGCTCGGCCGGCTGGCCAGCGCCCGGGCGATCTCGACGCGGCGGCGCTCGCCGCCCGACAGCGCGATCGACGGCGACTTGCGCAGCCGCGTGATGTTGAACTCCTCGAGCAGCGAGTCGAGGTCGCGCTCGCGCTGCTTCTTGTTCGGCTCGACGATCTCCAGCACGGCCCGGATGTTGTCCTCGACATTGAGGCCGCGGAAGATCGACGGCTCCTGCGCCAGGTAGCCGATGCCGAGGCGGGCGCGCTGGTACATGGGCAGCGCCGTCACGTCGTAGCCGTCGAGCTCGATGCGGCCGCGGTCGGCCTTGATCAGCCCGGTGATCATGTAGAACACCGTGGTCTTGCCGGCGCCGTTCGGCCCGAGCAGGCCGACCGCCTCGCCACGCCGGACATAGAGGCTGACGCCCTTCACCACCTTGCGGCCGACGAAGGTCTTCTCGATGCCGTGCACGGCCAGGTAGCCGTGCGTGGCGGCCTTCCGGGCCTCGTGGTCGCGGATCTGCTGCTCGCGGTGCCACTGGGCCGCCGCCTGGGCGTCGTCGTGATAGCCGTCGTAGGGGGTGTCGAGGCTCATCGGCTGATGTCCAGAGGGGGGCGGCTCGTCGCTCCAGCCGGGGCGCGTGATGTCGCGTCCCCGCGACGTCTGCTTCGGGGGCCTCGGTTTGAACCTGCCAAAGAAACCGGCCACGCGCGCCTCGACGACTCGGAGCCCAGGATCGGGACGAGGATCGGGACGAGGGTCCCCTCCGCGTCCGCGCCGGGACCATAGCGGGTTGCACGGCCGGAGCAAACGCGCGCGCGGACCGCGGCCGGGCGCGGCGCGCGAAACGCGAGGGGAAATGCACGCACGTCGCGGCGCCTAGTAGAGGCCGCTCGGGCCGGACCGCGACCGCGACGTGCGTGCATTTCCC
>NZ_NHSK01000019.1 GCF_016653355.1 Rhodoplanes elegans | reverse complement strand
CCTGCGGGCGCTCCCGTGACGGCGCCGGCCGGCGCCCCGGCGGCGAGCGCGGTGCGGATGGCGATCAGCTCGCGCAGCACATAGGACAGGCCGATCAGCACGAGGCCGCCGGTCATCGCCGTGACGCCCGCCGCGATCGCCGTGTTGCCGGTGCCGAACTCGTTGTTGGGGATGCCGAAGGCGACGCCGCCGAGGCCGACCACCGTCAACACCGCGCCGACCGCCAACAGGACCAGGACCATCGCTTCACCCTCTACGCCCACACGGAAGCACGGCCACGCCGACGGCGCCATGCAGCGCCGTCCCCACCGGACGCCCCCGCGGGGCGGTCTCGACTGCGGCCGGAACTGCCGGCCGGGCGCCGAAAACCCGTGTCCGGCTTTCGGCGAAGATACCCAGGCCTTTGACGGACCACAACCATTTTGGCGCGCACGGCGGTCCTGCGGGCGCTCCGCGAGTCGCCGGCCGACATCGGCGGCGGCATCATGGCACCAGGGCGAGGTTGCGCCGAGCGCGCCCGATCTCTACGTGAGAGGGGTCGGACGCCGTTCTCGGACCGTGAATGGTCACCCCCGATTTCATCCGAACCCTCGAGGAGCAACGCGATGTCGTTTTCGCTGCCGGACCTGCCCTACGCCCACGACGCGCTCGCGCCGTACATGTCGCGCGAGACGCTCGAGTATCATCACGACAAGCACCACTTGGCTTACGTGAACAACGGCAACAACCTCCTCAAGGGCACCGAGTGGGAAGGCAAGTCGCTCGAGGAGATCGTCAAGGGCTCGTTCGGCAAGAACCCGGGCCTCTTCAACAATGCCGGCCAGCACTACAACCACCTGCACTTCTGGAAGTGGATGAAGCCGGCCGGCGGCGGCGACAAGATTCCGGGCGCGCTGGAGAAGGCGATCGTCGCCGACCTCGGCTCCGTCGCGAAGATGAAGGAGGACTTCACCCAGGCCGGCGTCACCCAGTTCGGCTCGGGCTGGGCGTGGCTCGCCGTCAAGGACGGCAAGATCGTCGTCACCAAGACGCCGAACGGCGAGAGCCCGCTGGTGCACGGCGCCACCCCGATCCTCGGCTGCGACGTGTGGGAGCACTCCTACTACATCGACTATCGCAACCGGCGCCCCGACTACCTGAAGGCGTTCCTCGACAGCCTGGTGAACTGGGAGTACGTGGCGGAGCTCTACGCCGCCGCCTCCAAGTGACCGTTTCGAGGCGACCCGCTTCGAACCGACCGCGTCGACCCGACCGGCTTCAAGTGACCGGTCCGATGTGAGATGATGTCCCGGCGCCGGCCTCGCGGGCACGCGAGCGCCGGCGTCGGCGTATCCGGACGGGCCGACGCGTTCGCGTCACGGGTCGAAACGGGACGGCCTGCCGTCGTTCCGCCGCCTCCACGGCCTAAAGTCCGTACGACCGGCGACGTTTTCGCCACAGCCTTCCTGCGCCCCGCCTCACCGGCCCAGCCGACCTCGCCCGAGCCCCCCGATGCATCCGCCGATGCCCGCCGTGATCTCCGACGCTCCCGCGCGCAGGACCGGGCCGCGCCGCCTGCATCCCGCCGACATCGCCGCCGTCGGCGTGCTGGTGATCGTCTGCGCCGTGGCACTCGCGACCTTCCGGGACTTCGGCATGGGCTGGGACGACTACGCCCACGCCGAATACGGCGGCCTCTTGCTGCGGCTCTACGACTCCGGCTTCACGGATCGCCGCGCCCTCTCCTTCGTCAACCTCTACGCCTATGGCGGCGGCTTCGACATGCTCGCCGCGCTCCTCGCCAAGGTGCTGCCGTTCGAGCTGTTCGAGACGCGCCGGCTGGTCGGCGCGATCATCGGCATCGCCGGGCTGGCGATGACGTGGCGGATCGCACGCCGGCTCGGTGGGCCGATCGCCGGCTTCGTCGCCGTGACGCTGCTCGCCACCTGCCCGCTCTGGATCGGGCACATGTTCGTCAACCCGAAGGACGTGCCTTTCGCGGTGGCGATGCTGGCCGCGACGCTCGGCTTCGTGCGGGCCTTCTCGGAGTATCCGAAGCCCCATGTGCCGACCGTGGCGCTGCTCGGCCTCGGGCTCGGCCTGTCGTTCGGCTCCCGCGTCATGGGAGCGCTCGCCGCGGTGCCGACCGCCGCGGCCTTCCTGCTGATCGTGGTCGCCGAGGCGCGCCGGCAGGGCGTCCGCGACGCCGTCCGCCGGGCCGGCGAGTTCCTGCTGCGGCTGATGCCGGCCGTGATCGTCTCGTATGCGCTGATGGCGCTGATCTGGCCGTGGTCGGTGGTGTCGCCGCTCAATCCGGTGAAGGCGCTCGTCTACTTCTCGCACTTCTTCGAGAAGCCGTGGCGGGAGCTGTTCGAGGGTGAGCTCCTGTGGGTCGTCGACATGCCGCGGCGCTACGTGCCGGAGCTGTTCGCCCTGCAGACGCCGGAGCTGTTCTGGGCGCTCGGCATCGCCGGCGTCGTCGCCGCGCTCGCCTCGGCGGCGCATGGCGACCGGCCGCTCAACCGGCGCGCCAGCCTGGTCTTCCTCGCCGTCTCGGCCGTGTTCCCGATCGCCTTCGCGGTGATCACGCGGCCGGCCATGTACAACGGCATCCGGCACTTCGTCTTCGTGCTGCCGCCCGCCGCCGTGCTCGGCGGCCTGGTCGGCGCGCTGCTGGTGAGCCGCGCCGCCGCGACCGAGGGACGCCGCACCGCCATCGCGGCCGCCGCGCTGGCCGTGATGCTCGTCCACCCGATCGTCACGATGATCCGCATCCATCCCTATCAGTACGCGTATTTCAATGCGCTCGCCGGCGGCCTCCAGGGCGCCGACGGCCGCTTCATGCGCGACTACTGGGGCCTGTCGATGAAGCAGGCCGCGCAGGCGCTGCGCGCGGAGCTGGCGAAGCGCGGCGAGCTGCCGACCGGCAAGACCAAGCGCCATGTCGCGATCTGCGGGCCGCAGCGCCCCGTGCGGGTCGAGCTCGGCAAGGCCTATCCCACCGACTGGCAGCCGCAGGGCGGCGAGTTCGCGATCTCGCTCAACGAGTTCTACTGCGCCAAGCTGGACGCCCCGGTGATCGCCGAGGTGGTGCGCGACGGCGTCGTCTTCGCCCGCGTCTACGACATCCGCGGCCGCAATCTCGAGACGCTGCTCACGCCGCTGCCGCCCTGAGCGTGGCAGCAGCGGGCGCGCGCTTGCACGACGAGCCACGAGTCTCGCAAGATGCGCCCGTCGCGAGGGGGAGCGCCATGCCGGTCTTCGTGTTCGACGCCTACGGCACGCTGTTCGACGTCCATGCGGCGATCGCCCGCCATCGCGACGCGGTCGGCCCCGACGCCGACCGGCTGTCGGAGCTGTGGCGGACCAAGCAGCTCGAATACACCTGGACGCTGACGCTCGCCGGTCGTTTCGTCGATTTCTGGACGCTGACCGAGCGGGCGCTCGACCACGCGCTGGCGCGCTGCCCGTCGGTCGACCCGAAGCTGCGCCCGACGCTGCTCGACGCCTATCGGGTGCTCGACGCCTATCCGGACGCCGTGGCCGCCCTCGCCGCCCTCAAGGAGGGCGGCAAGCGCACCGCCATCCTGTCGAACGGCACCTTCCGCATGCTGGCGAGTGCCGTCGAAGGGGCCGGCCTCGGACCGCATCTCGACGCGGTGCTGTCGGTCGAGTCGGTCGGCGTCTACAAGCCGCGCCCGGAGGTCTATCGTTTGGTCGTCGACACTTTCGCGGTGACGCCGGCCGAGGTGGTGTTCGTCTCGTCCAACCGCTGGGATGTGATGGGCGCCGCCGCGTTCGGCTTCCGCCCCGTGTGGATCAACCGCGCCGACCAGCCCGAGGAGTATCACGACCTCGCGCCACGCTACCGGCTGTCGAGCCTCGCCGACCTGCCGCGGCTCGCCGCCGGCGATCCGATGTGACCGGCGGATCCTCTCACTTCACTTTAAAAGGAACGGCAGCAGGATCGGCACCAGGATGGCGGTCAGGAGACCGTTGAGGCCAAGCGCGATGCCGGCGAAGGTGCCGGCCAGCGGATCGACCTGGAAGGCGCGCGCCGTGCCGATGCCGTGCGAGGCAAGGCCGGCCGCGAAGCCGCGCGCCGCGTAGTTCTTCAGGCCGAGCGCGTTCATCAGCGGCGTCACCACGATGGCGCCGACGATGCCGGTGATGATCACCATCACGGCGGCGAGCGCCGGGTCGGCCCCGATCGCCTCGGCCGTTCCCATGGCGATCGGGGTCGTCGCGCTCTTCGGCGCCATGGCCCGCGCCGTCGACGCATCGAGGCCGAACAGGCGGGCGAGCAGCACGGCGGAGACGATCGCCGTCACCGAGCCGACGACCAGCGCGACCACCATCGGCACCAGCAGACGGCGCACCTGTGGCAGATAGCGCACCAGCGGCACGGCGAGCGCCACGGTCGCCGGCCCGAGCAGGAAGTGGACGAACTGGGCGCCGGCGAAATAGGCCGGGAACGGCGTGCCGGTGACGACCAGCACGACGGCGACGAACAACACCGCGATCAGCACCGGATTGGCGATCGGCCGACGTCCGGCGGCGACGAAGATCGCGTCCGCCGCCACATAGGCCACCAGCGTCGTGGTCAGCCAGAGGAGCGGTCCGCCGGAGAGATAGACCCACAGATCGACGAGGCTCATTGCTCCTCCTCCACGGCCTCGGTCGCCGGCTCGTGACGGCCGGACGACAGCCCCATCAGCCGCGCCACCGCCGCGAACACCACGGCCGTGACGGCGAGCGTCACGACGGTGGACAGCACCAGCACGAGCAGGATGCGCAGGCCCTCGTCGCCGAGGCGGCCGAGATGCTGGACGATGCCGACGCCGGCCGGAACGAACAGGAGCGACAGGTGCTTCAGGAGGCCGCCGGACACGTCGCCGACCTCTGCGGGCAGCGGCATGCGGGCGAGCATCAGCATGGCGAGCAGCACCATGCCGACCACCGGCCCCGGCACCGGAAGCCCAAAGGCGCGCACGAACGCCTCCCCGGCGAGCTGGCAGCCCAGCAGTATGGCGAACCCTTGCAGCATGGCACCTCGCGCGTATCTTGGCGGCGTGTCTCGACGGCGTGACCCGGTCGTTTCGAGGGGGCGCAATCTCGCCGCTAAGCCGCGACGAAACAAGCACGGACAGCGCGAGGCATTGCTGCCGTGCGGGAACAGGCCGACGCTTGCAACACATAACGCCTTACGTTATGGATCCGCATGATCGTCAGCTTTCGCGATCCGGAAACCGAGATCGTCTGGACCGGCGTGCGCAGCCGAAAGCTGCCGCCGGACATTCAGGCCGTCGCCCTGCGCAAGTTGCGTCTCTTGAACAGCGCGCGAAAGCTGGACGACCTGCGCGTGCCACCGGGCAACCGGCTGGAGGCGCTGCGCGGCGACCGCCTCGGGCAGCATGCCGTTCGCATCAACGATCAGTGGCGAATTTGCTTCGTCTGGAGAGACAACAATGCCCACGACATCGAGATCGTCGACTACCACTGAGCTGCTGCCGAACCCCCATCCCGGCGAGATCCTGCTCGCCGAGTTTTTGGAGCCCATGGGGCTGTCGCAGACCGCGCTGGCGCGCGCCGTCGGGGTGCCGCCGCGTCGGATCAACGAGATCGTGCTCGGCAAGCGGGCCGTCACGGCCGACACGGATCTGCGGCTCGCGCGTTATTTCGGCCTCTCCGACGGGTTCTTCCTCGGCCTGCAGACCGACTTCGAGCTGATGCAGCGCCGCCGCGAGATCGGGCCGACGTTGAAGGCCATCAAGCCGCGGGCGGCATGATCTACGCGAGCTAGCCGGCGCGTCGTCCCTTCAGCACCCCGACGACGCCCAGATCCTCGTCGAGATCCGGCCAGTGAATCCCCGTGGACATGAGCTCGTAGTTGGCGCGTTCCCGTTCGCTCGCGGTCATCAACCGCGGATACCAGTCGAGCGGGGTCGCGATCCTCCGCCCGTCGACGAGCGTGACCACGAGCTCGGTCGCCGTGAAACTGACGGCACAGGGCCGAAGATCACCGACGATCTCCAAGACACTCATGCCATGCCGCCGTCTTCACCCCGCCAGCGCGTTCAGAATCCGCGCCCAGCTGCGGATGCCCTTGTGGAAGGAGCGGAGGTCGTACTTCTCGTTGGGCGAATGGATGCGGTCGTCGTCGAGGGCGAAGCCGATCAGCAGCGTGTCCATGCCGACCAGCCGCTTGAAGTCGGCGACGACCGGGATCGAGCCGCCGGAGCCGATCATCAGCGCGTCGCGGCCCCACTCCTCGGTCAGGGCATGTCGCGCGGCGGCGAGCTGAGACAGATCCCACGGCACCGCGACGGCCGGCGCGCCGCTGTGGCCCTCGAACCGCACGCTGCAATCCGCCGGCAGCCTCTCCCGCACGAAGGTCCGGAACGCCTGACGGATCGCGTCGGGATCCTGGCCGGGAACCAGACGGAACGACACCTTGGCGGAGGCCTTCGACGGGATCACGGTCTTCGCGCCGGCGCCCGTGTAACCACCCCAAATGCCGTTGACGTCGCAGGTCGGCCGGCAGAAGAGCTGCTCGACGATGGAGCGGCCGCGCTCGCCGGCCGGCTCGCTCAGGCCGACCGGCTTCAGGAAGGTCTCCGGCGTGAGATCGAGGCCACGCCAGACGGCCAGCACGTCGGCCGGCGGATCCGTGATGCCGTCGTAAAAGCCCGGGATGGTGATGCGACCGTCGTCGCCGTGCACGCCGCCGAGGATCGTCGTCAAGACCCGGATCGGGTTGCGGGCCGGGCCGCCGTAGAGACCGGAATGCAGATCGCGGTTCGCCGCCGTGATCTCGATCTCCTCGTACACCATTCCGCGGAGCGCCGTCGTGATGGCGGGCGTCGCCGTGTCCCACATGCTGGTGTCGCAGACGAGCGCGAGGTCGGCCGCGATCGCGCCGCGGTTCTGCTCGATCCAGTCCGGCAGGTTCTTCGAGCCGCACTCCTCCTCGCCCTCGATCAGCATGGTGACCGGGAGCGGCAGCTTGCCGGTGACGGCGACATGGGCGCGGCACGCCTCGACGAAGGTCATCACCTGGCCCTTGTCGTCCGACGACCCGCGGGCGACGATCACCTTGCGGCCGTCGTCGAGCGTCTTGATGCGCGGCTCGAAGGGCGGGCTCTCCCACAGGTCGAGCGGATCGACCGGCTGGACGTCGTAGTGGCCGTAGAACAGCACGCCGCGCGCCGACGCGTCGCCGCCGCGGCCGAGCACCACCGGATGGCCGGCCGTCTCGGACAGGTCCGCCGCGATGCCGAGGCTGCGCAGGTCGGCGGCGAGATGCGCCGCGGCGGCCCGGCAGTCGCCCGCATGGGCCGGATCGGTCGAGATCGACGGGATACGCAGGAAGGCGAACAGCCGTTCGAGGCTCTTGTCGAGGTCGGAGTCGATGCGGGCGAGAACCTGGTCGAGGACGGTCATGTCGAAAGCATCCCTGATCGAGAACGTGCTGGCTGGAGACGACGCGGCGTGAAGCGGCTTCAGCCGCGGTCGGAGGAGCGCTGCGGGTTGCCGAACAGGCCGCGTGCCGCGCTCGCGCCGATGCCGGCGCCGCCGGTGTCGGCGCCGCCGTCGTCGACGAGACCGTAGGTCCGGCTGCGGCCGCGGCCCGACTGGGCGTAGCTGCGCCGCGACGAGGGCGACATGCCCATCCGCTTCATCGCCTCCTGGGTGGCCGTGCGGGCGACGACGGCCGCGACCGAGCGACCGAACTGGCGCACCGCCGGATGCGACAGGAACGCCCCGATGCCGCCGAGGATGCGGCTGCCGAGACCGGGCTGCTCGGCCGGCGCACCGCCGCCGGCACGCCCGTTGCGGCCGGAGCCGTTACGGCCGGAGCCGTTGCGCGGCGCGTCCTCCTCGTCGCCGGCCGGCGCGGCGTTGCCGTTGAGGAGATCGGCCAGCGGGCGGTGCGGCTGCGCCTTGTCGTAACGCCCGCGCAGCGGGCTCGACGCGAGCAGCGCTTGGCGCTCCTGCGGGGTCAACGGGCCGACCCGCGCCGCCGGCGGCCGGATCAGGGCGCGCTCGACGATCGACGGCGTGCCGTTGCCCTCCAGGAACGACACCAGCGCCTCGCCCTTGCCGAGCTCGGTGATGACCGCGGCGGTGTCGAGCTTCGGGTTCGGCCGGAACGTCTCGGCCGCCGCCCGCACCGCCTTCTGGTCGCGCGGCGTGAAGGCGCGCAACGCGTGCTGCACCCGGTTGCCGAGCTGGGCCAGCACGGTGTCGGGCACGTCGAGCGGGTTCTGCGTCACGAAGTAGATGCCGACGCCCTTGGAGCGGATCAGCCGCACCACCTGCTCGATGCGATCGAGCAGCGCCTTCGGCGCCTCGTTGAAGAGGAGATGCGCCTCGTCGAAGAAGAACACGAGCTTCGGCTTGTCGAGATCGCCGACCTCGGGCAGCCGCTCGAACAGCTCGGCGATCAGCCACAAGAGGAACGTCGCGTAGAGCCTGGGGCTCTGCATCAGCTTGTCGGCGGCCAGGATGTTGATGCGGCCGCGGCCCTGCGCATCGACCGCCATGAAGTCCGAGAGGTCGAGCTCCGGCAGGCCGAAGAACTTCTCGCCGCCCTGGTTCTCGATCACCAGGAGCTGGCGCTGCACGGCCCCGATGGTGGCCGGTGCCACGTTGCCGTAACGGTTGCCGATGTCCTTGGCGTTCTTGCCGAGGAAAGCCAGGAGCTCGCGCAGATTGGCGAGGTCGACCAGATCCTGCGCCTCGCCGTCGGCGGCCCCGTCCGCCTCGTCCATCACCTTGAAGGCGATGTTGATGACGCCCTCCTGGACGTCGTTGAGGTCGAGCATGCGGGCGAGCAGGAGCGGCCCGAGATCGTGGACGGTGGCGCGGATCGGATGGCCTTGCTCGCCGAACAGGTCCCAGAACACCACGGGGAACTGGTCGGGCACGTAGTCGAAGCCCATCTGCTTCGCGCGGTCGACGAAGGCGGGCTTCGCCTCGCCCTTGGCGGCGACGCCGGAGAGATCGCCTTTGATGTCGGCGGCGAACACCGGCACGCCGGCGCGCGAGAATCCCTCCGCCAGCACCTGCAGCGTGACGGTCTTGCCGGTGCCGGTCGCCCCGGTGATCAGCCCGTGCCGGTTGCCCAGTGCCAGCGTGAGATATTCCGGCTGCTCGCCCTTGCCGACGAGAATCTTTCCGTCCTGATCCAGCGTGCCCATGGTCGCCTCGCGATCACCTTCGCCACCTCGTCGCCGTCGTGCCTGGCCGCCGGCGAGCCACTCCGATCGATACAGGCTTATACTGATTGCGCTTCGTCCGGGCGAGCCGGGCGGCATCGCGCCGCATTCGCGGGAATGATCCATAGACGCGGAGCGTATTCCTCGTTGCGGGATCGCAACACAGGCCTGCAACAAGGCCGTCGCAATCGTGGCGCGATTGTGTTTCGATCTCGGGATGTCAGAATAATGACCGAGTGCGTGACGGGGCGAGAGGGGGCCATCGTGTTCGTTGCCAGCCGAATCGCTGCGCGTTCCGGTGCGTCGTGCCAGGCGGAGGCACGGCTGGAATGCGCTTCGAACGGGTCGTTGTCGCGGCGTGACGCAGCGGGTTGCGGGGCGACGCGATGAGATACTCGATCACCGAGCTCGACGGCATCGTGCCGGGGATCGCCGAGGCGCTGAAATCCGCCGGCATCCGCACCACCGCCAAGCTGCTCGAGGCGGCCAAGGACCCGAAGGGCCGAAAAGTCCTCGCCGAGCGCACCGGGCTCGCGCCGCAATGCCTGCTTCGCATCGCCAACATGGCCGACAAGATGCGGATCAAGGGCGTCGGCGAGGATTACGCCGAGCTCCTGGAGGCGGCCGGCGTCGACACGGTGCGCGAGCTGAAGTACCGCAACCCCTCCAATCTGGCGAAGCGGATGGCCGAGGTGAACCGCCACCGCAAGCTGGTCCGCACCCTGCCGACCGAGAAGGCCGTCGAGCGCTGGATCGAGGCCGCCAAGGACCTCCCCGTCAAGATCAGCTACTAGGCGCGGTGCAGAGCGCGAAGCGCACCTCTCCCCGCGCGCGGGGAGCGCGACTCTTGCCGCGCCAAAGAGGTCGACGCTGGCGCGTCCAGCGCGGACGTCGGGTGAGGGGGCGTCGCCGCGAGTCTCTGCTGTACG
>NZ_NHSK01000018.1 GCF_016653355.1 Rhodoplanes elegans | reverse complement strand
GCTCCCCTCCTCCCATTCGCGTCAGCGAATGGCGGGGAGGGGTCGGGGGTGGGGGGCTTCGCGGCGCTTCAAAATGTATAGACATATCGATCTGCTCAGCAAGCCGAAGCCTTCCAGCAGGAGCCTCGCGTCTGCCCAGAAATGCGCCATTTTGCGTTATGTCTATACATTTGACACCTCGATCCCCTTCTGTTCAAATCCGCCGGAATTTTCAACGCGGGGAGATCCCATGCGGTTTTTCAAGCTATCCGCGATCGCGTGTGTCGCGGCTTTCGGCGTCGCCACGGCGGCTGAGGCGCAGGCGCCGGCTCCCCTCACCAAGGTGGGCCTCGGCATCTCGGGCTGGACCGGCTTCGCGCCGCTCACCCTCGCCGCCAAGGCCGGCATCTTCGAGAAGAACGGCCTCGACGTCACGCTGAAGAAGATTCCGCAAAAGGACCGCCACCTCGCCATCGCGGCGGGCGACATCCAGTGCGCGGCGACGACGGTCGAGACCTGGATCGTGTGGAACGCCGCCGGCATCGCCACCAAGCAGATCTTCCAGCTCGACAAGTCGTACGGCGCCGACGGCATGGTGGTGCGCAACGACATCAAGAAGATCACCGACCTCAAGGGCAAGACGGTCGCCGCCTCGGCGCCCGGCACGGCGCCCTATTTCACGCTCGCCTGGTTCCTGAAGAAGAACGGGCTGACCCTCAAGGACGTGACCATCGTCAACATGGAGCCGGGCCCGGCCGCGCAGGCCTTCCTGGCCGGCCAGAACGACGCCGCCATGACCTACGAGCCCTATCTCAGCGCGGTGCGCGAGAAGCCGGAGGCCGGCAAGATCATCGCGACGACGCTCGACTACCCGATGATCCTCGACACGGTCGGCTGCACGCCGAAGTTCCTGTCGGAGAACCCCAAGGCCGCCAAGGCGCTCGCCGACAGCTACTTCCAGGCGCTGGAGATGATCGCCAAGGAGAAGGACAAGTCCTTCGAGATCATGGGCGCCGACGTGAAGCAGTCGGGCGAGGCGTTCGGCAAGTCGGCCTCCTACATCCGCTGGCAGGACAAGGCGGCGAACCAGAAGTTCATGGCCGACGAGATCTTCAAGTTCTCCGACGAGGCCGCCGCCATCCTGCTCGAGGCCGGCATCATCAAGCAGAAGCCCGACATCAAGGCGATCGTCGACGACAGCTTCGTGAAGTGAGCGCCGACTGCCCATAGTCGCTCGTGCGGCACGGTCGACCTTTTTCCGCCCTCACCCTGAGGTGCCCGGCGAAGCCGGGCCTCGAAGGGCGAGGGCGGCCCCGTTTCAGGGGCCACATGGTTCGAGACGCGCACCTTGCGGTGCGCTCCTCACCATGAGGGGTAGGGGCGGATCCGGCCGCGCCCCATCGAAGTGGCGATGAGCGACCGTCCGGGTTGCGTCACGCCCGGTTGACTCCACCGCGTCGCCGCGTCTTCTACCGGGACCCCGTCGCTTTTCGCCGGCCCCGCTCCGACACGAACGAGACCCGCCGTCATGAAACCGCTCGAGCCGGTCGGCAACACGGCCAAGATCGTCCTCGGCATCCTGTTCTTCGTGCTCCTGTTCGCCGGCTGGTCGTTCGCGACCTTCGGGGGCTACGTCTCGAAGACCTTCCTGGCCGATCCGCTGACCATGCTGCACGACGGCTGGACGCTGTTCGTGCGCTACGACTTCCTGCACGACATCGGCATGACGGTGTGGCGCGTCGTCGGCGGCTTCGTGCTCGCCACCATCGTCGCGGTGCCGCTCGGCATCGCCATGGGCGCCTACAAACCGATCGAGGCGTTCTTCGAGCCGTTCGTCTCCTTCGCCCGCTACCTGCCGGCCTCCGCCTTCATCCCGCTCCTGATCCTGTGGGCCGGCACCGGCGAGATGCAGAAGCTGCTGGTCATCTTCATCGGCTCGGTGTTCCAGATCGTCCTGATGGTCGCGGTGTCGATCGGGGCGACGCGGCGCGATCTCGTCGAGGCGGCCTACACGCTCGGCGCCGGCGACCGCGGCATCGTCACCCGCGTGATGCTGCCGGCCAACGCGCCCGAGATCGCCGAGATTCTGCGGCTCGTGCTCGGCTGGGCCTGGACCTACGTGATCGTCGCCGAACTGATCGGCGCGTCGTCGGGCATCGGCCACATGATCGTCGACAGCCAGGCGCTGCTCGCCACCGGTCAGATCATCTTCGGCATCATCGTCATCGGCGTCATCGGGCTGGTCTCGGACTTCCTGTTCAAGGCCGCGAACCACCGCCTGTTCCCGTGGAAGTTCGCATGACCCAGCTCCTCGTCGAGGGCGTCTCGCGCCAGTTTCCAGGCCGACGCGGCGCCGGTCCCACGCGCGCGCTCGAGCCGACCACCATCGCGGTCGAGAAGAACGACTTCATCACGGTTCTGGGTCCGTCCGGCTGCGGGAAATCGACGCTGCTGCGCATCGTCGCCGGGCTCGACAAGCCGACCACCGGCCGCGTCGTGCTCGACGGGCGCGAGGTGAAGGGGCCGGGCGCCGATCGCGGCATGGTGTTCCAGTCCTACACGCTGTTCCCGTGGCTCACCGTCGCCGAGAACATCGCCTTCGGGCTCGCCGAGCGCGGCATGCCGGAGAAAGAGCGCGCCGAGATCGTCGCCGACTACGTCCAGAAGGTCGGGCTGAAGGGCTTCGAGCACCACTGGCCGAAGCAGCTCTCGGGCGGCATGCAGCAGCGCACCGCGATCGCCCGCGCGCTCGCCAACGATCCCGAGATCCTGCTGCTCGACGAGCCGTTCGGCGCCCTCGACACCCAGACCCGCGGGCTGATGCAGGAGATGCTGCTCGCCATCTGGGAGCGCGAAAAGAAGACCGTGATGTTCGTCACCCACGACATCGAGGAGGCGATCTTCCTCGCCTCGCGCGTGATCGTGATGACGGCGCGGCCGGGCCGCATCAAGACCGAGATCACGGTCGACCTGCCGCATCCGCGCGACTATCACATGAAGACCACGGCGGCCTTCTCCGAGCTGAAGGCGCGCCTCACCGAGGAGATCCGCGCCGAGGCCGTGCTGGCCGCGACGGAGCATTGACTGCCTCCGTCATGGCCGGGCTCGTCCCGGCCATCCACGAACTGGCGGTGCTGCGCCAAGGGAAGGCGTGGATGGCCGGGACAAGCCCGGCCATGACGAGACAGGAATTTGCCGCGACGGGCACCGCAGCGCGCGACCCGCGCCGGCTGGACGAATTGCGATGACCATCGTCAACATCGACGACATGCGCGAGGCCGCGAAGCGGCGGCTGCCGAGGCTCTTCTTCGACTACATCGACGGCGGCAGCTTTTCCGAATCGACGCTGCGTGAGAACCGGCGCGGCTATGACGCCTGGGCGATCGAGCAGCGCGTTCTCGCCAGCGCCCGCGTCCCGGACTTGTCGACGCAGGTCCTGGGCAAGCGCCAGGCGCTGCCCTTCATGCTGGCGCCGGTCGGCTTCCTCGGCCTCTATCGCGGCGGCGGCGAGATCCTCGCCGCCCGCGCCGCGCGGGCCGCCGAAATCCCGTTCTGCCTGTCGACCTTCTCGGTCGCCTCGATCGAGACGCTCGCCCGCGAGGCCGGCGGCGACCTCCAGTTCCAGCTCTACATGCTGGACGACCGCGGCCTCACCGACGAGCTCCTGGCCGCGGCCACGGCGGCCGGCGTGTCGACCCTGCATCTCACCGTCGACTGCACCGTCACGGCGATCCGCGAGCGCGACGTGCGCAACAAGTTCCGCTCGGCGCGCCGACCGACGCCGGCGATGCTGCTCTCCATGCTGTCGAAGCCGGCGTGGTTCCTCGATCTCCTCTCGCACGGCCTGCCGTCGGTCGAGGTGCTGAACCGACACCCCGAGTTCGGCAAGGGCGCGCTGGAGCAGGCCGTGAACCTGTCGCGCCGCATCGACCGCACCGTGAGCTGGGCCGAGGTCGACTGGCTGCGGGCGCGCTGGCCCGGCAAGCTGGTGATCAAGGGCGTGCTGTCGTCGGCCGACGCGCTGACGGCCCGCGACGCCGGCGCCGACGCCGTCGTCGTCTCCAACCACGGCGGCCGTCAGCTCGACGGCGTGGCGTCCACCATCTCGGTGCTGCCCGAGGTCGTCGAAAAAGTCGGGCCGGACTTCGAGGTGCTGCTCGACGGCGGCATCCGGCGCGGCGCCGACATCGTCAAGGCGCTGGCGCTCGGCGCCTCCGGCGTGCTGCTCGGCCGCGCCTACGCCTTCGCGCTCGCCGCGGGTGGCGAGGCCGGTGTGGCGCGCGCCGTCGAGATCCTCGCGACCGAGCTGTCCATCACGCTCGCTTTGATGGGCCTCGGCGCGATCGACGAGCTGAAGGCCGCCGGAACCAGCGTGCTGCGGCGGCCGTGATAGGCATCCGGTTGATCAGGTCGCTGGTCATTCCGGGGCGGCGCACAGCGCCGAGCCCGGAATCCACCCGCAAATACGGAGTTTGTCGCTGGATTCCGGGTTCGCGGCTTCGCCGCGCCCCGGAATGACAGCAAACCGATCGACTGGAAACAGTGATACCAAGGGCCTCCGGCACTGACTCTCACCGTCACCCTGAGGTGGCTGCGCGAAGCGCAGCCCTCGAAGGGGGACGGCCGGGGCCGCATCCTTCGAGGCCCGGCTGCGCCGGGCACCTCAGGATGACGGGGCAGGGCTCAGGGCCGTTGGTATGAGAGGCCCGTCACGGCATCGCGCAGCCGTTCGGCATCGCCTTGCCGGCGAAGCGGTCCTTGATCCATTGCAGGTAGAGCGGCTTCGCGGCGACCGGCGTGGAGAAATGCGTCTGCTCGCCGGCGAGCTGGACGCGGGTGACGTCGGCGCCGAGGCCGCACATCTGCTCGCGATAGAGCTGCCCCATCACGGGCGGCACGACGACGTCCTTGGTGCCCCAGTAGATGATCACGGGGGCGACCGGCGCCACCGGCGCGACGCTCCCCTCGATCAGCGCGCGGCTCCAGGCCGCGGCATTGGCGGGTCGGTCTCTCAGGAGCTGCTTGTAGGTCGAGCCGAACGTGTAGGCGATCGTATCGGCGCCGGCATGCATGCACTTCTTGCTGAAGATCGTGTCGATGGCGCGGGCGCCGTCCTCGGTGAACACGTCGGTCAGCTTCAGCGCGGGAAACGCCGCCGGCATGGCCCACAGGCTCATGGCGTAGTGGGCGAAGTTCATCGCGTTGTCGCTGAAGGTCTTCGATAGCCCCTCCAGCATCGCGGTCGCCGCCGCGTCGTCCTGCGGACCCTTGGGCGCCGTCACGGCGACGTCGTACGGGGCGAGTGCCGCGAAGCCGATCACCGCGATGCCGTCGTACGCCGTGTCCTTGCGGCCGATATAGTCCGGCATGCCTGCCGCGGCGAGCGTCGCGCCGCCGCCCACCGACCAGCCGTAGACGATCGCTTTGCGGCCGTCGCCACCGAGCCCGAGGCTGCCGGCGGCCCGGATGGAGTCGATCACGTCGCGCCCCTGGGTGACGGCGACGGCGTACTGGTGACGGCCGCCGCCGCCCAGTCCCTGATAGTCCGTGGCGACGACGACGTAGCCCTCCTTGACGAGTTCGGCGATCGACGGAACACCGAAGTCGGTCCAGGACGTGCCGCCGACCAGAAAATACTCGTTGAGCTCCTGCACGGGATTCAGCACCTGCGAGGGGCCGCAGTTCTGCGCCGTGCCGGTGGTGCCGTGCGCCCAGGCGACGATCGGCCGGCCGCCTTGCGGCGGCGCGCCCTGCGGCGCGATCACCAGGCCGGTGGCGATGGTCGGCCGGTCGCCGACGTCCGACGAGACATAGGCGATCCGCCATGCGACGGCGCCGGGGACCGACGTCGCGACAGGCTCCTTGGCGATCACTTGGCCGAGTTTTCCGGCGGGCGCGAGCTTGGCCACGGCTTCGTAGAAGGGCGGAACGTCGACCTCGGCGGCATGCGCCGTCAGGTTCGGCATCCATGCCGCGACGACGGCGCCCAGGCCTAATGAGACTAATGAGATTGCATTACGAATGATCATGCATCTGCTCCGCATCTGATGCCGCGTCGAACTGTCGTGATGAGAAAAAGCGGGACGAACGCGCCAAATCGCGCGGCGTCCTGCGTGAACGCTGCGCCGCGGATTGTCTTATAAGGAGTCTGTTTTCAAAAACTCTTCACGTCGCTGCGACCAAGGCGATGCGAGCGGCGTTCGGGCTAATCTTGGACGAGCCTTACCGGTTGATAACTGGAGCGGACAGTATTGACCGTGGGAAATTGGTCTCAAGAATGAACGATGCTGGATTCGGAAACTTCCATTCATTCGCAGGACGGCGGCAGTGGTGCGGAAAACAGAAGCTAAAAACGCTTTGCAGATCGTCATCGATGCGCTCAAGCCGCTGGATTCCGCTGAGCGGCGCCGTACCGTCGATGCAGCAATGATCTTTCTCGGCGAGGGCGGATCCTCGCATCGCGAGAAGCCCGCGGGGGCAGACACGCCGGACCTCGAGAACAATGAGTATTCGCCCCCTGTTCGAAGGTGGATGCAACAAAACAGTGTTACGTCGGATCAGTTAGAAAGAGTGTTCCATATCGGGGAAGACGGAAACTTCGATATTCACGATGCGCCCGGAAGTTCGAAGAAGGAAAAAACAATAAACGTCTACATCCTTACTGGTGTTGGGGTGTTCTTGGCTTCGTCAGGGACGGGGTTTACTGACGCTCTCGCGAGAAGTCTTTGTGAGTCAATAGGCTGCTATGACTCCACAAATCATTCGAAATATCTTTCGAGTCACAAGGGGCCGGAATATACAGGAAGTAAGTCAAAAGGGTATACCATCACAAAAATGGGGCTTAAGCGAGGAGCTGAACTTGTAAAGAGTTTTTCAGGAGATGAGAAGTGATCGATCCTTCTCGATTATTGGCAGGTCTTCCGGAGCGACTCCGTGTCGAGCTCCTTCAGGCCTTCGGAGAAATTACGAACAACTATTTAGAGAGGCGGTGGGAGCCTGCCGAACTCAATGGTGGCAAATTTAGTGAAGTGGTTTATTCAATTATAGATGGAGCGCTAAAGGGCGCATTCCCCGCACGGTCAAACAAGCCAGCTAATATGCTTACATCGTGCCGGTCGCTTGAAAACGTTCCCGCTGATCCACAGAGGGTCGGAGATCGGAGTCTCCGCATTCTTATGCCGCGTCTACTCCCCGTTCTTTATGAGATTCGTAATAATCGGGGCGTCGGTCACGTTGGAGGTGACGTCGACGCAAACCACATGGATGCGGCGGCCATTCATGGGATGGCTAGCTGGTTGCTAGCGGAGCTTGTTCGAATATTCCACAATGTGCCGATTGAAGAAGCCCGTGAGGTCGTTGATGCGCTTTCGGAAAGGAAGACGCCGTTAATATGGAAAGTGGAAAACATAAAGCGTGTTCTAAAGGCCGGCATGACGGCGAAAGACCAGACCTTGCTTCTGTTGCATCACAGTAGCGGATGGGTGTCGGCGAGGGATCTTTATAGTTGGATAGAATACTCGACTGAAAGCAGTTATCGGACAAAGGTGCTGGCTCCGATGCATAAGTCTCGTCTGCTTGAGTTCGACAAGCAAGGACTTCGTGCGAAAATATCTCCTGTTGGAATATCCATAGTCGAGGCGCTGCTTTCGCAGGGAAGCGGTGCTCCCGATGGGGCCCTCAAGAAAAAGACAGCCCGGTCCACACGACGCCCTCGGCATCGTCGAGTGACTTGATCTTACCAGACTGAATATATTCGAGCATCCTCACGGATCGAGCTCGGTGTCCCAATAGAGATAGTCGAGCCAACTGTCGTGCAGGTAGTTGGGCGGGAACAGGCGGCCGTTGCGGTGCAGGTGGTTGACGCTCGGCTGGAACGGGATCTGGCCCGGCTTCATGCCGGCCTCGTGCGGCGTCTTGCTGCCCTTGCGCAGGTTGCAGCACGCACACGCCGTGACGACGTTGTCCCAGGTGGTCTGGCCGCCGCGCGAGCGGGGGATCACGTGGTCGAAGGTGAGGTCGTCGTGGCTGCCGCAGTACTGGCAGGAGAATCGATCGCGCAGGAAGACGTTGAACCGGGTGAAGGCCGGATTGGTCGTCGGCTTCACGAAGGTCTTCAGCGAGACGACACTGGGGAGGCGCAGCTCCAGGGTGGGGCTGTGCACAGCCTTGTCGTAGTGTGCGACGATGTTCACCCGGTCCAGGAACACCGCCTTGATCGCGTCCTGCCACGACCACAGCGACAGGGGGTAGTAGCTCAGCGGACGGAAGTCGGCGTTGAGCACTAGAACCGGCCATCCGCTCGGCGACGTGTGAGCGTTCAACGCCCCTCCACCTCGTTTCGGGGCGCCGCAGCGCGGTACCGCTGCAGCGCAGCAAACCAGCACCCGTATCTTATAGGCAGCCGTGACAGCCTTGTGAAGCCGTGCGGAAGCGCCTGTGAAATCTGCGTCGGAGAGCGGTCCCGCCGCACCCGCCTTCGCGGCCCGTCGGGAGCGAATCGCCGGGCGCGGCGCGGCCGGCGACGTAGCGTCGTTCAGCGCCCGGCGAAACGGCGCGCCAAGAAGCCGCCGGCGAGCGCCAGCCCGTCCTCGTCGATGCCGTGGCCGATCCCGTAGGAGATGTGCCACTCGGCCGGAATCCCGAGTGCCGCCAAGCCGTTCGCCGCCTGGAGCAGGGCCTGGACCGGGATCAGGTCGTCGTCGGAGCCGTGCGCGAGCAGCACCGGCGGCCGGGCCTTGATCTCGCCCGCCACCGCCTCGGCCGCTTCGGGCCCGGCGTCGTTCGGCAGCACAAAGATGCCGGAGAAGCCGACGATGGCGGCGGGCGCGACGGCGCGCCGCAGGCCGACATGCAGGGCCATCATGGTGCCCTGGCTGAAGCCGACGAGCGCCAGCGCCGAGCCCGGCAGTCCGTGGCGGGCGAGTTCCTGGTCGAGGAATTGGTCGAGGACGGGGGCGGCGGCCTGGACGCCGCGCCAGCGCTCGCCCGGCGACCGGAAGGTCAGCGGGAACCACTCGCGGCCGACCGGCGCCTGGCCGCAGGGTCGCGGCGCGTGCGGCGACACGAAGGCGGCGTCGGGCAGCACCGCCTGCCACATCCGGCCGATGTCGATGAGGTCGTTGCCGTCCGCCCCGTAGCCGTGGAGGAAGACGACGAGCTGGCGCGCCGGTTTTTGCGAGCGCGGCGCGAGACGCGGGCCGTCGATCGTTCCCACGGTCATGCTCCTCGTTCCGCCGGGACGGGCGGGGCCGGCAGCACGGGATCGCGCTGCTTGATGGTGCGATAATACGTCCACAGCAGGAAAGCCGCCACTCCGCGCCACGGCCGCCACGGCTCGGCGAGCGGCCCCATCTGCTTGGTCGTCGGACGGGCGTCGAGCACGAAGGCGATCCGCAGCGCCTCCTGCAGCGCGAGGTCGCCGGCCGGCCAGGCGTCGGCGTGGCCGAGGCAGAACAGGAGGTAGCTGTCGGCCGTCCACGGCCCGATGCCGTGCACGGCGACCAGCGCCGCGTGGGCCTCGTCGGCCGGCAGGCGGGCGACCGCGTCGAGGTCGAGCGCGCCGTCCCGCAGCGCCCGGGCGATCTCCTTCAAGGCCTTGATCTTCGGCGCCGACAGCCCGATCCGCGCCAGCGTCGAGTCGCGGGTCCGCAGCACCCGCTCGGGCGCGAACGGGTCGATG
>NZ_NHSK01000017.1 GCF_016653355.1 Rhodoplanes elegans | reverse complement strand
CGCCAAGGCTCCGGCGGCGGGCGCCAAGGCCCCGGCCGGCGACGCCAAGGCCGCGGCCGGCGCCAAGAAGCCCGACGCCAAGAAGTGAGGCCGGTCCGGGGGCGGTGCGCCGCCCCCGGCCGACCCGTGAGGCATCGTCATGCGGCTCCTGGTCGGGCTCGGCAATCCGGGCTCCCGCTACGCCGGCAACCGCCACAACATCGGCTTCATGGCGATCGAGGCGATCGCCCGCCGCCACGGCTTCCCGCCGTGGCGGAAGCGTTTTCACGGCCAGGCGACCGAAGGGCCGCTGGCCGGCGAGCGCGTCATGCTGCTGATGCCCGAGACCTACATGAACGAGTCCGGCCGCGCCGTGCAGGAGGCCGCGCAGTTCTACAAGGTCCCGCTCGCCGACATCGTCGTGCTGCACGACGAGCTCGACCTGCCGCCCGGCAAGGTGCGGCTGAAGACCGGAGGCGGTGCCGCCGGGCACAACGGCCTGCGCTCGATCGGCGCCCACATGGGCAACGACTTCCGCCGGGTGCGCATCGGCATCGGTCATCCCGGCATCAAGGAGATGGTGCAGCACTACGTGCTGCAGGACTTCGCCAAGGCCGAGCGGGAGTGGGTCGCGACGCTCTGCGACACCATCGCCGACAATGCCGGCCTGCTCGCCAAGGGCCAGGACTCGACCTTCCAGAACAAGGTCCACCTCGCCATGCAGGCGAAGGGATTCTTGGGGCCCGACAAGGAGCCGGCCGGCGACGGCGGCGCGAAGGGCGCTGCCGGGAAGGGCGAGCGCGCTTGACACGGAAACACTGAAACACGAAATCAGTGTCGAGGTGTCCCATGAAGAACGTGACCATCACGCTGCCGGACGACATCCTGGCGCGCGCCCGCGTCGAGGCGGCGAAGCAGGCGAAAAGCCTCTCCCGCTACGTGTCCGACGCCGTCGCCGAGAAGGTGGGCGGGACGGAGGATCCGATGTCGATTCTACGGCCGTTCTTCACCGGTCCCGGTTTCCCCGGCATCAGCAAGAATCTGCCGACACGCGAGGAGCTCTATGCCGAGCGGGAGGAGGAGCTGGTTCGTCGATACGAATCTCATCGTCTACACGGTGGATCCGAGCGAGCCGGAAAAGCGGAAGATCGCGACCGACTGGCTGACCAGGATGGTCGAGACCAAGAGCCTGGTTCTGAGCCCGCAAAGCCTGAATGAGTGCTATCGCGTCATCACGGAGCGGCGACCGAGGATGGGGCGTGACGAGGCCCGTCTCTTCATCTCCGGATTTGTTTCCTGCTGCACGGCCAATCTCGATATCGATGTCCTGCGCCGTGCCTGGCGGGTGCAGGACGCCGGCGGCTTCAACTGGTGGGATTCTCTACTGATCGCATCCGCCTTGATCGCCCGGTGCAGTGTCTTCCTGAGCGAAGACATGCAGCACGAGCGGACGATCGAGGGTATGACCATCCTCGACCCCTTCAAGCTCGGGTCGCCCGAGCCCTTCTTCTCCTGACGAGAGCATCATGGGATTCAAATGCGGCATCGTCGGCCTGCCCAACGTGGGCAAGTCGACCCTGTTCAACGCGCTCACCGCCACGGCGGCCGCGCAGGCGGCGAACTATCCGTTCTGCACCATCGAGCCGAATGTCGGCGAGGTCGCGGTGCCGGATCCGCGCCTCGACGTGCTGGCGAAGCTCGCCAAGTCGAACGACATCATCCCGACCCGGCTCGCCTTCGTCGACATCGCCGGGCTGGTGCGCGGCGCCTCGAAGGGCGAGGGGCTCGGCAACCAGTTCCTCGCCAACATCCGCGAGGTCGACGCGATCGTGCATGTCGTGCGCTGCTTCGACGACGGCGACATCACCCATGTCGAAGGTCGCATCGATCCGGTCGCCGACATCGAGACGATCGAGACCGAGCTGATGCTCGCCGATCTCGACAGCCTGGAGAAGCGCGTCGTCGCCGCCGAGAAGAAGGCGAAGGGCGGCGACAAGGAGGCCAAGGAGCTGTTCGATCTGATGAGCCGCGCGCTCGTGCTGCTGCGCGAGGGCAAGCCGGCCCGTCTCGTCGAGCTCAAGCCCGAGGACGAGAAGCCGTTCCGCCTGCTCGGCCTCCTGTCGTCGAAGCCGGTGCTCTACGTGTGCAATGTCGAGGAGGCCGCGGCCGGCACCGGCAACGCCTACTCGAAGGCCGTCGAGGCGCGGGCCGCCGAGGAGGGCGCCGTCGCGGTCGTCATCTCGGCCCAGATCGAGGCCGAGATCGCCATCCTGCCGAACGAGGAGCGCGCCGATTATCTCGCCGCCATCGGGCTCGATGAGCCCGGCCTCAACCGGCTGATCCGGGCCGGCTATCAGCTCCTCGATCTGGTCACGTTCTTCACGGTGGGGCCGAAGGAGGCGCGCGCCTGGACGATCACGCGCGGCACCAAGGCGCCGCAGGCGGCCGGCGTCATCCACACCGACTTCGAGCGCGGCTTCATCCGCTCCGAGACCATCGCGTTCGACGACTACGTCACGTATGCGGGCGAGGCGGGCGCCCGCGACGCCGGCCGGCTGCGGCTGGAGGGCAAGGAGTACGTCGTCGCCGACGGCGACGTGCTGCACTTCCGCTTCGCGACGTGAGGATCGGTCATCCCGGGGCGCGGACCATCAGGTCCGCGATCTGGGGGACGAGGCAGGTCGTCCCTTTCAGTTCGACGCTGCAGCGGGTGCTGAAACCCTCTCCCTGAGGGAGAGGTGAACGACCTTGGTCGCCGCTACATCCGGCCGTTGTTGCGGATGGCGCCGAGGTGCTCGTTGATGCGGAAGACGATCAGCACGAACTCCGCCGCGATGCGGGCGGCGATGACGCCGACCACGCCGCCGAGCAGGCTGGCGAAGAGCGCGAACAGTCCTCCGAAGATGTTGTGGACCATCAGGGCCAGCGCCGAGGCGGCGCCGGACAGCCCGAACAGGACCGCGAGCCCGACCGCCAGCCAGTAGAACACCTTGATGATCGACGGGGTGATGAAGCGGTCCCACTGAAAAAGATCGGTGATCGAGAACATCCGGGCCTCCTCGGCGGACCGGCCTGGCAAACGGCCGGTGGGGCGAAATCGAAGACCGAGCGCGCACCGGGCGACCGGTCGGAGCAGGGCCCGCCGCACCCGCTCGACCACCGTTCTGACCGGAAATTGTGGTGCACTCGCGTCGCCCTATCGCGGCGGGACGCACCGCGGTCCCGGCGCGCCGCGATCATCCCCGGCGCGCTGCCGAAAGGGTGAACGAAAGGTTGACGCCGGAACCGGGGGACCCCGGCCGCGGGTTGTGAAACGGCCGCCGGACCGCTTCAATGGCGTTCCCGCCCGTGATGCCGCTGCCTGTTAGTCCGCGGCATGCCGTCCGCCTCCGACCTCGTTCACCGGAGCCCCCGCCGTGACGCAGCCCGTGCCCGCCGCGCCCGATGTCCGCGATCCGAACATCCCGCCGGGCGAGGCGCACCGCGCCACGGAGCGCCGCGCGCTCGCGGTCGCCGGCGGCGCCCACATGCTGCACGATGGCTACACGGACGTGATCTACGTGCTGCTGCCGGTCTGGCAGGCCGAGTTCGGGCTCGGCTACGCCGCGGTCGGCCTGCTGCGCGGGCTCTATGCCGGCACCATGGCGGGCCTGCAGGTGCCGGCCGGACTTTTGGCCGAGCGGCTCGGCGCCGTCCCGGTGCTGGCGCTCGGCACCGCGCTCGCAGGCCTCGGCTACGTGCTGGCAGGCGCGTCCACGGGCCTCGTGCTGCTCGCCGTGGCGCTCGCCGCGAGCGGGCTCGGCTCGGCCACCCAGCATCCGCTCGCCTCGGCCCTGGTCGCCCGGACGTTCGAAGGTCCGCGCGTCCTGAAGGCGATCGGGACCTACAACTTCACCGGCGATCTCGGAAAGATGCTGCTGCCGCTCGCCGCCGCGTTGCTGATGACGGTGGCGAGCTGGCGCGCCACCGTGGTGAGTCTCGGGTTCGTCGGGATTGCCGCCGCGGTCGCGATCCTGGCCGCCGCGCCGCGCACCGAGGCTGCCTCCGGCGCCGCCGCCGACGTCGCCTCCGGCACGGCCCGACCGCGCCCGGGACCGGCCGGCTTCCGCCTGCTGGTCGGCATCGCCGTGGTCGACAGCGCGGTGCGGATGGCGTTCCTCACCTTCCTGCCGTTCCTGCTGGTCGCCAAAGGCGCGGATGTCGGCACGGTCGGCTTCGCCCTCGCGCTGGTGTTCGCCGGCGGGGCGGCCGGCAAGCTCGTCTGTGCCGTCATCGGCGCCCGCATCGGCGTCTTCGCCACCGTGCTCGCCACCGAGGCGCTGACCACGGTCGCGATCCTGGCGCTGCTGCCGTTGCCGCTGGTCGGCGCGCTCGTGCTGCTGCCGGTGATCGGTGTTGCGCTGAACGGAACTTCGTCGGTGCTGTACGGCTCGGTTCCTGTTTTGGTCGCGCCGGAGCGGCGGGCCCGCGCCTTCGGCCTGTTCTACACGGCGACGATCGGGTCGGGGGCGGCGGCGCCCGTGCTGTACGGGACGATCGGCGACGCCGTCGGGCTCGTCGCGGTGCTCGTTCTGATCGCCGGGACGGCGCTGCTGACGGTACCGCTCGCCGTGGCCCTGCGGCCGGCATTACCCAATCCCGCCGAATGATCAATCCGTACGCAATCGAGGCTTGTGCGCGGCGTGTCGGTTTCCTAACTAGGGTCGAGCAGGAGCCGCCGTCATGGATCAACTCAAGCTCGTCGCCCTCGACCAGGACGATCTGGAGATCGTCGCGACCCACCTCCAGGACGCCCACGTGAAGGTGGGAGATGTCCATTGGCGGCCGCAGGAGAAGCGGCTGGTGATGGGGCTGAACCGCTTCGACTGGGAGGGCGCGGTCTGCGAGAACGGCCATTTCCGCCGTCGCCGCACCGCGCTGCGCTTCGACCGGGTGCTGGCCGTCAAGTGCCGCAACCTCGAATGCCAGGCCAAGGACCTCGTCCTCAACCTGCTCACCATCGAGTTCGTCGAGACGGCCTCGCCGGGCGGCAGCGTCGTCCTGATCTTCTCTGGCGGTGGCGAGCTGCGGCTCGACGTCGAGTGTCTCGAGGTGGAGCTTGCCGACCTCGGACCGGTGTGGGATACGACCGCCTGTCCGGCGCACGAGGATCAGGCGAGCCCGGCCCTGTCGGCCGCGCCCCGCTGACCCGCTCCGGCCCGTCAGGGCCGGACGATCGACCCCATCCTCGTCGCGCCCGCCGCGTTCCCGACTGCAGCCGGGCGGCAGCAGGGTCGGCGCCCGCAGCGCCGTCGCGCGGCCTTCCCCGCCCGCCGGTTCCGCCTCGCCATGCCCGTCCGTCTCGACACCCGTGACCCCGCGTTCAAGGATCGTTTCGCCGCCCTTCTCGGCGCCAAGCGCGAGGCGGCGGCCGACGTCGAGGCGGCGGTGCGCGCCATCGTGGACGACGTGCGGGCGCACGGCGACGCGGCGCTCGTCGCGCTGACGGAGAAGTTCGACCGTCTCGACCTCGGCGCCGCCGGCGCCGCCGCGTTGCGGGTGACGTCGGCCGAGATCGCGGCCGCGGTCGCCGCCTGCGACCCGAAGGACATCGAAGCGCTCACCTTCGCGCGCGATCGCATCGAGGCCTATCACCGCCGCCAGCTTCCCGGCGACCAGCGCTTCACCGACGCGCTCGGCGTCGAGCTCGGCTATCGCTGGACGCCCGTCGAGGCCGCCGGCCTCTACGTGCCGGGCGGCACCGCGGCCTATCCATCCTCGGTGCTGATGAACGCGGTGCCGGCCAAGGTTGCCGGCGTCGCGCGCCTCGTGATGGTCGTGCCGGCGCCGGGCGGCAAGCTCGCGCCGCTGGTGCTCGCCGCCGCGCATCTTTCCGGCGTCGACGAGATCTACCGGGTCGGCGGCGCCCAGGCCGTGGCCGCGCTCGCCTATGGCACCGACACGATCGCACCGGTCGACAAGATTGTCGGCCCGGGCAACGCCTATGTGGCGGCGGCCAAGCGCATCGTGTTCGGCAAGGTCGGCATCGACATGATCGCCGGCCCGTCCGAGGTGCTGATCATCGCCGACGCCACCGCCCATCCCGACTGGATCGCCGCCGATCTCCTGGCGCAGGCCGAGCACGACACCGCAGCGCAATCGATCCTGATCACGACCGACGCGGCGCTCGCCGCCGCCGTGGAGACGGCCGTGGACGCGCAGCTCGCCACATTGCCGCGGGAAAAAATCGCCGGCGCGTCGTGGCGCGACCACGGCGCCGTGATCCTGGTCGAGACGCTCGACCAGGCGGTCGGGCTCGCCGATCAGGTCGCGGCCGAGCATCTCGAGCTCGCGGTCGCCGACCCCGCGCCGCTCGCCGACAAGATTCGCCACGCCGGCGCGATCTTCGTCGGCCATCACACGCCCGAGGCGATCGGCGACTACGTGGCGGGCTCCAACCACGTGCTGCCGACGGCGCGCTCGGCGCGCTTCTCGTCCGGGCTCGGCGTGCTCGACTTCATGAAGCGCACCTCGCTCCTGCGCTGCGGGCCGGAGCAGCTCGCCGCCCTCGGGCCCGCCGCCGTGACGCTGGCGGAGGCCGAGGGCCTCGGCGCGCACGCCCGCTCGGTGTCGCTGCGGCTCTCGTCCAAATCGCCTGTCGAATCGTCGGGTGCCGAATGAGCCGACGGGTCCGCGAGGGACGCGAGAGCCATCGCCTCTGCGAGGTGACGCTCGACCAGGACTCCATCGGGGCCGGCAACCGCGACATCGAGCACGAGCGCACCGTCGCCATCTACGACCTGCTCGAGGACAATCTGTTCGCACCCGTCGGTCACGACGGCGGGCCGTATTGCCTGAAGCTGCTGCTCGCCAACGACCGCCTGGTGTTCGACGTGCGCGACCAGGCCGGCGAGCCGGTCGTCGCGCACTATCTGTCGCTGACGCCGTTCCGCCGCCTCGTGAAGGACTACTTCATGATGTGCGAGACCTATCACGACGCCATCCGCACGTTGTCGCCGAGCCAGATCGAGGCGATCGACATGGGTCGGCGCGGCCTCCACAACGAGGGTTCCGAGCTGCTCACGGAGCGGCTGAAGGACAAGATCGAGATCGACTTCGACACGGCGCGGCGGCTGTTCACGCTGATCACCGTGCTGCACTGGAAAGGGTGAGGGCGATGCCCCCCCCGGGCCCCGTCGGGCCGCCCGGTGCGGTGCTGTTCGTCTGCGCCTGGAACTCCGTGCGCTCGCCCATGGCGGCGGCGATGTTCCGCCAGTATTACGGCCACAAGAGCTATGTCGGCTCGGCCGGCGTCCGCAAGGGCGAGCCGGACCCGTTCGCCGCGGCCGTGATGGACGAGGTCGGGCTCGATCTCTCCAAGCACAAGCCGATCACGGTCGAGGAGCTGGAAGACCTCGAAGGGCTCAACTTCGACCTGATCGTGACACTGTCGCCGGAGGCGCACCACCGCGCCTTGGAGCTCACCCGCACGCTCGCCGTCGACGTCGAGTACTGGCCGACCCACGATCCCGGAACCTTCGAGGACGGCACCCGCGAGCAGCGTCTCGGCGCCTATCGCGAGATTCGTGATCAGCTCCTGACGAAGATCGAGCAGCGGTTCGGGAAGCCGGGCTTCGGGCGGTGAGGTCCCCAGTCCTCCGTCATGGCCGGGCTTGTCCCGGCCATCCACGTCTTCTACGGTCTCTTGGTTGTTCTGATGCTACGAGGCGACTGCATTGACTCGCTCCTCATGGCGAGGAGCGGCTACCCGCGTCCGCGCTTCGCACGCACCGAGAGTGTAAACTCCGGCCGCGTCTCGAAGCATGAGGCCGCACTCCCTATTCGAGACGCCTGCTGGCGATGGTGAATGCCGCGAGACGTGGATGGCCGGGACAAGCCCGGCCATGACGAGTCATGGACGACGGCAAGCTGATCACCTCGTAAACCCGAACAGCCTTCGCGACGTCTCCGCCACCGCGGCCTGCTGCTCCGATGTGAGCCAGGAGCGCAGCTCCGTGAGGCCGTCCTCGTAGCGGCGGGTCGCCTCGTGCTCGGTGTGGGGCCAGTCGCTGCCCCACAGCAGACGGCCGGGGCCGAGCGCGGCGAGCAGCGCGCGGGCGTAAGCGCCCGCGTCGGCGCCGCCGCAGCGGTAGCTGCCCGAGATCTTCACGAACAGCGGTCCGTCCGGGCCGGCGGCGAGCAGGCGACGGAAGCCCGGATCGTCGACACCGAGCTTCGGGTCGGGCCGACCGAAGTGATCGATCACGACCGGCGCGCCGAGCGGCACGATCGCGTCGAGCAGCGGCAGGAAGGCTTCGCCCTCCGCCTGGATCTCGATCTGCCAGCCGCGCGCCGCGACGCGCGTCAGAAGCGCCATCGAGTCCGGCGACAGCGCGACCGCGATGTGTTTGCCCAGCAGGTTGAGCCGGATGCCGACCACGCCGCTGGCCGCATAGGCGTCGAGCGTCGTGTCGGTCACGCCGGGATCGACCACGACGATGCCGCGCAGCCGCTCCGGCGCGCGCGCCAGCGTGTCGAGCAGATAGGAATTGTCGGTGCCGAGGAACGAGGGCTGCACCACGACGATCTCGCGCACGCCGTGTCGCGTCGTGACGGCGAACAGGTCGTCCGGCGTGAAGTCGCCCTTCGGCGAGTGGCGCCGCCCCGCGGCGAGCGGCAGGGCGCGGGTGAAGACGTGGACGTGGGTGTCGACGGTGGGGACGGGGGACGG
>NZ_NHSK01000016.1 GCF_016653355.1 Rhodoplanes elegans | reverse complement strand
GCCCGGCCCCATCACGTTCCGCCACGGCCTCGAACAGTTCAAAATCCACGCCGCCGCAGCCGCAATCGGAAATCTGTGCATGCCCTAATCCCGCCAAGGGGACCAGCATCGGCGACGACCGCGCCGCCCGGCCTCCCGGGAGGCGGGGCGAAACGACGAACTGGGAAAAATCGGCGCCCACAAATTGGGGAGGATTCAACGCCCGGTCACACGTCTCCGCGGCCATGCTCGACGGCGCCATGGGAAGCATCCTCCTGAGACGCATCAGCCACTGAGTCGAGTATCCAAATGGACTCTGAGCGCGCACTGCGTCCCTGCGCCGTCTTCTGACAAGTCACCAAAGGCTTCCGGTCAGGGTGAGGTGCGCACCTCTACGTGAACTTTCGATTCGTGCTCGAAACCGCTCGCCGCCGCGCCGTTGGTGCCCTGGACGCAATCTGCGCGACGCTCAGCCGGATGCCCCTCGGCCCATTGCTATCCGCGTCGATTATTCAGCATCCATAGCGATGAGCAACTACTACCGGGTACGAATTCGCGGTCCAGACTTCGAACGCTTGCGCAGTCGGGCGGTCCGGAAAACTGCGCGGATATTGCGCGCAATCGTTGTTTCGGACGGGTCTGTTGAGTCACCCGAGGTCATCCTCTATGTGTTCGGCCTAAATAGTTGGTCGTCCAGGATGCGCCAGGAGCGAGGCGGATGATATTCGGACTGCGATTCGGCTGGAGGCGCTACGGTGTCATGATCCACGACATCGCGGCGACGATCGCCGCGTTGGTCCTGAGCCTCTACGTTCGGTTCGAGGAACCAGGCTTGGAAGAACGAGCCCACCTGCTCACGGTTGTGCTTCCGTGCTTCTTCGTATACGCGAGCGCCATCTACTGGTTTTTCGATCTTTACCGGTCCAAGTGGCGGTTCGCATCGCTGCCGGACCTCTCGAACATTGTGCGAGCGTCGGCAGTGCTGGCGGCGTCGCTGCTCATTATCGATTACATCTTGATCGCATCTTATTTTTTTGGGGGCTATTTTTTTGGTAAGAAAACGATTGCCGTCTATTTCGTTCTTCAAATTTTTCTACTCGGTGGCACGCGGGCCGCGTATCGCTGGTTTCGTCTAACTCGAACACGGCGCCGGTCGCTAGCAAAGGGGAACTTGGTTGCCACCCTCATACTCGGACGTGCAGCCGACACCGAGATTTTGCTGCGATCGATAGAAAGCGGCGCCGTACATCAGATTCAGCCGGTTGGCATTCTCTCACCTTCTCCGACTGATCAGCACCAAAAAGTGCGCGACGTCCGAGTTCTGGGGAGATTTAGCGATTTACAGCGAGCAATGGATTATCTTGCCGGTCTTGGGATCGAGGTCCGACGCTTGGTACTTACACCGTCAGCGTTCGAGCCGGGATCGGGAATCGAGACTGCATTGGTGACGGCACGGCGGCTCGGGATCGCCACGAGTCGGCTGCCTTCACTGGACGATTCCACTGGAGCATTGCGGCTAGCACCAGTCGCGGTCGAAGATCTGTTGCTGCGCCCTAGTGTTATGATCGACAATCGTCGACTGGAAGAGTTTATCACCGACCGAGCGGTAGCGGTGACTGGTGGCGGCGGATCGATTGGCTCCGAGCTTTGCGATAGAGTGATCCGATTTGGGGCGCAGCGACTTCTCGTCATCGAGAACTCCGAACCCGCCCTACATGCAGTCATGGAGGAACTGCGCATTAAAGGCTGCCGCACCGTGATAGAAGGGCGCATTGCTGATATTCGCGATCGGGGTCGGATAGAACAGCTGTTCACGGCCTTCCGGCCAGACCTTGTGTTTCACGCCGCGGCCCTCAAGCATGTCCCAATCTTGGAAAATGATTGGGAGGAGGGTATTAAGACGAACGTCTTCGGTTCGGTGAACGTCGCCGATGCGGCGGCTCGGACCGGCGTCCGCGGCATGGTTATGATTTCGACGGACAAGGCGATTGAACCGGTCTCGGTGCTGGGCGCCACTAAACGCTTTGCCGAGATGTACTGTCAGGCCTTGGACGCGGAACTAAAGCGCTGCCGAGATGCCGCTCCGATGCGGCTAATAGCGGTGCGGTTCGGCAATGTGCTGGCCTCCAATGGGTCCGTTATTCCGAAATTCAAGGCTCAGATTGATACAGGGGGTCCTGTGACAGTGACCCATCCGGACATGGTGCGGTATTTTATGACGATACGTGAAGCGTGCGATCTCGTACTAACGGCATCAAGCCATGCACTCGGCCAGGAGTGCTCAGAAGTATCGGTATACGTACTGAATATGGGACAACCGATCCGGATCTATGACCTTGCCGAACGCATGATTCGATTGAATGGATTGGAACCCGGGCGCGACATCGCCATCGAATTCACGGGAATGCGGCCTGGCGAGCGACTTAACGAGATACTGTTCGCCCGCGAGGAGCCGACCTTTGATATCGGTGTCTCCGGCGTGATGGCGGCAAAGCCCGTGTTCGCGTCGTTTGAGGTTTTGAAATGGCGCCTGGCGGCGCTTGACGACGCCATCGTCAGCGGATCCCGCGACGATGTTTTTGCCGTTCTTCGCGATGCAATTCCTGACTTCAACGGTTAAGGTGTATAACGGTTTGGCGGCATAGTCCATGAACTTTCGACGCTTCGATATATGGTGGTTGAGAGCAAAGAGTAAGACCGTATGTCCGTCTCCGGTGGGTGTGGCTCGTCCTACACTACGCGTCCTAGGGTCCGTACTGCACGATGCCGCTGATCTCCCGTCGGTCGTCGACCCGGTCAGCCCACGCCGTCCGCGCGGCAGGTGCGGCTCGATCCGCGCCCACTCGGAATCGCTCAGCCAGTAAAGCTGCTTGCTCATCAAGGGCTCCGGGCTCGACCGGCATCATCGCGACGGTCGCGATCGACAGTACCCAAATCAAGGCCCACCGCTCTGCGGCGGGCGGAAAAGGGGGGCCTTCAAGCAGGCGATCGGCCGCTCGCGCGGCGGACGGACAACGAAAATCCACGCCCTGACCGATCACTGCGGCCGGCCGCTCGTTCTGTTGCTCTCGTCTGGCAACATCAACGACATCGCCTTTGCACCGACGCTAATCGCCAGAGTGGCGCCGATCACCGGCCTCATCGCGGACAAGGCCTACGACGCCAACAGTCTGCGACGTCTGCTCGCCGAGGGCGGCGCCAAGGCCGTGATCCCGTCGACCACCAGCCGCAAGCAGCCGATCCCCTAGATCGCATCGCCTACAGGCGCCGCAATCGCATCGAGCGGATGTTCTCGCGGCTCAAGGACTTCCGACGCGTCGCAACCCGCTACGACAAGCTCGCCAGAAACTTCCTCGCCGGCGCAATCCTGGCCGCCACCGTCGCTTGGTGGCTCAATTGAGTCCTGACCCTAGCCTAGTCTTACTGAGTCAGAAAGGCGGCCCAACGCTTCGGCATGTAATCCATCGCCTTGGCGACGTCGGAGTGGCGCGACATACGCACCCATCCGGTGAGGCTTCCGATTTCCCACATCTCACCCGACAATTGGCACCTGTTGAATCCTTCGTGGTCCTGTCTGTCCTCGGGCACGTAGTGTAGGATGAGCCACACCCACCGAAGTCGGACATTCGGTCTTGATCGACTATCACGACCCGTTCATCGCCGTTGTTCCGAACACCCGCGAGCACGCCGCTCTCGCCGGCCGCCGCTCGGTCTCGCTGACCACGGAGGCGATCGCCGGCTACGACGCCGTGCTGATCGCGACCGACCACGACACCGTCGATTATCCCGCCCTGGTCGCGGCGGCGCGCCTCGTCGTCGACACCCGGAACGTCTGCGGACGCGCCCGCATCGAAAGCGACAAGGTCGTCAAGACCTGAGCCGCCGGCGGCGTCGGTCTCGAAAGGCGGGACAGGGAGGGCCGAGCGCGACGACGTGGGCGCGGCGACGCGTCGTCCGAGGCAGTGGCGCTCAGCGCAGCGAGGCGGTACGGCGGAACGAGACGGTGGCGAGGAACACCACTGCGCCGCCGCCGAAGCGGTCGGAGGCGAGGCCCGGATAGGGCTCGGCGCCGAATCCCATCACCAGCGAGCCGACCGGCTTGCCCATCAGGCTGCGCAGCTCGGCGAAGTCGGGATCCCCGTAGGCCGTGACCGTCATGGCGGAGTGCAGGCTCGGCGACAGCATCACGGCGCGCAGCCACGGATCGTCGAAGCGCATGCCGGGCTTCACCGTCACCACGGCGGCCGTGGCGGTCGGGGCCACACCAGAGCCAACCGAGCCTAAGCCGACCGAGCCGGGATCGGCGGACGCCGTCCGGTTGCCACCGGCCGGCGCCTCGGCGCCGCGGCCGCTCGGCACCCGCGCCGCCGTCTTCTTCACGACGGCGAGCGGCGAGCCGTCGGCCGGTGCCGGAGCGGGCACCGGAGCGAGGGCAGCCTGCACCGGAGCCGGCGCGTTCGGCTGGGCCGCGCCATCGGCCGGCAGGTGGGCGCGATCGACGAGCGAGCCCATCGCGGCGGCCCGCACCGGCGAGTCGGCGGCGGGACGGCGGGACGGCTCGGACGCATAGGCGAGGGCGAGCTCCAGCGGCACCCGGTCGGTGTCGCGGCCGGCCGCATCACGCGTCGCATCGCGGTTCGGGGCATAGAGCGAGCCGGTCCGGCTCGGCGTCCGCTCGCGGCCGACCGGCGCCATCGGATCGACCGAGGCCGTGGTCGTGCCCATCTCGGCGGGCGGACGCGGCGGCTCGGCGCCGAGCACCGCGACCGCGGTGCTCTCGATCGGCATGTCGCCGGCGCCCGCGAGGCGCACCGGGGTGCTCGCGGCGGAGGCGAGCGAGAACATTTCGGGGCCGGCCGGCTCTGGGGCCGCGGCGGGAGCGCCGGCCGGAGCGGCGATCGGCTTGGAACCGGCGCGCGCCGCAGCCGGGCGGGCCACCTCGATGCGGGCGGTCTGAGTCTTCGCGTCGGCCTTCGTGTCGTCAGCCCTGGCAGCTTCGGTCTTCGAAGCTTCGATCTTGGCAGGCTCGACGCGGGCCGTCTGGACGCGGGCCGGAGCCGGGCCCGACGGCTTCGCGGCGGCGGGCTTCGTCGCGGCGGCCGGTGCGGCGGGACGGGCCGTGTCCTCGGCCTCCTCGGCGTCCTTGCCGCCGAACAGCGAGGCGAGCAGGCTCTTGCCAGGCTTCAACCCCGAACCGGCGTCGAGCGACGCCATCGCGGTCGACGACCCGCCGCGCGACTGGACCTGCGCGAGCGCCTGCTGATAGCCGGGCAGCGGCTTGCCGTTGGACGGCACATGGACGGTGCGGCCGTCCGGGAAGACCTTGGCGAGCTGGTCGTAGGTCATCCGCGGCCAGTGGCGGATGCTGCCGGTGTCGACGTGGATGAACTGCGAGCCCGGATAATAGCCGACGCCGCCGCGATGCAGCCGGAGCGCCGCGGCGCGCTGCTTCTCCAGCGAGACGCCGCGCACCTTCAGGTCGATCGCCTTGCCGACCATGTGCTGGCTTTCCTTGGCGACGCCGCCGGAGCGGGAGCGCAGCATGGAATTGGTGGCCGGCGCACGATAGCCGCAGATGATGTCGACGGTGTCGCCGTCGACCGAGCGGGTGAGTTCCCACACCGCGTCGATGACGGCCGGATCCATCTTGACGGACTGGTTGCGCCGCCAGTCGCGCATCACCCAGTCGATCTTCTTCAGCGCGTCGGCGTCGTACCGGCCGTTGCGCCGGTACGTGACCGTGAGATTCTCGCCCGTGTGGGTGTGGTGGAAGCTCAGCGTGCGGGTGTCGCCGTTGGCGGCCGCCGTCTGCAGGCCGTTGCAGCCGAGAACGACGATCACGGCGGCGAGGCCGATTCGGCGACCGGCGCGGAACACCGTGCCGGTCGCCGAATCGCGGCGGACGCCGCTCAGAGCCACGTGCGATCCCATCCAGACAATGCTCCGACGTCTCCGCGAACAGCGCCCGCGGAGCGCGTCGCTCGACCTCACCCCCGTGATCGGTCGAACGACAGGGCAGTTCTCGTCTTTTCGGGATCGGCCGACGCAGCTCTGCGTCCCCCCTCTCCCCATCACAGTCTGTTCACTAAACCGTGAGTATGGCGAAAAGAAGCCGTCTGTGACGGCCGCGCCACGCTGGGCTAAATTTTTGATCGCGCTAGTATTTTACCGGAGGCTCCGAGCCGCTTCGCGGCGTGATCGAGCGGGGCGGATTCCGCGACTCGTCGTGAACGAAGCGTTGGCCCGGCCTGGCGCAAGTCTTGCTAAATCGTAAATGGCTTTCGCCGCACCTCACCCCGCCGTGACGCCTGCCCTCGTCATGGCCGGGCTCCGTCCCGGCCATCCACGATCTTGGTTCTTGCGGGGCTTTCAGCGCGTGGATGCCCGCGACGAGCGCGGGCATGACGAGGCGCGAGACCCGTGGGCGGCACGTCCCTCGCGCGCCCCGCCAAGTCCAGAAAGCGCAAATGGCCGGGACGAGCCCGGCCATCGCGTAATACGGTCGTGATCACGACGCCGGCGCGGCGCGCCGGCGCGAAGGATCAGCGGAACAGGTTGAACAGCGGGAACACGCTGCGCGGCTGCTCCTGCGGAAGCTGCACGGCCTGGCGGCGCGGCGTCGAGGAGGCGACGCGGCGCTCCGCCGTCGGCTGGTCGGCGACCTTGCGCTCGTCGCTCTTCATCGCCGCGATCAGGCGCTGGTCGCGGCCGTAGATGTCCTCGCGCAGCACCAGCTTGCCGGTCTCGTCGACCGACGCGGTCTGATAGGTGAGATGCACCGGGATCGGCGTCGGGAAGTTGATGTTGGTCTCCGAGGTCCCGTACATGCGGCGGATGCGCTCGGCCGAGTAGCCTTCCTTCGGCAGCGCGATGCCGAGCAGCACCTCGGCATACTTGTCCGGATCCTTCACCCGCATGCAGCCGTGGCTGTAGGCGCGCCGATCGTGGGCGAACAGGTGCTTGTCCGGCGTGTCGTGCTGGTAGACCAGGAACTTGTTCGGGAAGTTGAAGCGGATGCGGCCGAGCGCGTTGCCGGCGCCGGGCGGCTGCGAGATGTGGACCGACCCGTCGGCGCGCCGCGACACGTTGAGGCCCATGCGCGACAGCACGGTCGGATCCTGCTGCAGGGCCGGCAGATACTCGTTGTAGACGATCGACGGCGGCACGTTCCAGGTCGGGTTGACGGTGATGTACTTCATCGTCTCCGACAGGAGCGGGGTCGCGTGGTTGCCGGGCTTGCCGACGACCACACGGGTGGTCCAGAGCGTGGCGTCGTCCTTGTAGACGCGCAGCACGAACTCCGGGATGTTGACGATCACGTGCGCCTTGCCGAGATCGTGCGGCACCCAGCGCCAGCGCTCCAGATTGGCCCGGATCACGTCGGCGGTGCGCTCGTTGCGCGGGCCGTTGAGGGCCCCGACCGCGGCGGCGTCGAACACGCCGGTCTGCTTGAGGCCCTTCTTCTTCTGGAACGCCTTGACGGCGTCGGCGAGCGTCTTGTCGTAGGCCGTGCCGGTACCGGCGACGGCGAGCTTTTCACGCAGCTCCGGAACCCGCGCGTCGTCCATGCCGACCTTGAGGGCCGGGCCGTAGCCGATGCGCTTGCTCGTGTCGGAGGAAAGCCCGCGCGCCTCGGCGAGCTTCGCCTTGAGCGCCTTGTAGTGGGCGTGCTGCGGCTGATAGCCGTCGAGCGCCGTGCCGGCGTCGTCGCCCTTCACCGAGACGAGCTTGCCCATCACCTCGGCGGCCTCGGGCGGGTTCTGATAATAGACCACGTCGCCGTTGATGCGCGACCAGTGGATGCGGCCGACGGCGGCGTGCTTGGCATAGGCGAGCACCGACTGGGTCAGCTTGATCTCGTAGTCGGCGACCTCGTCGGCGGTCGCGTCGGCCTTCAGGGTCGGCACCGGATAATCGTCGGAGTCCATGCCGTCGGCTTCGGCCCTGCCGAGCTGGGCGATGACGGCCTTGGCGCGGGCGTTGACGGTGCCCTCGCTCGTCCACACCGGGCCGTTGGCGCGCGCCGCGTAGAAGCTCTCGAGCGACGCGCGGGTCTTGGCGTCGAGGCGACGGTCGCCCTTCTTGGCGAGCAGCTCCGCGAGCTTCTCGCCGACCTGCTGGTCGAGCGACACGACCGCGGCCGCCGGAGCCGCCGGAACGGCGGGCGCCGCCACGGCGGCCGGCACCGAGCCGGTGGGCTGTTCGG
>NZ_NHSK01000015.1 GCF_016653355.1 Rhodoplanes elegans | reverse complement strand
CGCGGCGGTGGCCGGCTCCGGCAGGCGGGCGCGCAGCGCCATCCAGATCGCCGCCGGCGGCGTCACCGGATCGACCATGGTGTCGAGCTCGCCGAGCCGACGCTCCCACGCCGCGACCAGCGCCGCGAAGGCCGGATCGCGCGCGATCAGCGCGGCGGCCTCGTCGCGTTCGTCGGCGTCCAGCGTGCCGAGCACGTACTCGGCCGCGAGCCCGGCGCGGTCGTCCTCAGTCATTCCCCAAAAACTCCCGCAGGTCGGCGAGCGCGCGCCGGAGCTGCGTCTTGATGGTGTCGACCGGCCGGTCGAACTCGCGGGCGAGGCCGGCGCGGTCGATGCCGTTGAAGTAGGCCAGCAGGATCATGCGCCGGCGGTCGGGCTCGAGCCGGCCGATGGCGCCGAGCAGCTGCTTGAGCGTCTCGCTCGGCGGCGCGGCAGGGGCTGCGGCCGCGTCGCCGTCCTCCGGCCCCGACTCGTTCTGTCCCGCTTCGTCTCGTGAGTCGGCGTCCTCCGCCTCCGTGTCGTCGATCAGGATGGCGCCGTCGCGGCGTGCCGCGGTGATTGCCGCATGCCGGGCGATCGCCACCAGGAAGGTCATCGGCGTCGCGCGGGCCGGGTCGAACCGCGCCGCGTCGGCGAAGATGCGCAGATAGGCCTCCTGCAGCACCGGGCCGGCGACGGCGGGGCGGCGCACGATGCCGAGCACCACGGCATAGAGCCGGCCCTTCGTCGCCATGTACAGACGCTCGAACGCGTCGAGGTCGCCCTTGGCGACTCCGGCGAGCAGCCACACCAGTTCGGCCGACGACAGCATCCCGGCGCCCCGTTCCCACCCGGCCGCGATTATGGCCGAAGGTCGCCGCCCCGCAAGCGCCGCGGGCGGGGCGACCCGTGGGCGCCGCTCCCGCATGCCCCCCGGAACGGCGAAGGCCCGGGCTGCGGGCCCGGGCCTTCGCGAACGTCAGGACACGAGAGTCGGTCAGGCGACGGCGCCGCGCGCCCGCAGGCCGGCGATCGAATCGAGCTCGTTCTGCTCGCGGGTGTTCTCGGCGACGCGCTCGCGGTGCTGGTCGCGCTCGTCGAGCAGCTCGACCTTCTTGAGCTCCTCGAACGACTCCTGCAGCGCCGCGCGGGCCTCCTCGAGCTGGCCGGACAGCTCGTCGGCGGAGCGCCTGAGGTTCTCGCGCCGCTGCATCGCGGCCTTGGCGTAGGTCGGATAGGCGAAGTGCGCCGGATCGTTGATGCCGGCCCGCTCCTGCTCGACCTGGATCTCGCGGTCGAGATCGCCGGCCATCCGCAGGAACTCGGCGATCATGGTCTCGATCTGGGCGACTTTGCGGCGGTGCTCGTCGACCTGAAACTTCTTGAGCCGAATGAGTGTATCGCGTGACTTCATCGACCGTTACTCCCCAGAAGCCCCGAGTGCATCCTCGAATGCAGCCTGGCACGTCAGGGCCGAGAGCCGCTCCGAACAGATCGCCATTCTGGGAGCATAGTCTTAGTTTTCGGTTTCTGCGCCCGTGAGGATTTGCTGCAATCGCCGGTAGCCGTCGGCGAGCGAGGTCGACTCGCTCTTGCCCTGCTTCAGGAAGGTCTCCAGCGGCTCGTGCAGCTTGATCGACTCGTCGACCTCGGCGCTGGAGCCCGGCCGGTAGGCGCCGAGCCGGATCAGCTCCTCCATGTCGGCGTAGGTCGCCATCACTTTGCGGGCCTGCATGATCACCGGCAGGTAGTCCGGGTCGCAGGCGCGCGGCATGGTCCGCGAGATCGACTTGAGGACGTTGATGGCCGGGTAGCGGCCGCGCTCGGCGATCGACCGCTCCATCACGATATGGCCGTCGAGGATGCCGCGCACCGCGTCGGCGACCGGCTCGTTGTGGTCATCGCCGTCGACGAGCACGGTGAAGATGCCCGTGATGGCGCCCGCATTGGTTCCGGGGCCGGCCCGCTCCAGGAGGCGCGGCAGCTCGGTGAAGACGGTCGGGGTGTAGCCCTTGGAGGTCGGCGGCTCGCCGGCCGAGAGGCCGATCTCGCGCTGCGCCATGGCGAAGCGCGTCACCGAATCCATCAGCACGAGGACACTCTTGCCGGCGTCGCGGAAATACTCGGCGATGGCCAGCGTGAGATAGGCGGCCTGGCGGCGCATCAGTGCCGGCTCGTCCGAGGTGGCGACGACGACGACCGAACGGGCGAGGCCCTCCGGGCCGAGGTCGTCCTGAAGAAATTCCTGCACCTCGCGGCCGCGCTCGCCGACCAGGCCGATCACCGAGACGTCGGCATCGACGTTGCGGGCCAGCATCGAGAGCAGCACCGACTTGCCGACGCCGGAGCCGGCGAAGATGCCCATGCGCTGGCCGCGGCAGCAGGTGATGAAGGTGTTCAGCGCCCGCACCCCGAGATCGATCGGCCCGCCGACCCGCTGGCGGGCGTGCGCCGAGGGCGGACTGTTGCGGAAACGACACGGTGTCGGGCCAATCGGCAGCGCGCCGAGCCCGTCGACCGGCTCGCCGAGCGCATTGACGACGCGGCCGAGCCAGCCCTCGGAGGGGCGGACCGCGGCGGCCGCCGACATCACCACGGCGCGGCAGCCGCGGCGCACGCCCTCCAGCGCCGCGAAGGGCATCAGGAGCGCGTGGTCGCCGGAAAAACCAACGACTTCACAAGGGATTGTGCGGCCCGTGGTCTCGATTCCGACGCGCGCACCGACCGACATCGCGTGCAGCGGCCCGGCCACCTCGACCATCAGGCCGCGCACCCCGACGACGCGGCCGAACACCTCGACCCCGTCGATCTCGGCGATCTGCTCGGCGAGCGTCCTCACCTGCGCCTCCTCACCTGGGCCTCCTCACCTGGGCCGCCCCGCGAGGGGCCGACCGATTCGCTCCGCCGGCGCCCGATCCGCCGACTTTAACGCGATGTTTACCCGCACCGTTAATCATTGGATCACCGTCCTCGGGTCCATCCGGCAATCTCGTCTCCCCGCCGACGGAGGGGCGAGTCGACTGAATCGGTTACGGCCACTTCCTAAAGTGAGATGTGAGCGTGAACGTGCTCAAAAAATCATCCCGCCACAACATTTTAGGCCGATTCTGGCGAAATTGCCCAGCTGTGTCTTGCGCTGGGGAATCAGACTTTGTTAAGGATTGGCCGTTAACCTTTCGAATCAGTTGGGTCCCGAGGCGTCAGAGTTGGCCGGCACTGCGGCGGGCCGCCCTCAATCCGACGCGGCATGGAAGGGGACTGGCATGCGCGTTCTCCTGATCGAAGACGACAGCGCGACTGCGCAATCCATCGAGTTGATGCTGAAGTCGGAGAGCTTCAACGTCTACACGACCGATCTGGGCGAAGAGGGCGTCGATCTCGGCAAGCTCTACGACTATGACATCATCCTGCTCGACCTCAACCTGCCGGACATGTCCGGCTTCGAGGTGCTGCGGGCGCTGCGTGTCTCCAAGGTCAAGACGCCGATCCTGATCCTGTCCGGCCTCGCCGGCATCGAGGACAAGGTGAAGGGTCTCGGCTTCGGTGCCGACGACTACATGACCAAGCCGTTCCACAAGGACGAGCTGGTGGCGCGGATCCACGCGATCGTGCGCCGGTCGAAGGGCCACGCCCAGTCGGTCATCCAGACCGGCGACCTGATCGTCAATCTCGATACCAAGACCGTGGAGGTCGGCGGCCAGCGGGTGCATCTGACGGGCAAGGAGTACCAGATGCTGGAGCTCCTCAGCCTGCGCAAGGGCACGACGCTCACCAAGGAGATGTTCCTCAATCATCTCTACGGCGGCATGGACGAGCCCGAGCTGAAGATCATCGACGTGTTCATCTGCAAGCTGCGCAAGAAGCTCGCGAACGCGTCGCAGGGCCGCAACTACATCGAGACCGTCTGGGGCCGCGGCTACGTGCTGCGCGAGCCCTCCGACGACGAGGCTCGCATCGCGATCTGATCCCCGATCGACCAAGGGTCGCCGGCCCGGCCGGCGACCGACCCGACCGGTCCGGTTCTACGATTCCCCGTTTCCTCGATCCGTCCCTGCCGATTGCGTCGACTTGCGTCCCAGTTGTTCGGTGCGTTGACCGTGAGCCGTGGGCTCTCCTCCCGAACTCGGACGTCTTCCGACCCCCGCCGCGAATGGCGGGGTTTTTGTTTTGGGTTACTCGGATTTGCGGCATCGTGCCCCGGACGAGGCGCGTCAGGCTGCAGGCCTGATGCGCCGCCGAGCCGGGGCCCAGGGGCGCCGGCTGCTGCCTCACGTGATCGCCCTGGGTCCCGGTTCGCGTCGCGTGCGATGCGCCCGGGACACGAGGCTTCATCCACAGAACCCAAACGCAAAACGGCCGGGGCGGGGCCCGGCCGTTTGCGACGTCTGGAGGTTCGACGTGACTGGCGGTTCGGCGGGGCAATCGCCGAGGCCAGGAGGAAAACTGATCAGCGCACCAGGGTGCGGGTGTCGGTGGTGGAGACCATGACCTTGCCGGCCTTGACCGGCGTCGCGGCGACCCCGTAGGCGCGGGCATCGTCGACCGCGTGCGCCGTGATGCCGATCACCATGATGGCGATCGAGGCGATCAGCGCGAGCACGACGACCTTCAGGTGGGTGACCCGGTCGGCAGTGGCGAGCGACGCGTTGTTCATGTGACCCCTCCCATCGAGCTTGTCCGTTGGTCGCCGGCGATCGGGGCCCGGTTCAATCCGCCTTGGTCGGTAGCGAACCGGTGTTCGGTCACGAACCCGTGTCCTGACGTGGCGTGGAAACCGGAAATCCCCTGCAGCGCACCATCCCCTCGCCGCAACAACCGATACGGACCCGGAAGGTTTCCCCTCCGGTCGCTCACGTTGTCGTGATCGGCGACCCGGGGCAGACTATAAATCTCTTGTTCTTAGAACGATTTACAAAATTCATCTGGATTTTAGTCAACTGCAGCGAAGCGGCCGAGGAGCCTGCGGCCACGTTTCGGGTCGTGCGAGAGCTCGGCTCCGAGCCGGCGTCCCGTTCTTCGGTCGACGCTGCCTGCGAAGTCCTCGGTGAAAACGTTTTCACCGAGAAAGGGGGGAGGATCGCAATCGGAAGACGGGGGCTTGGCAACGCATCCGCCCCGACGTGACATCACCCCATCTCCGCCGGCACGTTGAGACAGCGGGCCGGGCGGGCGGCGGTGTCGTCGAAGGCGCCGTTCTCGGCCACCACGGCGCCGCCCACGATGGTCGCCACCGGCCAGCCCTTCAGCCGCATCCCCTCGTAGATGCAATGGCCCTTGCCCTGGTGCGTGACGGTCTTCTCGAGGTCGAGATCGACCAGCACGAGGTCGGCGTCGGCGCCGACCTGCAGGGTGCCCTTCTTGGGCGCGAGGCCGAAGCGGCGCGCCGGATTCCACGAATTGATCTCGACCAGCCGGGTCAGCGGCAGGCCGCGCGCGTGGTGGCCGAAATGCAGCATCAGCGGCAGCTCCCACTGGAAGCCGACGGCACCGGGCGACTCGGTCCACAGATCGACGCCCTTCTTGGGCCGGAACGGCACGTGGTCGGTGCCGATCGAGAAGATGCCGCCGTCCGCCACGCCGCGCCACAGCGCCTCCTGCTCGTCCTTGGTGCGCAAGGGCGGGCAGATCTTGGCCTTCATGTCGAGGTCGGGATCGTAGGAGGTGCGGGTCAGATAATGCGGGCAGGTCTCGATCGTCACGTCGACGCCGCGGGCGCGCGCCTCGACGCCGAGCTTCACGCCGGCCCCGATGGTCGTGTGCACGACGTGCAGCGGGCAGCCGGTCAGCTCGGAAAAGAAGATCATCCGCCGGATCGTCTCCTCCTCGACGAAGACCGGCCGCGATTCCTGATAGGCGCCGAGATCCTGCCGGCCGGTCGGGCGGATCTCGCGCTCCAGCCAGGTGCCGACCGCGGTGTTTTCGCAATGAACATTGATGATCCCGCCCGGGATCGTCGCCAGTGCCCGCATGGCCCCAAAGATCCAGCCGTCGGTCGCCGGCACGATGCCGATGGCGTTGTCGGGCTCGTAGCCGAAATAGAACTTGTAGGAGACGACGCCGGTGTCGGCCGTGATCCGGGCCAGCCGGTGGACGTCCTCCTCGCGCTGGATGATGAAGTGGAAGCCCCAGTCGATCGCCGAGCGGGTCTCGATCTGCCGGCACTTCTCCCGGAAGAAGCCGAGATAGTCGGCCGTGACCAGCGGCGTGTAGTCGAGCGCCGAGGTGACGCCGCCGACCGCGGCGGGCGGCGTCTCGGTGGCGAGGTCTTCGTCGTAAGGATAGTGGAAGCCGAGATGGCAATGGGTGTCGATCACGCCGGGCATCAGCACCCGGCCTTCGGCATCGATCACCCGGGTGGCGTCGGGCAGCAGCGCGTTGGCGCCCAGCATCGCGATGGCGCCGTCCACCACGGCGACGCCGCCGAAGAACGCGCCGTCGTGCCGCACGACGCGCGCATTGCGCACGACGAGATCCGCTTTCATCAGGGTGTCTCCAAGACTCGACCGCGTTTGAAAGACGAGGCTGCGGTTGGCGTCGACGGCGCCGGCCCTCGACCCGTCATCCTGAGGTGCTCGCCGAGGCGAGCCTCGAAGGATGCGGCCCGGGCCGTCGCCCTTCGAGGCTCGGGCTTTGCCCGAGCACCTCAGGGTGACGGAGTGGGGCAGCGCGCAGGACGCCGCTCACCCCATCGCCACCGGCGTGAAATCGGCGAACCAGTTCTGCGGCTGCACGAAGCCCTTCAGCTTGGCCGACATGGCGCGCGGGTTGCGGTCGTGCACGACCATCAGGGCGACGGCGTCGTCGACCAGCAGCGCGTGGGCTTCGGCCATCGCCTGGTCGCGCGCCGCGACGTCGCGGGCGAGCTGCGCCTTCTTGAAGGCGGCGTCGACGGCCGGGTTCGCGTAGTAGCCCCAGTTGGTGCCGCGCGGCGACACCAGCGCGGAATCGAAGCAGCGCACGAAACCGCTGGTCGGGTCCTGGGTCGGCAGCGACAGGTTGAGGCCGACCGGATTGTCGGCCGGCGGCTTGGCGCCGTTGCGGTAAGCCGTGAACAGCGTGATGAAGTCGACCACCTGATACTCGATCGCGATGCCGACCTCGGCGAGGCTCTGCTGGATCGCCTCGTTCATGGGCAGCGGCTGCATCTGGCCGCCGCCCGAGTTGGCGATCAGAATCTTCGCCCGCGCCGGCTTGCCGGGGCCGAAGCCCGCTTCGGCGAGCAGCCTCTTCGCCGCCGCGGGATCGTGCTTGAGCACGAAGCCGGGCTTGCCGAACCACGGCGAGGACCGCGGCACCAGGCCCTCGGCCGCGATCGCCGTGCCGTTGAGCATCTCGACGATGCCGGCGCGGTCGACGGCGAGATTGGCGGCCTGCCGCACCCGCTTGTCGGCGAAGGCCGAACCGGGCAGCACCGAGAGATACCAGATCCAGGTGTGCGGATAGACGTTCTGGGTCACGGCGAAGCCGGCACCCTTCAGGCTCGGGATCGTGTCGGGCGGCACCGACTCGATGAAATCGACCTGGCCGGCGCGCAACGCCGACACGCGGGCCGTGCCGTCCGGGATCGGCACCAGCACCAGCGTCGCGCTCTTGGCGAGGCGCGGCTTGTCCCAGTAGGCGTCGTTGCGGGCGAGTTCGAGGCGCACGCGCGGCTCGAGCTTGACGACCTTGAACGGCCCGGTGCCGGCGGGCTCGGCCGAAAACTTCATCCAGTCGTTGCCGAGCGCGGCGAAGCGCGCCGGGCTCGCGAACAACAGGAACGTGAGCTGATAAGGCAGCAGCGAGTCCTCGATGTGAGTGAGGATCGCGATGGTCTGCGCGTCGATCTTCTCGGCGCCCTTGACGCTCGGCAGGCGGCCCCGGATGCCGAGCGCGCGCTGGGCGAGATACTGCGGCGCCTTGTCGTCGAACACCGAGGCGAAGTTCCACACCGCGGCGTCGGCATCGAAAGGCGTGCCGTCGTGGAAGGTCACGCCGGGCCGCAGCTTGACGATCCAGCGGGTGCGGTCGGCCGGGTCCATGCTCCAGGATTCGGCGAGTCCCGGCACCAGGGTCGAGGGCTTGTCGGCCGCGGAGAGGTCCCAGCCGACCAGCGCGTCGAACACCGTGTAGCCGCCGAAGCGCAGGCCCTCGAAGCCGCCGTCCGGGCCCGCCCACAGCCGCGGGACGTCGCCGAGCGACATCGCGATCGTCACCTTGGCGGCCGACTGTGCCGCCGCACCGTGCAGCGTGCCGAGCACGCCGGCAGCGGCGCCGCCGATCAGGACGTGACGGCGGGTGAGCGCGGACGCGCGGGCGCGCGGATGATCGATCATGGGGACCTCCAAAGACAGCGGCGGAGCGGGGGTGTCCGGACCGGCAGGGGG
>NZ_NHSK01000014.1 GCF_016653355.1 Rhodoplanes elegans | reverse complement strand
TCCGAAGCCGCCCGGCCCGACGGCGCCCGGGCGCCGCAGCCGCAGTACCAGCAGCAGCAGTCGTTCTTCGGCGGCGGCGGCTGGTTCGGCCAGCCCTACCGGCAGCCGCAGTATCAGCAACAGTATCGCCAGGCGCCGCAGCGCCCGACCTTCTTCCCGTTCCTGTTTGGCGGCGGCCGCTGACCGCCCTCGACCGGGCCTAGGAATGTAGGATGGCAAAGCCGCGACAGCGGCGTGCCCACGCGGTCTGACGATCGACCGGCGACGACAAATCGAACAATCGAAGACCAGGGCACGCCGGGGGGCCGGCGTGGGCTCGACAGCGTGGGCACGGCGCGCCTTCGGCGCACCTTTACCCACCCTACCGCGGCGGAGCCGGCGACCGCGCCGGCCGACGCGTCACCGCGGCAGCGCGGAGACGCCCATCAAAAACTCGTCGACGGCGCGGGCGGCCTGACGGCCTTCGCGGATCGCCCAGACGACCAGGGACTGGCCGCGCCGCATGTCGCCGGCGGCGAACACCTTGTCGATCGAGGTGCGGTAGGCCTCGGTGTCGGCCTTGACGTTGCCGCGCGGATCGAGCGCGACGCCGAGCTCGGCCAGCATGCCCTCCTTCACCGGATGGACGAAGCCCATGGCGAGCAGCACGAGGTCGGCCTCGATCTGGAACTGCGAGCCCGGGATCGGCTTCATCTTGTCGTCGACGCGCACGCAGTGGAGGGTCTTCACCTTGCCGTTCTCGCCCGAGAACTTCTCGGTCAGCACCGAGAACTCGCGGCTCGCCCCCTCGTGATGCGACGACGAGGTGCGCAGCTTGAGCGGCCAGTTCGGCCAGGTGGTCAGCTTGTCGGCCCTCTCGGGCGGCATCGGCAGGATCTCGAGCTGCACGATCGAGGTCGCGCCCTGCCGGGCCGAGGTGCCGATGCAGTCGGAGCCGGTGTCGCCGCCGCCGATGACGACGACCTTCTTGCCGGTGGCGAGAATGTCGGTCGCGTCGAACGCCTCCTCGCCGACACGGCGGTTCTGCTGCGGCAGGAAGTCCATGGCGAAATGGATGCCGTCGAGCTCGCGGCCCGGGATCGGCAAGTCGCGCGGCTTCTCGGCGCCGCCGGCCAGCACCACGGCGTCGAAGCCGTCCAAAAGCTCCTTCGCCTTCACGGTGACGCCGACATGGGCGCCGTAGTGGAAGGTGACGCCCTCGCTCTCCATCAGGGAGACGCGGCGATCGATCAGGTGCTTCTCGAGCTTGAAGTCCGGGATGCCGTAGCGCAGCAGGCCGCCGGCCTTGGCGAACTTCTCGAAGACGTGGACGTCGTGGCCGGCGCGGGCGAGCTGCTGGGCGGCCGCGAGGCCGGCCGGGCCGGAGCCGACCACGGCGACCTTGCGGCCGGTCTTCCGGGCCGGCAGGTCCGGCTTCACCCAGCCGTTCTCGAACGCCTTGTCGACGATGGCGCACTCGATCGTCTTGATGGTGACGGGCGTGTCCTCGAGGTTGAGCGTGCACGCCTCCTCGCACGGCGCCGGGCAGACGCGCCCGGTGAACTCCGGAAAGTTGTTGGTCGAGTGGAGGTTCTGGGCGGCCCGCTGCCAGTCGTCGAGATAGACGAGGTCGTTCCAATCCGGGATCTGATTGTTGACCGGACAGCCCGTGTGACAGAACGGGATGCCGCAGTTCATGCAGCGCGCCGCCTGCTGCTTCAGCGCATCGGCCGGCAGCGGAATGACGAACTCGTTGTAGTTGCGCAGGCGCTCCTCGACCGGCGCGTACTTGCGGTCGGTGCGCTCGAACTCCAGGAAACCCGTGACCTTACCCATCGTTCTTCTCGATCCTTGCCGCAGAGCCGGTCGTGAGGCCGGTCGCGCGCCCCTGGTCCAGGCCCGGGGCTCTCTCAATCCGTCCGAGGATCCCGTCATTCCGGAAGGCGACCGAAGGTCGGCTGTCCGGAATCCATGACCCCTGTCTGTGAGATTGGATTCCGGGCTCGCCGCTACGCGGCGCCCCGGAATGACCGGGATATCATCACCCTGCTCGTCCTCACTCCGCCGCCTGCATGGCGGCCTCCTGCTCCTTGGCGAGCTCGGCGAGCGCGCGCTTGTACTCGAGCGGCATCACCTTGCGGAACTTGGGCAGGTACGCATCCCAGTTGTCGAGGATCTGCTGGGCCCGGCGCGAGCCGGCGAGCCGCGCGTGCCGCGTGATCAGGAGATGCAGCCGCTCGCAGTCGTAGCGCGTCATGTCGCGCAGCACCTCGACGCGGCCGGGCGACTCCAGATCCTTGGCGTGGCCGTAGGCCTGCGCGTTGACGGCCTCCTCGGCCGGCAGCGGCGCGAGCTCGACCATCGCCATGTTGCAGCGGCTCTGGAACGTCCCGTCCTCGTCCAGCACATAGGCGACGCCGCCCGACATGCCGGCCGCGAAGTTGCGCCCGGTCTTGCCGAGCACGACGACGATGCCGCCGGTCATGTACTCGCAGCAGTGATCGCCGGCGCCCTCGACCACCGCGACGGCACCGGAGTTGCGCACCGCGAAGCGCTCGCCGGCGACGCCGCGGAAGTAGCACTCGCCCGCGATGGCGCCGTACATCACGGTGTTGCCGACGATGATCGACTCCTCCGGCACGATGCCGGAGTCGGTCGCCGGCCGCACGATGATGCGGCCGCCCGACAGGCCCTTGCCGACATAGTCGTTGGCGTCGCCCTCGAGCTCCATGGTGACGCCGTGCGCGAGCCAGGCGCCGAAGCTCTGACCGGCCGTGCCGACGAGGCGGACGTGGATGGTGTCGTCCGGCAGGCCGGCATGGCCGTAGCGCTTGGCCACCTCGCCCGACAGCATCGCGCCGGCGGACCGGTCGGTGTTGTGGATCGCCGCGACGATGCGCACCGGGGCGCCGCGGTCGAGCGCCGCCTGCGCCTCGGCGATCAGCTTGCGGTCGAGCACCTTGTCGAGGCCGTGATCCTGCGTCTCGACCTTGCGGATGTGCACGCCGTCGGGCGCCATCGGCTTCATGAACAGGCGCGAGAAGTCGAGGCCCTTGGCCTTCCAGTGCTCGACCAGGCGGCGCTGGTCCAGCATCTGCATCTGGCCGACCATGTCCTCGAAACGGCGGTAGCCCATCTCGGCCATCAGCTCACGCACCTCTTCGGCGACGAAGAAGAAGTAGTTGATGACGTGCTCGGGCATGCCCTTGAAGCGGGCGCGCAGCACCGGGTCCTGGGTCGCGACGCCGACCGGGCAGGTGTTGAGATGGCACTTGCGCATCATGATGCAGCCGGCGGCGATCAGCGGCGCGGTGGCGAAGCCGAACTCGTCGGCACCGAGCAGCGCGCCGACCACCACGTCACGGCCGGACCGGATGCCGCCGTCGACCTGCACGGCGATGCGGCCGCGCAGCCGATTGGCGACCAGCGTCTGGTGGGTCTCGGCGAGGCCGATCTCCCACGGGCTGCCGGCGTGCTTGATGGCGGTGAGCGGCGAGGCGCCGGTGCCGCCCTCGAAGCCCGAGATCGTCACGTGATCGGCGCGCGCCTTGGAGACGCCGGCCGCGACCGTGCCGACCCCGACCTCGGAAACGAGCTTCACCGAGACGTCGCCGGCCGGGTTGACGTTCTTCAGGTCGAAGATGAGCTGGGCCAGATCCTCGATCGAGTAGATGTCGTGATGCGGCGGCGGCGAGATCAGGCCGACGCCCGGCGTCGAGTGGCGCACCCGGGCGATCGTCTTGTCGACCTTGTGGCCGGGGAGCTGGCCGCCCTCGCCGGGCTTCGCCCCCTGCGCCATCTTGATCTGCATGACGTCGGAGTTGACCAGATACTCGGTGGTCACGCCGAAGCGGCCCGACGCCACCTGCTTGATGGCCGAGCGCATCGAGTCGCCGTTCGGCAGCGGCTTGAAGCGGTCGGACTCCTCGCCGCCCTCGCCGGTGTTCGACTTGCCGCCGATCCGGTTCATGGCGATGGCGAGCGTGGTGTGCGCTTCGCGCGAGATCGAGCCGAACGACATCGCGCCGGTGGCGAAGCGCTTGACGATCTCGGCAGCCGGCTCGACCTCGTCGAGCGGCACCTTGCCGCGGCCGTCCTCGTTCGCCGACTTGATGCGGAACAGGCCGCGGATGGTGAGCAGCCGCTCGGACTGCTCGTTCACCATCGCGGCGAAGGCGCGGTAGCGCTCCTGCGAGTTGCCGCGCACCGCGTGCTGGAGCGCCGCGACCGTCGACGACGTCCACACGTGCTCCTCGCCGCGGATGCGGTAGGCGTACTCGCCGCCGACATCGAGCGCATTGCGGTAGACCGGCGCGTCACCGAAGGCGTCGCGATGGCGCCGCACCGTCTCCTCGGCGATCTCCTCGATGTCGACGCCCTCGATGCGGGTCGCCGTGCCGGTGAAGTAGGCGTGCACGAAGTCCGACTTGAGCCCCACCGCGTCGAAGATCTGGGCGCCGCAATACGACTGGTAGGTGGAGATGCCCATCTTGGACATCACCTTGAGCAGGCCCTTGTTGATCGATTTGATGTAGCGCTTCACGATCTCCTTCTCGTCGAGCTTGACGGGGAGGTCGTCCTTCATGGCGAGCAGCGTCTCGAAGGCGAGCCAGGGATTGATCGCCTCGGCGCCGTAGCCAGCCAGGCAGCAGAAGTGGTGCACCTCGCGCGGCTCGCCGGATTCGACGACGAGGCCGACCGAGGTGCGCAGGCCCTTCCTGATCAGATGGCGGTGCACGGCCGCGCAGGCGAGCAGCGACGGGATCGGGATCCGGTCGGTCGAGACGGCGCGGTCGGACAGGATGATGATCGTGATGCCGTCGCGCACCGCCTGCTCGGCCTTCGCGCACAGCTCGGCCAGCGCCGGACGCAGGCCGTCGGGGCCGCGCGCCGCCGCCCAGGTGGTGTCGAGCGTGACCGAGCGGAACTCCGACCCGTCGAGGTCGGCGATCGAGCGGATCTTCTCCAGATCCTCGTTGGTCAGGATCGGCTGGCGCACTTCGAGCCGCTTGGTGCGCGAGACGCCTTCCAGATCGAACAGGTTCGGCCGCGGCCCGATGATCGAGACGAGGCTCATGACGATCTCCTCGCGGATCGGGTCGATCGGCGGGTTCGTCACCTGGGCGAAGTTCTGCTTGAAGTAGGTGAACAGGAGCTTCGACTTCGACGACAGCGCCGAGATCGGCGTGTCGTTGCCCATCGAGCCGACCGGCTCCTCGCCGGTCGCGCCCATCGGCGCCATCAGGATGCGGACGTCCTCCTGGCTGTAGCCGAACGCCTGCTGGCGATCGAGCAGCGGCAGGTTGGAGGCGGCCGAGACGCTCTTCGCCTTGGGCAGATCCTCGAGCACGAGCTGGGTGCGGGCGAGCCAGTCGCGATACGGGTTGGCGGAGGCGAGCCGCGCCTTGATCTCGTCGTCGGGGATCAGCCGGCCCTCGACGAGGTCGACCAGCAGCATCTTGCCGGGCTGCAGGCGCCACTTGAGGACGATGTCCTTCTCCGGGATCGGCAGCACGCCCATCTCGGAGGCCATCAGGATGCGGTCGTCGCGGGTGACGATGTAGCGGGCCGGCCGCAGGCCGTTGCGGTCGAGCGTCGCGCCGATCTGGCGGCCGTCCGTGAAGGCGATGGCGGCGGGGCCGTCCCACGGCTCCATCAAGGCGGCGTTGTACTCGTAGAAGGCGCGCCGCTCCTCGTCCATCAGCGGGTTGCCGGCCCACGCCTCGGGAATCATCATCATCACGGCGTGGGCGAGCGAGTAGCCGCCCTGGACCAGGAACTCGAGCGCGTTGTCGAAGCACGCCGTGTCCGACTGGCCCTCGTAGGAGATCGGCCACAGCCGCTCGATGTCGTCGCCGAACAGCTCGGAGCGGGCCGAGGCCTGCCGCGCCGCCATCCAGTTGACGTTGCCGCGCAGCGTGTTGATCTCGCCGTTGTGGGCGATGAAGCGGTACGGATGCGCCAGCGACCAGGTCGGGAACGTGTTGGTCGAGAAACGCTGGTGGACGAGCGCGAGCGCGCTCTCGAAGTCCGGCTCGGAGAGGTCCGGATAATAGGTGCCGAGCTGGTCGGCCAGGAACATGCCCTTGTAGATCACGGTGCGGCACGAGAACGACACCGGATAGTACATCGCGGTGTTGCGGCCGCGCTTCTCGTAGAGAAGGCCCGAGATCGTCTTGCGCAGGATGTAGAGCCGCCGCTCGAACGTGTCCTCGTCGAGCTTGCGGCCGCCGAGCCCGATGAAGATCTGGCGGTGGAACGGCTCGGTCGGCTTCACCGACCAGCCGAGCGTGGAGTTGTCGGTCGGCACGTCGCGCCAGCCGAGGACCGTCATGCCCTCGCGATGCGCCTGCGCCCGGACCAGCTCCATGATCTCCTCGCGGCGCTCCTCGTCGTGCGGGAGGAACACCTGGGCGACGCCGTAGCGGCCCGGCTCCGGCAGCGCGAAGCCGAGCTCGGCCGCCTTGCGGGCGAAGAAGGCGTGCGGGATCTGGACCAGGATGCCGGCGCCGTCGCCGGCGCGCGGATCGGCCCCGACGGCGCCGCGATGCTCGAGGTTGCACAGGATCGCCAGCGCGTCGGCGACGATCTGGTGCGACTTGCGGCCCTTGATGTCGGCGATGAAGCCGACGCCGCAGGAGTCTTTCTCGAGGGCCGGATCATAGAGACCGCGCGCCAGCGCGGCGGCCGGCAGCGTCGTGTCCGTCGGTTTCGTCGCCGCAGTCGCCGTCTGCCGGGGGGCAGCGTCGCCTTCGAGACGAGTGCCCTCGATATCCGAGCCGGACCTGATCGCGGTCATGTGCAAACCCTCTATCGCTCGCCGCTCCGGGCCGACCGTTTACCAAAAACGATCGTCCCGACGCGGGCGTGCCCGTCGCGCCGCCTCACCCCTCGGTGCTGCGACGCCAACGGGCTCGTTGTCACCGGCCGGAGATCGGGCCGATCGACGCCATGTGGCACCCTCCGGTTTTCGCACGCCAGTCGTCGGCGTGGATCGGATCGCGGGCGACCCGGACCGGAGCTGTCAGTACCAATTCTTCAAACTGGGACAGCAATGCTGTCCTAAATAACAATGCCAAACTCTTGCCATGCATTCAAGGCACCGGGTTTCAGATTCGGCGACTTTGCCCGAATTTCATTGCGTGCGCCACTGAACGCCGATCGCGCGCCGCATCGAAGTACCGGTCTCGCGGCGCTTTTTCGCGCCCGCCCCGCAACGGGGCGATCCGCGTCCGAAGCGCCCCAGCCCTGCCCGATTCAGAGGGCTCTCTGGCAACCGGGGGAGGGGCCGACATGCGGAACGTTACCACTTCGAGCTGTCGACGGTCGACCGGTCAATACGGGCCCTGTCTCGTCGGGCCGCTCCGGGCCGTCGCCGCGGCCGCGATGCTCGCAGTCGTGTGCGGCACCGCCGTGACGCCGGCCGCGGCGCTGTCGGCCCGGGTCGACGCCCTGCCCGGCGAGGCCGCCGCGGCGAGCGGCGCTGCG
>NZ_NHSK01000013.1 GCF_016653355.1 Rhodoplanes elegans | reverse complement strand
ACGGCCGCCGCTCGGCCGCCGTCGGGTCAGGCGGCGTGCTCGCCGCGGCGGCGTTCGGCCGGCGGGTGCGCCTGGGCGGACGGTGCGGTCGGTGCCGATGGGCTGGCCGCGGCCGGGCCCACCTCGATCGCGGGCTGGGCCGCGGCCTGGGTCTCGGCCGCCCATGACTTCACCAGTGCGCCGCCCTTGCCGTGCACCGGGTCGCTCGCCGGCAGCGGCACCTTCGGGATCGCGGCGGTCGCCTTGGTGTGCTCGGCCTTGCTGCCGCGGCAGAGATCGTAGGTGCCGGTCGGTGGGTAGGCGCCGATCACCACGAGATCGGCCGTGGCGGTGACGCGCTGGTGGCCGGTGCCGGCCGGCAGCACGACGACGTCGCCGACCTTGAGGTCGACCTCGGTGCCCTTGTCGCCACCGAAGCGGACGCGGGCGCGCCCGCGGGCGATCGCCATCACCTCGTGGGTGCGCGAATGGTAGTGCGTGTAGGGATAGATGCCGTTGCGCCAGACCCCGACCCAGCCGTTGCGCTGAAACGTCTTCTCGATCAGGTCCTCGGGATGGGCCGACCCCTTGAGGTCGATCGCGTCGCGGAACACCACGAGCGACAGAATCGGGTTGTTCGGCACCACCCCGTCGTCGTCGAGCTTGAAGGTCTCGGGGGGATGGCGGGGGCTTTTCGCGTGCATTCGTCCGTCCTGGTACGTCCGTTCTGGTCGGCCTGTCCTGGCCACAACGCACCAGCGGCGCTTTCCGGCGCAGTCTGCTGTCCCGGGTTTAAAGCGCGCTTAAGCCGGAAGGTCCAATTCGCGTGCGTCGTGTGCGATCGCCGATCGCCGGACCCCAGGCGGCACCGCGGCCGCCCTCTGCGGCCGGCCGGGGCGCCAGCGCCCCGCGCTCGGCGAGCTGGCGGACCGCGGCGGTGCGCGGCAGGGGCGCCAGGTCGAGCTCGTTCTCGCTGCGCTCGCGCGAACGGCGCAGCTCCGGCGGCAGGCGGTAGAGCGGGACCTCGGGCGCGCCGGCCGCGGCCGCCTCGGTGTCGGCCATCCATCGTGCGAGAACGAGCGGGCGCTCGCGGTCGAGTAGATCGGTCTTCGGCAGCGGCACCCGGCCGACGATGGCCCGCGCCGTGATGCAGTCGATCATGTTGGGACGCCTCAGGTCGTACTGGCCGTTGGTCGGATAGGCGCCGATCATCATCAGGTCTGACGATCCCATCACCCGCTGGTGTGCCGTACCGGCCGGCAGCACCAGCACGTCGCCGGCGACGAGATCGACCTCGACGCCCGAGCGGCCGCCGAGCCGCACCCGGATCCGCCCCGCCGCGATCGCCATCGCCTCGTGCACGCCCGCGTGGTAGTGCGGGTAGGGGTACATCTCGTTCCGCCACAGGCCGACCCAGCCGTTGCGCTCGAACGTCGCCATGATCCGGTCGGCGTGGTGCGCCGAGCCGGTCAGGTCGATGCCCTGGCGAACCACCATGCAGGACAGGACGGGGTTGTTCGGGACCAGGCCGTCGTCGCCGAACCGGAACGCCTCGGGGGCCGGAGCGCTTTTCAGAGCATTTTGATTTTTCTTGATCATTTTTGCCCTCGCTGCGATCGCCGGCGGGGGCCGGCGGGCGTCGCGGGGGGAGGCTGACGGCCGCCGCTTTAAGCGTTGCTTAAATGGGTTGTTTCAATGCGGAAGCGTTTCGCACCTGCAAAACCGGGCTGCAAATCGTCCGCCCTAGGCGCGGAATAGCCGGATTCGCGCAGGCGTCCGAAACGCCCACGCGGCCAGCGCGGTAGGCCCGCGGGGCCGGCGGACTAGCCGGAATGGTGTCGGTCGCCGTCGACGCGCCCGGTTTTCGGGCGCCGCACGTCCCCGTGCTGGACAGACAGTCAGGCCGCGTCGGAACGGCGCTTCGCTGCCAGCGCCTCGTATCCGAAGCAGGCCAGGGCGACGATACGGGGCACCGGACCGGGATTGAGGTAGTAGCCGATCTGCCGCCGGCTCCGGCCGAGAAGCGCGGCCGCAGCCTCCTGGGTCAGGCCATTCCGCTTGAGAAAGCGGGCGAAGTCGGCGCAATCCATCTCCTGCTCGGCCACCGTCTCGATCAGGTCGGCCGTCATCTCGAGATCGGGGCCGTCCCAGGTGACGACGTTGCCGTCCTCGACGAGCCGGGCCGTGGCGAACAAGGCCGCGTCGTCGCGCAGCGGCCGGTACACCTTGTAGCTGCCGATCAGCGGAGCGATGTCGACCGTCTCGGAGCGGCCAGCCCGGTTACCGTCGGCCCAGGTGACCTCCAGGCGCGACGGTCCGACCACGCGCAGCGACCCGATGCGGGGCATCGAAACGCCGGTGTCGAGCATGTCAGTCGCGTTCATTGAGCCGTCTCCACTCGTCACACAGACGGTGCAGGTTCGCCGGCATCCGGGCCCATCTGATCGCCTCTTCCAAGGCGGACTTCGGCCCGGACCCCTTCAAGACCTGGAACGATCCGATCTGGATCGAGGCCGTCCATCCCGGTCCTCGGACATGGAAATGGGGCGGCACGTGGTCTCCGGGGTATATGCAAATCCTGCACTGGTTCAGCCGCACGATCTCGGGCATCGCGCTGCCACCTTCGAAACGAGTAGATAGTGCAACAGTTGCACAGTGTCAAGTTAATTGTGCAATAGCTGCACAACGGCTGGCGATGAACTGCCTCTTGCGCCGAATAATAGAAAAATATTCATAATGCAATCAAGAGAAGAGGCTGCGGGGCACCAGAATGGCGCCTCGCTGTTTCGGTGGCGAGCGTGCGGCTGCCTCACGCCCGCTTGCGGTCGCGCATCAGGCCGGCGAAGCGCTGGAAAAGATAGTGGCTGTCGCGCGGGCCGGGCGAGGCTTCGGGGTGGTACTGCACCGAGAACACCGGCCGGTCGGTCAGGGCGAGGCCGCAGTTCGAGCCGTCGAACAGGGAGACGTGGGTCTCCTTGACGTTCCCCGGCAGGCTGCCGCGGTCGACGGCGAAACCGTGGTTCATCGAGGTGATCTCGACCTTGCCGGTGTCGAGGTCCTTCACCGGGTGGTTCGCCCCGTGGTGGCCCTGGTGCATCTTCTGCGTGGTGCCGCCGAGCGCGATGCCGAGCATCTGGTGGCCGAGGCAGATGCCGAAGGTCGGCAGGCCGGACTCGACCACCGACTTGATCACCGGTACCGCATAGGCGCCGGTCGCCGCCGGGTCGCCCGGGCCGTTGGACAGGAACACGCCGTCCGGCTTCAGCGCCAGGATGTCCTCGGCCGCGGTCGTCGCCGGCACCACCGTCACCTTGGCGCCGATGCCGGCGATGAGGCGCAGGATGTTGCGCTTGATGCCGTAGTCGATAGCGACGACGTGCAGGCCGGGGTTCTCCATCCGGCCGTAGCCCTTGCCCCACACCCACTCGGTCTCGTCCCAGGTGAAGCGCTGGCCCGACGTCACCCGCGGCACCAGGTCCATGCCGACGAGGCCGGGCCAGCCCGCGGCCTCGGCCTTGAGCGCGTCGAGGTCGAAGCGGCCGTCCGGTGCGTGGGCGATGACGGCGTTCGGCATGCCCTTGGTGCGGATCAGGCCGGTGAGCGCCCGGGTGTCGATGCCACCGAGCCCGACGATGTTGCGGGCCTTGAGCCAGGCGTCGAGATGGCGGGTCGCCCGGTAGTTCGACGGCCGCGTCACGGCCGCGTGGAGGATCACGCCGCAGGCGCCCGGGGTGGCGGCCATGTTGACGGTCTCGATGTCCTCCTCGTTGGTCCCGACATTGCCGATGTGGGGGAACGTGAAGGTGATGATCTGGCCCGCATAGGAGGGATCGGTGAGGATCTCCTCGTAGCCGGTCATCGCCGTGTTGAAGCACACCTCGCCGACCGCATGGCCGGTGGCGCCGAGGCCGAATCCCTCGATCACGGTCCCGTCGGCGAGGACGAGCAGGGCGGTGGGCGCGGGATCGGCCCAGGCGGAGGGGTCGTTCGACATGGCGTCTCGATTCAACGGCGTCTCGATTCGAAGGCGTCTCGATGCGACGGGCGCCGGCGCACGGCCGCGCGGCGGTGACGGCTGGAGCGCCCGGCGGTAACCGACACCGGAAATGTCCGGGTCCGGTGGGCGCGCGCTCTGGCCGTCCCGCCTTATTTGCGTATAAAGGGCGCCGAAGCAAGGTTCGGCGGCGCACGAAAGGGTGCAGGATGCTGCGCGACGACATCAACGCTGCGTTGAAGGAGGCCATGAAGGCGCACGACGCGCCGCGGGTCTCGACGCTGCGGCTGGTCAATGCGGCGCTCAAGAACGCCGACATCGAGGCGCGCGGGCAGGGCAAGCCGGCGCTCGTCGACGCCGACGTGGTCGCGGTGCTGCAGAAGATGGTGAAGCAGCGCCAGGAGTCGGTCGACCTCTACGAGAAGGGCGGGCGGGCCGAGCTCGCGGCCCAGGAGCGCGCCGAGATCGAGGTCATCGCCTCGTATCTGCCGAAGCAGCTCTCGCCGGAGGAGACCGAGGCGGCCGTCAAGGCGGTGATCGCCGAGATCGGCGCCGCCGGCATGAAGGATATGGGCAAGGTGATCGCGGTTCTGCGCGAGCGCCATGGCGGCCAGCTCGACATGGGCAAGGCGAGCGGCATCGTGAAGGGGTTGTTGAAGTAGCGTTTGGACACGGGTGCGCCCGCCCCGAGAGCGTGCCCCGGAGGCATGATCGTGCCGTCGCGCCGCGACGGCCTCATGCTGCCGCAACGACGTTCCGCCGCGCCACGGTCGGCCGAAGGCGCGGGGGAGCGACAGTGGGGCCGCGGCGATTCAGCCGCGGCGACGGCCGAAGATTGCTCGAGCTGTTCCATGCAGATTTTTTATGCGTCTCGTGACGGCCAGTCCCGCAAGATCGCGACCCATATCGCGGGTCGCCTGGCCGCCCGTGGCATCCCGGCGACGCCGACCGATCTGGCGACGTCGCAGCCCTCGGCGGCCGATCTGGCGGCGCAGCCGATGGTCGTCGCCATCATGTCGATCCGCTACGGCAAGCACCTCGCCGAGGGGCTCCAGCTCGTCGAGACCTTCAAGGACCTCGATGCGCCGCCGCCGCTGGTGCTCGCCTCGGTGAACCTCACGGCGCGAAAACCCGGCAAGGACACGGCCGAGGGCAACGCCTACCTGCGCAAGCTGATCGCCAAGAACGGGCTCGCCCCGGCGCTCGCCGCCGCCTTCGCGGGGCGCCTCGACTATCCGCGCTACGGCTTCTTCGACCGGCACATCATCCGCTTCATCATGCTGATCACGGGCGGCCCGACCGACCCGACGACCGTGGTCGAGTACACCCCCTGGGACCGGGTCGACGCATTCGCCAACGACATCGCGGCGCTGGCGGAAGCCGGCCGCAACGGACAGGGGGGGTAGTCATGGGTTCGGCAGAGACGCTCGACAAGGTTGCGGCCGGTGCTGCGCAGGACGGCGCCCTGGACGTCGGGATGACGCTGGCGCAGTTCTCGATCGGCTGCGAGTTTTTGACCGCGACCGGGCGCTGGCGCTGCACCGACGTCGGCACCCGCACCGTCGTGGCGATCCGGCTCGACCTCGACCACGACCCGACCTGGTACAAAGGTCCGCCCTACGCCGTGCCGGAGCACGTCTTCGACGAGTACGACATCGAAAGCTGCGTCCCGGCCCCCGACGCCCCGCACTACGACGACAGCGGCCGCGAGCGGCTGGTCTCCCTGCCGCGGGGGTGAGACAGACCCGGAGCCCGGCCGGAGCGAAGAGGCTGGGCGAGAATGGGCCGCGATCCTGAACAGGAGACGACCGGTTCTCCGTCGTCGGCTGTGAGGGCGATGTCCGGATCGTTCGTCACGGCCGCTCGTCGCTCTCGGCCTTCGCTGCGCTCAGCCGGGCTACGATCTTCGACGATCTTCGAGGCCGGCCAAGCCACACGTCTCGCTCGGGAGATCTCCAGGCAGGCGGCCGCTGCCGTGGACGGCCGTCCGCGACGAAGCGTGCCCGGCGAGTCCATCGCCCCGGCCGGCCCGCGTGGGCACGGCGCTTTCGCGCTTTTGCCCACCCTACGGCCGGTCGCCGCGGCGGAATACGCTTCGCTGTTTCGCCCTGCGACTGCGACCTGATCAGTTGTCCAGGAAGCTCCGCAGCTTGCGGGACCGCGAGGGGTGCTTGAGCTTGCGCAGCGCCTTGGCCTCGATCTGACGAATTCGTTCGCGCGTGACCGAGAACTGCTGGCCGACCTCTTCGAGCGTGTGGTCCGTGTTCATGCCGATGCCGAAGCGCATGCGCAGCACGCGCTCCTCACGCGGCGTGAGCGAGGCGAGAACCCGCGTCGTCGTCTCGCGCAGGTTGCTCTGGATCGCCGCGTCGATCGGAAGGATCGCGTTCTTGTCCTCGATGAAATCGCCGAGATGCGAATCCTCCTCGTCGCCGATGGGCGTTTCCAGCGAGATCGGCTCCTTGGCGATCTTGAGGACCTTTCGGACCTTCTCCAGCGGCATGCCGAGCTTCTCGGCGAGCTCCTCCGGGGTCGGCTCGCGGCCGATCTCGTGCAGCATCTGGCGGCTCGTGCGGACGATCTTGTTGATCGTCTCGATCATGTGCACCGGGATGCGGATGGTGCGGGCCTGGTCGGCGATCGAGCGGGTGATCGCCTGCCGGATCCACCACGTCGCGTAGGTCGAGAACTTGTAGCCGCGCCGGTACTCGAACTTGTCGACCGCCTTCATCAGGCCGATGTTGCCCTCCTGGATCAGATCCAGGAACTGCAGGCCGCGGTTCGTGTACTTCTTGGCGATCGAGATCACGAGACGCAGGTTCGCCTCGACCATCTCCTTCTTGGCCTGGCGCGCCTCGCGCTCGCCCTTCTGCACCATCTGGACGATGCGGCGGAACTCGAGGATCTCGAGGCCGGTCTCGGCGGCGAGGTTCTGGATGTCGCCGCGCATCTCCTTGATGCGGTCCTTCTCCTTGGCGACGAGGTTCTTCCAGCCGCGCGCCGACAGCTTGGACACGCGGTTGAGCCAGCGCGGATCGAGCTCGGAGCCCTGGTAGTTGCGCAGGAAGTCCTCGCGCTGCACGCCGTGGCTCTCGGCGAGCCGCATCAGGCGGCCCTCGTAGCCGACCAGACGCTTGTTGATGTCGTAGAGCTGCTCGACGAGCGAATCGATGCGGGCTTGGTTGAGGCGCAGCGACTTCACCTCGGCGATCAGCTCCTCCTTCAGCTTCTTGTACTTGCGCTCCTGGGCCGGCGACAGCGACTCGTTCTTGAGCTTGGACTCGACGTTCTGGTCCTGCAGCCGGCGCAGCTTCTTGTACGTGTCGGCGACGATGTCGAAGGTCTCGAGCACCTTGGGCTTCAGCTCGGCCTCGATGGCGGCGAGCGACATGGAGCCCTCCATGTCGTCCTCGTCCATCTCGGCGTCCGGCATCGGGCCGTCGCCGGCCTCCTCGTCGTCGCCGGGCGCCGGGCGCTGCGGGGCGCGCGCCGCGGGCTTGGCG
>NZ_NHSK01000012.1 GCF_016653355.1 Rhodoplanes elegans | reverse complement strand
CCGTCGCGCTCGCCGGAGCTCAACCCGGTCGAGAACGTCTGGCAGTTCCTGCGCGGCAACTGGCTCTCCAACCGCGTCTTCGACACCTACGACGACATCGTCGACGCCGCCTGCGACGCTTGGCGACGCCTCGTCGCCCAGCCGGAGACTATCACCTCGATCGGAATGCGAGCTCGGGCTCACATCGGTCAATCATGAGGGCCGTTGGTATGAAGCCGTCCAGTTCACGCGCAATCGTCGTGCAGACGACGGTCGTCTTTTTGCCTCGCGCGCTGAGCGCCCGATACCGCGCAGTCAATCGGGCTTGAGCTTTCCAGACGATCTCGCGCACTTTCGGCGGGACGTGTTCTAACTTATACAGTTTCTTCATTCCGACTTTTGGCGGATAACGATACGCCCGGGCGCTCTCGACTAAAAAGTGGCGAACACGTCATGCGATGCAACCCATATCCGGTCGGACCGGCCTCGTAACAAAAGTAAACCTGTTCGAGCTTGTTGCGAGCTTTTTTATAGCCCGGCGCATGCTCTCGTCGGATGAATCGAACTCCCCCAGAAACCGCACCTCTCCATCCCGACCACCTTCGGCAACTGCGATTGCGTACCGGGCTTTCGAAACGTCGATCCCATGAACGCTTCGCTATACTGTTCCATGGATCGTCCTCCTACGATGAGGATCGGCTCGGTCCCCGAGCAACCCTCGGGCACGTAGTGTAGGACGAGCCACACCCACCGGAGTCGGACATACGGTCTTATGGTCAATCATGAGGGCCGTGGGTATCGGGCCCCACGGCAAGGTTCAGCTTTCATGTCTTCGACCGCGTCTGTCGCGAGCACGGCATGGATCATGCGCCGCGCATCTTTTTGCTATCCATTTTCATCAAGCAACTGAATTCACCGAATCAGCTGCGCTGATAGATGTCCTCGATCCGGACGATGTCGTCCTCCCCCAAGTAGCTGCCGGTCTGCACCTCGATCAGCTCAAGCGGAATCTTGCCCGGATTGGCGAGGCGGTGGACCGTGCCGATGGGGATGAAGATCGACTGGTTCTCGTGCACGATCGACGTGGTGTTGCCGGTCGTCACCTCGGCGGCGCCTCGAACGACCACCCAGTGCTCGGCCCGGTGATAATGCCGCTGCAGCGAGAGCTGGGCGCCCGGCGACACGACAATGCGCTTCACCTGATAACGCTCGCCGCGGTCGAGCGAGTCGTAATGGCCCCACGGGCGATGGCACAGCCGGTGCGCCGTTGCCTCGCCGCGGCCCTGCTGCTTGAGCGCCGCGACCGCGCCCTTGACGTCCTCGGCGCGCGAGCGCGGCAGCACCAGCACGGCGTCGGGCGTCGTGACGATGACGAGGTCCTTGACGCCGAGCGCCACGGTCAGCCGGTCCTCGGCATGAATCACGCAGTCCTGCGTCTCGAAGGTCGCGGCCGGCCCGGACACCACGTTGCCGGCGGCGTCGCGCTCGGCGATGTCGAACACGGCGTCCCACGAGCCGACGTCGGACCAGCGGAAGCGCCCCTCGATCACGGCGGTGCGGTCGGTGCGCTCCATCACGGCGTAGTCGATCGACTTCTGCGGCGCCGCCCCGAACGCGTCGGCATCGAGCCGCACGAAGCCGAGATCGAGCGACGACTCGTCGACCGCGGCGACCACGGCGCGCGCCATCTCGGGCTCGAAGCGGGCGAGCTCGGAGAGCAGGGTCTCGGCACCGAACAGGAAGTTGCCCGAGTTCCACAGGTAGCCGTCGGCGACGTAGTGGGCGGCCGTGGCGGCGTCCGGCTTCTCGACGAAGGCGGCGACCTTGGCGACGCCTTCGATGCCGAGGCTCTCGCCGCGGCGGATGTAGCCGTAGCTGGTCTTGGGTGAGGCGGGCAGGATGCCGAACGTGACGATGTTCCCCGCGACGGCGGCCTCGAGGCCGGCCGCGCACGTCGCCTCGAACACGTCCTGATCGAGAATCACGTGATCGGCCGCGATCGCCAGCACCACGGCACCGGGGTCGCGGCTGCGGGCGAGCGCCGCGCCGGCCGCGATCGCCGGTCCGGAATCACGGCGCAGCGGCTCCAGCACGACGGTCGCATCGATCCCCAGCGCTTCGGCCTGGGTCTTGGCGAAGAAGCGGAAGTCGTTCGCCGTCATGACGATCGGCGGCGCGAACAGGTCCGGATTGGAGACCCGCGCCAGCGCCTGCTGGTAGGTCGAGCGATCGCCGACCAGCGGCAGGAACTGCTTCGGCATCGCGTCGCGCGACACCGGCCAGAGCCGCGTGCCGGAGCCGCCGGCGAGCAGCAGGGGGACGATTTTTGGACGAGCCATGGAGAAACCGTTGGAGACGCTGAACCGACCAAGCTTCGACGACCGGCCCGCCGACGGCGGCCGGCCCGCCAAGGGTGGCCCCGACCGGAGTGCACGCAAGCCGCGCGCGAGACGACCGCGACAGCCCCGAGGCGCGACGGCGCACCGCGCCTGCTTAAGGCATTTCAGGCGGAACGGAAACCCGACCCCGCCGCGCGGTGAACCGGCCGGCGCGGCGGCCCGCGGCGCGCCGCTCCACCGGCCCTGCGGCTTTGCGCCGACGGAGCGAGCGTCTAGTGTCGCGGCATGAGCGACCTGCACGAGAACGACGTTCACTTCTACGAGCCCGCGGCCGGCCACCGCCTGCCGCACGATCCCTTCAAGGCCCTGGTGGCGCCGCGGCCGATCGGCTGGATCTCGACCGTGAGCCCCGACGGGGTGCCGAACCTCGCGCCCTACAGCTACTTCAATGCGGTCTGCGACCAGCCGCCGATGATCGTGTTCTCGTCGCAGGGCCGCAAGCACAGCCTCCTGAACGCCGAGGCGACCGGCGAGTTCGTGTGGAGCATGGCGACCCGTGCCCTCGCCGCGGCCATGAACGCCACCTCGGCGACCGTGCCGGCCGAGGTCGACGAGTTCGGCCTCGCCGGCCTCGCGCCCGCGCCGAGCCGACTGGTCGAGCCGCCGCGCGTCGCGGCCTCGCCGGCGGCGCTCGAATGCCGGGTCGTGCAGATCGTCGAGCTGAAGGGCGTCGACGGCCGCTCGGCCGACCACTGGCTGACCATCGGCGAGGTGGTGGGCGTCCACATCGAGCGCGCGTATCTGCGCGACGGCCTGTTCGACACCGGCGCGGCGCATCCGATCATGCGCGGCGGCTACCGCGACCAGTATTTCGAGGCGGTGCCCGAGACGCTGTTCCGGATGACGCGGCCGAAGTGAGGCGACCGGTCATCCCGGGGGCGCGGGCACAAGCCCGCGGCCTTGGATCCTTACCCCCTGATTGCCGTTGGCAGCTGACGAGGGTGCCGCACCCCGGAACGACGGCGAGCCGATCGACCGGACTTGCCACGACCTGCAGAGACCGCAGAACCGTTTGGTGGGAATTACGGCTCCCGTGAACGTTACAGGTGCGCGATCCCGGTTGCGAATACATTGTATGCGCAACCGATGGAGGCAATGCATGTCAAGCGTCGTGGCCGGATATCTATCGGACATGGCGAAGCAGCTCGCCGCCATCGCGGCGCGAAACGACCACAGGACAGCGGCGCATCTGTTCCTCATGGCTCATCTCGACTTGGTGCCGCCGCAAATGGAAAGCCACGCCTCTCCGCCGGAAAAGAGCGACGGCGAGATCGCGGCCTGATCCCGAGATGTTAGAGCTCCAGATGCTCCGGCAAGCGGCGTTTTACTCCCAAAATAAGGGGAAACCGCCTCACCCCGGCATCGTGTCCGGCACGGCCGGGCCGCCAGCGCGGTCCGGCGCCTGGCCGGACTTCTTCAGGATGCCGGTGGTCGAGTGGCCCGGCACGAGATCGACCAGCACCACCTCGCCGCCATAGGACGCGACCACGTCGTGGCCGACCACCTGGTCGACCCGGTAGTCGGATCCCTTGATCAGCACATTGGGGCGCAGCCGCTTGATCAGCTCGATCGGCGTATCCTCCTCGAACACGGCGACGAGGTCGACGGCTTCGAGCGCGGCGAGCACGTCGGCGCGCGCGACGACGTCCTGGATCGGCCGGCCCTCGCCCTTCAGGCGCTTCACCGAGGCGTCGCTGTTGAGGCCGACGACGAGGCGGTCGCAGGCGGCGCGCGCCTGGCTCAGCACCCGGACATGTCCGGGATGCAGAATGTCGAAGCAGCCGTTGGTGAAGCCGATGCGCAGGCCCTGCTTGCGCCACGCCGCGACCCGCTCGCCGAGCAGCGCGTGGTCGAAGACGATCTTCTCCTCCGAGGCCAGCGCCGCCGCGGGCAGAAGCTGCGAGCGCAGCTCGAGCACCGAGACGGTCGCGGTGCCGCGCTTGCCGACGACGACGGCAGCGGCGGCGTTGGCGGCCCGCATCGCCGCCTCGAAGCCGGCCTCGGTGGCGAGCATCAAGGCGAGAACGGCGACCACGGTGTCGCCGGCGCCGGAGACGTCGCGCACCCGCACCGGCGCGGCCGGCACATGCACGGCCGAGCGCCCGGCCTCCTTGAGCAGCATGCCCTCCTCGCTCAGCGTCACGAGCAGGGCGTCGCTCTCGGCGGTGCGGCGCAGCTCCTCGGCGGCGACCGCGACCGTGTCGAGGTCGGCGAGCGGCCGGCGCGAGGCCTCGCCGAGCTCCTTGCGGTTCGGCGTGATCAGGGTGGCACCGCGATAGACCGCGAAGTCGCGCCCCTTCGGATCGACGATGACGGGCTTGCCGAGCGCCTTCGCCCGCGCGATCACGCCGCGCACGACGCGCGGCGTCAGCACGCCCTTGGCGTAGTCGGACAGCACCACGGCGCCGGCATCCGGCAGCACGGCGTCGACCTGCGCGAGGATCTCGTCCTCGATCGCCTCCGGCACGGGCGCAGCACGCTCCCAGTCGGCGCGCAGCAGGTGGCTCGAATAGTGCTCGGAGACGAAGCGCAGTTTTCGGATGGTCGGCCGCTCCGGATCGACCACGAGCCGTGCATCCACCCGTCCATCGTGACGCGCGAAGGCGTCGCGCAAGGTCTGGCCGGCGGCGTCGTCGCCGACGACGCCGACGAACACGCAGGCCGCGCCGAGCGTCGCGATGTTGCAGGCGACGTTGCCGGCGCCCCCGATGGTCGTCTCCTCGCGTTTCACGGCGATCACCGGCACGGGCGCCTCGGGCGACACCCGCGACACCTCGCCATAGACGAACTGGTCGAGCATCAGGTCGCCGACGCAGACGATGGTCTGCGAAGGGATGCGCGAGAGGGAGAGTTCGACGTCGAGCATGGGGCCTGCCGATCGGGGCGTGACTTCGTTTGAGCTCCAACCCGTCACCCTGAGGTGCTCGCCAAAGGCGAGCCTCGAAGGGCGACGGCCCTGGCCGCATCCTTCGAGGCCCGGCTACGCCGGGCACCTCAGGATGACGGGAGATGACTACCTGTACCGGTCCGCCCGGTCGAGGAAGCCGGTGACGTAGCGGCCGACCGCGTCCTCGAGCCGGGTGAAGCCGCCGTTGTAGCCGGCCCGGCGCAGCTTCTCGACCGAGGCCTGGGTGAAGTACTGGTACTGGTCGCGGATGGAGAGCGGCATGTCGACGTATTCGATGTTGGCCGGCTTGCCGAGCGCCGCGAACGCCGCCGTGATCAGATCACGAAAGCTCCGCGCCTCGCCGGTGCCGACGTTGAAGATCCCCGACACGGTCGGCGTGTCGAGGAACCAGCGCAGCACCGCCACGGCATCTTCGACGCAGATGAAGTCGCGGCGCTGATCGCCGTCGGCGATGCCGTCGCGGTGCGACTTGAACAGCGTCACGGTGCGGTCGGCCTTGACGTCCGCGAAGCGCTTCGCCACCAGGCTCGCCATCTCGCCCTTGTGGTACTCGTTCGGGCCGAACACGTTGAAGAACTTCAGGCCCACCCATTGCGGCGGCAGCGGCTCGCCGCGCGCCTGGCGGCCCTTCAGGGCGAGGTCGAACAGATGCTTGCTCCAGCCGTAGAGGTTCATCGGCGCGAGCTTGCGCAGCGCCCGGAGGTCCTCGTCGTCGACGAAGCCGCCCTCGCCGTTGCCGTAGGTCGCGGCCGACGAGGCGTAGATGAACGGGACACGGTTCTTGGTGCACCAGTCGAGCAGCATCAACGAGAGGCGGAAATTGCTCTCCATCACCTCGTCGCCGTCCCGCGCCGTGGTGTCGGAGTTCGCCCCCATGTGGATGACGGCGTCGAGCCGGCGGCCGTCGAGCCACCAGGCGAGATCCTCGGGCGGCACGAAATCGGCGATCTCGCGCTTGGCGAGGTTCCGCCACTTCGCCTCGGTGCCCAGCCAGTCGTTGACGACGACATCGGTGCGGCCGGCCTCGTTGAGACTCGCCACCACGTTGGAGCCGATGAAGCCCGCCCCGCCCGTCACCAACAGCATCGTCGCGATCCACCTGTTCGGCCGGGCGTCCCGGCCGGTTCGGCCGGTCCGATCGGCCATCAGCCGGCCGCCGGACCAACGGCCGGCCGCCGGGCCGGCCGGGTTCCC
>NZ_NHSK01000011.1 GCF_016653355.1 Rhodoplanes elegans | reverse complement strand
GTGCCGGCAAGCCGAAGATGGTCGCCTTGATCGCCGTCGCTCGGAAGCTACTGACAATCCTCAACGCCATGCTCAGGGACAATCGACCATGGCAAAACGCTTGACAGCCAAGACAGTCGCTCACCCCGACCCTCTCCCCGCGCGCGGGGAGAGGGAGAACCACCGCTGCGGCGAGTCAGCTCACGCCGCCTGCAGCAACGCCTTGGTGTAGCCGAGCGCGAAGGCGAAGAAGCGCTCGCGGCCGGGATCGAGGTCGGACAGCGGCACGTGGTCGGGGCAGAGAATCCCCTCGTAGCCGACCTCGCGATAGGCCCGAATGCAGGCCGCCATGTCGACCGTGCCCTCGTCCGGCATCGCCTCGCGGAAATCGAGGTAGCCGCCGGTGATGTTACGGAAGTGGACCATGAAGATCCGCTTCTGCGGCCCGAAGGTGCGGATCGCCTCGAGCACGGTGGCGGTCGGGTCGGTCGACATCTCGGCGATGGTGCCCTGGCAGAAGTTGAAGCCGTGGCACGGGCTGTCGGGCGCCAGCGCCACGAAGCGCCGCATCCCGTCGAGCGAGCCCAGCACGTGATGGACGCCGTTGAGGCCGCCGGGCGGATAGGCCGGGTCGTGCGGATGGCAGGCGAGCTTCACGCCCACCTGCTCGGCGGTCGGCAGCAGCTCGGAAACGAGAAACGCGATCGACCGCCAGCCGTCGGCCTCGCTGATGGCGCCGGCGGTGCCCGCCAACACCTGGCCGCAGGTCTCCGGCGCACCGTGCTGGTCGACCGGCGACGCCCCGCCGCTGCCGTCCTCGGGCAGCACCGTGCCCCAGTAGGAGAAGCGCGCGTCGGCTTCGGGCCGGTAGTCGGCGGCCCGGAAGGTGCTGCACTGCATGCCGCCGCGGCCTTCGACCACGCCGGTGCGGGTGATGCCGACCATCGCGACCGTGTATTTGAGCATCGTCACGCCGCCTTCGGCGGCGGCGCGGATGTGCTGGCGCAGCCGCGCCGCGGTCTCCTTCGCCTTGTCGGGAGCGCGAAGGCTGTCGAGCAGCAGCGAGCCGACGTCGAGCGCCATGCCGTCGAGCCGCATCCCGAAGCCTTCGATCCGCCGGCGCAGCGCCGCGACCTTTTCGGAATTCCACGTGCCGTCCGCCTCGATCACCTCGTGGGCCGGCCGGGTGTCGATGACGATGCCGCGCGCGCCGAGCTGGGCCGAGAGCCGCAGCCGCGCGTCGGTCGGGGCGATGAGCTGCTCGCCGATATACATGCGTGTCTCCCGGCTCGGTTTTGCTCGCTCAGCGGAAGAAATCGGGATGGGCGGCCCGCAGCGTCTCGACATAGGCGAGCGAGCGGGCGAGATGGTCGCGCACGCGCGCCTGCGCCTTCTCGGCGTTGCCGGCGACGATCGCCTTGAGGATGCGGGCATGGTCGCGCACCACCTCCTCCGCCTTGCCGCGCACCGGCAGATGCAGCCGGCGGATGCGGTCGATATGGCCGCAGCGCGCCCGCACCAGGGAAAAGAGATCCGGCGCGCCGGCGAGCTCGACGAGCCGCCGGTGGAAGGTGCGGTCGAGCGTGTCGAAGCCGTCGATATCGCCGGCCGCGGCGCGCAGCGTCTGGGCGTCGAGCAGGCTGCGCAGCTCCGGCTCGAACTCCTTGTCGGGCAGGGCGGCGAGCAGGCGCACCGCCTCCTGCTCGACGGCGCGACGCAGGAACTGCGCCTGACGGGCGGCGGCGACGTCGATCAGGCTCACCCGCGTGGCGCTCTGCGCCTTGATGTCGACGAGGCCCTCCTCGCCGAGCCGGGTCAGCGCGTCGCGCACCGGCGTCGAGGAGAGGCCGAAGCTCGCCTGCAGCTCCGACCGGTTGATCGCCGCGCCCGGCGGCAGCGCGAGCGTCACGATCATCTGGCGCAGCCGCTCGTAGACGGTGACGCCCGCCGGCAGGCGCGGCCCCGCCTCGTCCCTCGCGTCCCGCGCCGCGGTCAAGTCGACGATGCTCACGCGGCTCGGCCTCCTTCGCGTCGCGATCTCCAGGCCGGCGATTCGCCGCCCGGGCCTCTCCGCCTCATAGGCACTGATGCACCAGCTCGTCAATGTGATGCACTACCGATTGACCGGTTCCGGCGGTCCGCCTAACGAGGCGAGCATGGCCGCCCTGCGACGCCCCGCGGGTCCGGCGGCCGAAGAACACGCGCGGGACCGTGGAGACGTCGCATGCCAAAGCTTCTCGCCGCCGTCGCGCTGGCGCTCGCCGCCGCGCTCGGCACCGCCGCCGCCCAGTCCCCGGCCCCGCAGGCGGGGTCCGGCGGCAGCGCCGCCCCGGCCTGGCCGACCAAGCAGGTCACGGTCGTGGTGCCGTTCACGGCCGGCGGCACCACCGACATGTTCGCCCGCATCTTCGCCAACGCGATGCAGCAGCGGACCGGCATCCCGTTCGTGGTGGAGAACCGGGCCGGCGCCGGCGGCAACATCGGCTCGAGCGTCGTCGCCCGCGCCCCGAAGGATGGCTACACGCTGCTGGTCGGCACGGTGTCGAGCCACTCGATCAACCAGTTCGTCTATAAAAACATGCCACACGACGTGGAAAAGGATTTTCAGCCGGTGTCGCTGTTCGCGACCCTGCCGAACCTCCTCGTCGTCAATCCGAAGCTCCCGGTGACCACGGTCGCCGAGCTCGCCGATTATCTGAAGAAGAACCCGGACAAGCTCTCCTTCGGCTCGTCGGGCGTCGGCGCCTCCAACCACCTCGCCGGCGAGCTGTTCAAGATCAAGACCGGCACGACGATGACGCACGTGCCGTATCGCAGCTCCAACGAGATCATGAACAACCTGATCGGCGGCCACATCGATCTCGCCTTCGACAACATGACGCTGGCCTGGCCGCAGGCGAAGGCCGGCACCGTGCGCGCGATCGCGGTGACCAGCCTGAAGCGCAGCCCGATCGCCCCCGACGTGCCGACCATCGCCGAGACGCTGCCGGGCTTCGACGCCACCTCCTGGCACGGCCTGTTCGCCCCGGCCGGCACGCCGCGCCCGATCGTCGACAAGCTCGCCGCCGACGCGAAGGCGATCTTCTCGACCCCGGAGGTGCAGAAGACGCTGGCCGAGGTCGGCGCCGTCGCGGCCCCCAACACGCCGGAGGAGTTCTCGGCGTTCATCGCGGCGGAGCGCAAGAAGTGGCAGGAGGTCGTGAAGGCCGCCGGCGTCCAGCAGCCGTGATGTGAGGCTCTGCCAGTCGAAAGCGTCTCCGCCCAAGAGCCTCTCCCCGCTTGCGGGGAGAGGCTCTTGGGGAGCGTCTCGCGAGCAGGCGATTCCGCGCGCCCTCCTACTTCATCTCCGAGACCTGGGCGCCGCGCAGGCCGGCGCGCTGGACGGCGCCGGCGACGAGGCCGTTGGACTTCACGTCGGCCGTGAAGGACCGCACCAGCGGCAGGCCGGCATCGCGGCCCTTGGGGATCGCGACGGCGTGGCGCTCCATGCCCCAGCGGCCGTCCAGAACCTTGGACCCCGGCACCTTCTCGCCCATCTCGTAGAGCGTCGCCTTGTTGGTGGCGAAGGCGTCGATCTTGCCCTCCTTCAGGAGATCCGCGGCGAGCAGCACGGTCTCGACCCGCACCACCTCGGCATTCTTGAGCTCGCGCGTCAGCACGCCGTCCGACGACGAGCCCTTGGTGACGCCGATCTTCACACCCGGCTTGTCGACCGCGTCGACGGCCGTCACGGGCGAGCCCTCGCGCACCAGATAACCGAGCTCGATGTCGAGATAGGCCGGGCCGAAGTCCATCACCTTGGCGCGCGCCACCGAGGCGTTGGTGAAGGCGACGTCGACGGCACCGCTCTGCACGGCTTCCAGCACCTCGGCGTTCTTCTTGAAGACCACCGGCTCGTAGGGCACGCCGAGCTTCTCGGCCAGTGCCTTGCCGAGCTCGTAGCCGACGCCGCGCGGCGAAGCGCCGTCCGTGCCGGCCAGATAAGAGGTCGGCGTGCCGGGATAGAGCCCGGCGCGCAGCTTGCCGGACGGCGCCAAGAGGGTCTTGAGGTCGGTCTTGACGTCCGGCTCGGCGAGGGCGAGCGGCGAGACCGCGGCGAACGCGGCGACGAACGCCAATGATGCGAAGAGACGGCGGCTGACGGAAGCCATGCTGCTCACCCGGAACGGCGGCGCGCGGGCGCGCGCGTGTCATGGAGGGAGGCGCAGTGTTCTGCATCCCCGTCCCGGTCGCAAGAGATCTCGCGCATGGCTCCCGTGACGAAGAGCGCACGCGATCTGCTTCGCAGCTGCGAAGCGCGCGTGCGTCCTCACCTACCGCCCCTGAAAGTCCGGCTTGCGCTTCTCCATGAAGGCGCGGCGGCCCTCGATGTAGTCCTGGCTGGCGAAGCAGGCGTCGACCACCGCCTCGCAGCGGGCGAGGTCGCGCTCGGCGTCGGGCTTCACGGCCTCGCCGACCGCCACCTTGGCGGCCGCGACGGTGAGCGGCGCGTTGCCCGCGATGGTGACGGCGTAATCCTGCACGTAGGCGTCGAGGTCGTCGGCCGCGACGACGCGGTTGACCAGCCCCATGCCGAGCGCCTCGGCGGCCGTGAACTGGCGCGCCGTGTAGAGGATCTCCTTGGCGTAGGCGGGGCCGACCAGGTCGACGATCTTCTTCAGCCCCTTGTAGGCGTAGCCGAGCCCGAGCTTGGCGGCCGGCACGGCGAAGCGGGAGTTGTCGGAGGCGATGCGCAGGTCGCAGCAGGTGGCGAGCCCGACGCCGCCGCCCAGGCACCAGCCGCGGATCTTGGCGATGGTCGGCTTCGGGTGCTCGTAGAGCAGCGTCGAGGCGCGGTCGACGGCGGCGTTGTAGCGCTCGTAGGCCGTCTGGCTCGCCCGCTCGTCCTCGAACTTGGAGATGTCGGCCCCCGACACGAAGGCCTTGCCGCCGGCACCGGCGAGCACCACGACGCGCACCGCCGGATTGTTCGCGAAATCGTCCAGGATCGACCCGGCCGCCTCCCACATCTCCAGCGAGACGGCGTTGTGGCGCTCCGGATTGTTGAACGTCATGGTGCCGATGCCGTCCGCGACGGTGGCCAGCATCTTGTCGGTCTCGGTCATCCTCTCCCCCTCGGATCGCTCCGGCGCCCCCGCCGGCGGCCGGAGCCCACGGCACCGCAGCATCCGGACAATTCCCGATGCCGGCCGGCTTGTCCATCGCGGCCCGTCCGCCGGCCGGTCCGGCCGTCCCGTCCGGAACGACCGGCGAAGGACGGTCGGAGGCCCGTCCGGCGCGGGAACGGGTCGCAGTTCCCCGTGCTCGTAATCCGCACGGGGTTCTGTTAGACGCGAACAGCGCGCCGGCCGGGGCGCGCCACCCCCGCCCGGATTCCCCGCACGGAGCGCCAGGACCTCAAGATGTACGATCGGCTGCGTGCGGCCTCGGAGGCCTTCGACCGGAAGATTGGCTGGCACCGGGTCGGGTTCCTGGTCAGCCTGGCCGTGATCGCGGCGGCGGCCGTCGTGCTCTGGAAGATGCTGCACGGGATCGACGTGCACGAGGTGATCGCCGCCGTGAAGGCGATCCCGCGGTTCGACATCGTGGTCGCCGGCGCATTCGTCGCCGCCGGCTACTTCACCCTGACGTTCTACGATTATTTCGCCCTGCACACGATCGGCCGCGGCGACGTGCCCTATCGGATCGCGGCGCTGGCCGGCTTCACCAGCTACTCGGTCGGCCACAATGTCGGGGCGAGCGCCTTCACGGGCGGCGCGGTGCGCTACCGCATCTACTCGCGCCACGGGCTGTCGGCCATCGACGTGGCCAAGGTCTGCTTCGTCGCCGGCTTCACGTTCTGGCTCGGCAACGCGACCGTGCTGGGGCTCGGCATCGCCATCGCGCCGGAGGCGGCCTCCGCCATCAACCAGGTGCCGGCCTGGGTCAACCGGGGGCTGGCGGTCGTCACCCTGATCGCGCTCGCCACCTATGTCGGCTGGGTGTGGAAGACCCGGCGGGTGATCGGCCGCAGCAACTGGGAGGTGACGCTGCCGGGCGGGCCGCTCACCTTCCTGCAGATCATGATCGGCATCGTCGATCTCGGCTGCTGCGCCGCCGCCATGTACATGCTGGTGCCGCACGAGCCGTATATCGGTTTCATCACGCTGGCCGTGATCTTCGTCGCCGCGACCCTGCTCGGCTTCGCCAGCCACTCGCCGGGCGGGCTCGGGGTGTTCGACGCGGCCATGCTGGTGGCGTTGTGGCAATTCGACAAGGAGCAGCTCCTCGCCGGGCTGCTGCTGTTCCGGCTGCTGTACTATCTGGTGCCGTTCGCGCTGGCCCTGCTGATTCTCGGCCTGCGCGAGGTGTGGCTGGCGATCGAGCGCAGCCGCGGCCGGGCGGCGGGGACGACGGTCGCCGACGCCGCACCGGCCCGGGCGAGCCCGGC
>NZ_NHSK01000010.1 GCF_016653355.1 Rhodoplanes elegans | reverse complement strand
CGGCCGCCGAGAAATCCGTCCGCAGAGCAACCGCTGTCGCCATGGCGCGAATCCTCCCGCGCCAAGCGAATCACAATCGGCCGCTCCCCGGAATCCCCGGCGAGTCAGGAGCCGAGGCCGTTGGTATCACCCATCTCAACTACATTCTCGTCGCAGCCGAACTCGCGTTCTACTGTTCGCCCTGTGGAACCGGGGCCCCCGAGAGTGAAACCACGGGCTCAACGAGTTGCTCGGCCCGGTGATGGGTAAGGCATCGCAGCGCGCGCCGGCGCAGCCGATCCCCGCTCCCTCTCCGGCCAAGTGACCTCCTGATACGCTTGGCTGAGTGACGCGCGTCGCAGGCACACAGCCAGCCAACACATCAACCAGCCCTTAACTCCTTTGGACGTATCATCAGAGCGTCAGGGTGACCTGGCTTTGGGTGAGCAGCAGCGGTCCATGCCCCGCCGGGCGATGACGACGTCCGGCGGGGTGCATTTTGCGTTTCGCAGCAATGCTGGACGTCGCGCACCGGCAGACGAGTGCCGTAGCAAAAAGGCCGTCGGCAATGCCGACGGCGCGAGTTTAGGGAGGAACAGCCCAGGAAGGTCCTCGCGAGCCATCGGCCAGCGATGTTCAATTATACCGCTGCTGCACCGCAGCACAATTACGGGACACTCCCTAGACTGGTCCATAGGCCGACTTGCAACTTCTGCAATTTTTGACGTTCGGAATTTTACCGTAAAGGTAGAGGCAGGGCATCGAGCGGGAGCACGCTGCGCTCCGGCGTCAATCGCGCCTCCCTGCAAGACGTCCTCCTCCGCCAGGCTGGCAGGTCCCCGCTCCGCCGCGCTCGACGGGTCACCCTGCGGCCGCCGGCGCAAGAGCGCGGGACGGAACGAGCATGACCTGTATCAAAGACCTCAGGGCATGGGATCTGAGATATACCGATGGCGCTTCGTGTCACGGGTGCGCGAAGCAGCAGTTCTGGGCCGCCTTTCGGGGCGGCCCTTTTTCGTGTGACCGAGTTGGGATCACCTGCGAGAAGTCTGAGATCCGGACCGTATCCCTTGCCCGGCCGGGAATCGAGACCACATCAATTGACCTGTTCGATTCCTGGCAGACTTGCCAAACCGCAGGAGTGGTTCATGAACTACGCCGACTGCCGCAAATGCGGCGCCCGGATCATCGACGAAGATGGAGTTCTTCGCTTTGAGAACGTGGATCGCTGCGCCGACCTGAAGGGGACGAAGTACCTGGACTCTCAGAATGTCCAGGATTTCGGGATCCGCTATTGCCCGAGCCTGTCCGATTCAGCCGCCCAGAACTGGAGTCTCCTTCCGTCAGGCATGCGTCAGACCGTCCTCAAGGAGATCGCCTCCCTGCATGGCGGGACTGACTCGTAACAACCTGAAGCCACCAAGCCGATCGGATTCCGCGATGGGCGCTGATCGGCCTGATGGCGCTATAGCTTCGCCCGCGTAATAGCTGCGCCCGCGTGGGCGCGACGTTCGCTATGAAGGTGGAATATGTCTACATGGCGAAGGCGAGCTTCGGCGGCAGGCGCACGTCGGCTCCCTCCAAAGTCGCGCGCTCTGCAGGGACGTAGGGACGGAGCTCATCGTAACTGCGCATGGGGCAGGCGCGGCGCTACGCTACATTATCGCGCTTGCGAAGCGTCGCGATGGACTAGGGTCGCGAGCCGCCTCTTGGACTCCGAGACATGGGCGTCCGCGACGCAATCCGCATGCTGGCCCGCGTCGCGGACTTCACCGCGGCGCGCGGAGTCGTGACCCGTGGGACCGCCGAACTTGCGGAAGGCGGCCTGCCGGGGTCGTCCACCGGCAGACCGAGTCGGTCGAGGAGCTGGAGGGTGACGGGCACGTTACCCCGGGGCTAGCGAGGGGAGACGATCGATGGACAGAGCCAGCGAAGGTCCGGGTGATCCGAACCAGCTCACCCGCTTCGTGGTGGATATGGCGAGGGGAAAGGTCGAAGATCGACCGCCGCCCCTGAACTTGCAGGGAGAGCCCGCCGCAGCGCTCGGGGGGTTGGGGAAAGGCGCGGTCCGGCGGTACGTCCCCTGTACGCGACCGCCGATCCACGAGAATGATCACGCCACTTGGGAGGCGGCCGGCCCCCCGGCCCCGGCATCCTCGGTTCTTGCGGCGGCGTTGCGAGTCTGTTCGGCCTCTCGATGACGTCGCTCGAACTCGTCGAAACACAATGGCCCTTCCGCGGTCGAGACGAGCGACTGATGCCGCTGATCAGGCGGAAGCACCATCATGACGAACCGTACGGCTTCGTCGAGCGTGGCTAAGCGGTGCACCTCTGAGCCGTCATTACTCTGACCGACGAAACGCTCTGTCGTCAGAGTCGTCACGGTCGCGCCCGCTATCGCGCTGTCTGTGGTCGCGTTCGATCCGAGCAGACCATCGATCGCAGCCGATATCTTCATGGGTCCGTCCGACCTCTTTGTATGTCGACCTATCTACCAGCCGAAGTCATCCGCCGAAGATGATTGGCGATCCTCCGCTTTCTCTCAGGATCGATCTCGGCCGGACTGTTCGAGTCGTCGGGAAGGCGCTCATTCGTCAGCGCGATGATCTGATCGCCCGGGCTCGTATTGAGACGGGTGGAACCGACCTCCCGTTGCGGACCGGCATTCCGGCGCCCACTCGTCGGGCTCTCTCGCTCGTCGGACATTGTCGTCCTCGCCCTGTTCGGCGACAGGAGCCGCTCGCTCCCATCGGATTGGCATTCAGCGGGACTTTGATCCCCGCAACGAGCCCCCATGCCTCCCGACGGGTCTAGACCGAGGAGAACTGATCGACGCTCCATGGCCGGCTCCCGCCGTCGTTTCACACCGCCTGCGCTCGTGCGCGCTAGCCGACCTACCTTAAATCTTTCTATCTGCTGGCTTCTTCCCGTGTAGTCACGCGCACGTCTGATCTTGCCGCAGGATCGTCGCGGGGGTGCAAGATCTGACGTTACGTATCGATAAAGACGATTCTTGTTTTGTCGCGGTATGCTAGGCCTCCGTCCCGACGACGTGAGCGTGTAGTGCTTCAAGCGACCAGACCGCTGCGGTCGGTTCGAGGCGCAGTTCAGCGCGGCCGAGCAGCGCCTGTCCCACCATCTTTTCCAGCACTCGTGACCCGAAGCCGCGCCGCTTCGGCACGTCTCGGGTGCCGTTCACGTCTCAGTCTATCCGGACGTGCCGCCCGGATCCGAGACTGCGCGGTGCTTGCATGAGTTGGTCGCGAGTTCATGTAACGTGGGAGAGAGGTGCAGGGAAGCCCGCGCACAACCGAACACGCTCGGGCCGGTGATCTCGGCCCGGCTCTCGTCAGCAAACGGATCGCCGTGAGCGCGAACCAACGCGTCCTGGGACGCTCCGCGCCATTGCTGATTGACCAGATCATCGGCGCAAGTTGTCATGCATGCTGGAATGGAAATTTCGGCGGTCGTGATCGCTGCCATTATCACACCAGGTGGCTCGGTGCGATCGCGTCTACCGACAGGGGACCGGCGTACCGCAGCGAGACCGTTGATAAGAACGCACGGATCGGTGCGTTGTTCAGTCTGTCATGCGCCATCCGTGTTCCGGAAATCGAACAGCGGGATGCCGAGCGCTCGTGCCTTGTCGGCGAGATTGTCGGTGACGCCGGAGCCGGGGAAGACGACGACGCCGATCGGCATGGTCTCGAGCAGCTGGTCGTTGCGCTTGAACGGGGCGGCCTTGGCGTGACGAGCCCAGTCGGGCTTGAAGACGATCTGTGGCACCTTGCGGGTGTCGGCCCAGCAGGCGGCGACTTTCTCGGCCCCGCGCGGTGTGCCGCCGTGCAGCAGGACCATGTCGGGGTGCTTGGCATGGACGCGGTCGAGCGCGGTCCAGATGCGGTGGTGATCGTTGAAGGTGACGCCACCCGCGAAGGCGATCTTGGCGCCGGTCGGCAGCAGGACCTCGGCCTCGGCGCGCCGACGCGCCATCAGGAAGTCGCGGCTGTCGATCATCGCGGCCGTGAGCGTGCTCCGGTTGACCAGTGAGCCGGTGCGCGGTCGCCAAGCGTGTCCGGTGTGAACTTCGAATAGTTCCGCGGCCGTTTCGCGCATGAACTCGAAGCTGTTGCGTCGCTCGATCAGGGTGAGGCCCTGAGCGAGCAGGTGCTCGAGTTCGACGGATCGGACCTCGGAGCCGTCCTGCTCGTGCTGGCTTCGGCGCTGGCCGGCCTCGTTGGCATCGAGCTGGCGTTGGATGCGATCGATGCCGCGATGGAAGACGTTCACGACCGACCAGAGCAGTTCGGGCAGATCGGGCTCGAGGCGGGTGTCGCCGAGCGTCGCGACGAAGGCGTCGAACACGTCGGCGAGTGCGCCGTGCAGGCGGTCGGCATCGGGAAGCGGGCGCGGATCGGGATCGTCCTCGAAGGGGCGATGACCGTGAAGCTGCAGCTCGTCGAGAAGACGGGCGGTCGGTGATACGGCGTGGTTCGGTTCGAAGTCGTCATTGATGTGCCGGTCGGTGGTCATGGCTCGGGTCTCTCGTCGGGTGGCCGCGCCTTCCGCGGCCTTCACGGCGATCCCTCGCCGGGAGCGGCACGGGCCCGCACCCGGAGGGCCGCAGCGAAGCGGAGGACGGCGGAGCGCGCTCGTGCCTGTCGGAGAGGGCCGACGTCGGATGCCGCGCGCAGCTGTTGCGGGCCCGCGCCGGTTCCGGCCGGATCGCCCTCTGGAAGGCCGCGGCGCGGCCCGCCCGGCGCATGATCCGCGCCGGCGGGCCGGGGCTGACGATGACGATGCAACCGACCGCTCAGGATCGGCACTCGGCGAATCGCGTGGCATCTTCGGGCATGAGCTGGCGACGGAGCGAAGCAGCGAACCCGATCGGGCCGAGAAGACGCAGGTCGACGTTGAAGTCGTTCTTCGTCGGGCTGAGCACGGCCGTCGCGATCCCGACCTCCTCGGCGCGCTCGCGGAGTGTCTGCGCGGCACGGCGCCCGGCAGCGTCGTCGTCCTGCGCGACGTAGAGGCGCCGGATGGTCGGTGAGAAGATCACGGCAGCGAGGTGGTTGGCCGACAGGGCGGCGATCAACGGCATGTGCGGGAGTGCGCAGCGGATCGACAGCATGGTCTCGATCCCCTCGCCCGCGACGAGAACGTCGGCGACGTCACCGAAGCGAACGCCGTTGCCGAGGAGATGCCCCATGGCGCGGCGGGGCGTGATGAGCGGCGCCTTGCCGGCGCCGTCGCGAGCGAGCCAGGTGCGATGGACTCCGGTGATCGTGCCGTCGAGATCCGTGACCGCAGCGAGCAAGGCCGGCCAAGTCTCACAGGGGCTGGTCTCGGTCGCGCGGTGGAAGCAGCGTGCGTGAAATCGGAGTGCCGGAAGGTCGCGAAGATCGCCGATGCCGCGGCTGCGGAGATAGACCTCGGCGAGCGTGCCCCGGATCGATCGCCCCATGACGAACAGGCGCCGGGCGGATTCAGGAGAGCCGGCTGGCGTCGATGGCAGAGGTGGGGCGGGTTCTGGGCGAGGCTGGTTGAGGAACCGGCGTGCTTCGTCGAGCACGTCCGGGACGTCGGTGAGGTGGCAGTTGTGCGCGATGAGGTCGAGAAGATCACCGTGCTCGCCGGTCGCCGCATCGGTCTTATGTTCAACTGCACATAAGACCGATTATGTTGCGGCGCTGGTTATGTTGCGGCCCCGCGCTGGACGGCCGTTTTGTGAGGGATCGGCAGCTTCTGCGCAACATAACCTCCGCCCGTCAGGGAGGGTCGCGTGATGCGCC
>NZ_NHSK01000009.1 GCF_016653355.1 Rhodoplanes elegans | reverse complement strand
CTGGGCGGTGGCGATCGACAGCGTCACCGCCACCGACGCGGCCGTGACGACGGCGCGCGCCAGGGCGAAGCTTCCTGGGCTCATGGTTCCTCCGACGATGGGTGCGGCGGCCGGTCGTGCCGGTCTTGTGAATGCCTGCGGGAGTCAGCTTATATTCCCGAAGACGAATGAAAAGCGTTTTTTCTGCCCGGGGAGCGATCGAGAGGAAGAACGTCCTGCGTTTCGCTGCGATGCAGCAACAAATGGGTCGTTCTTCGCCATTCTTCCTATTGCGCGATCCCGCCGGACCGGGTAGAGAAGTTTCAAAATAATGAATGTATGGAGGAAGCGGATCCCGGACGGCGCCGCCGCAAGCCAACGATCGCCAGATCATTCGCTCGCCGGCTCCTCGGACTTCCGTGACAGACTGGTTTCGGTGCGTGCTCGTCTTCGGTGCGTGCTCGTCTCGGTCGCCGACCGCGCAGGTCCGGGACCGCGTCGATCCGTGACCGGGTGCCGCGGCGACCGTAAGTCGTCGCGATCTGGACAGTCGGCCCGGCGGGGCCGTCGACATGAGGAGAGGTTCTCGATGACGACGACAGTGAGCCGACGCGAGGCGTTCGCGCTGGGCGCCGGCGTGGTGGCGGCAGTCGCGCTCGGCGGCGCCGGGACGGCCTTCGCCAAGAACGACTCCGACGATCTCGTCAAGGCCTTCACGGGCGGCAAGACGCCGACCAAGGGCAAGGTGAAGCTCGACCTGCCGGACATCGCCGAGAACGGCAACACGGTGCCGCTCGCCTTCACGGTCGAGAGCCCGATGACCGACGCCTCGCATGTCACCGACGTGCTGATCGTCGCCGACGGCAATCCGCGCGGCGGCATCGCCACCTTCCATTTCTCTCCGCGCTCGGGCGTCGCCGAGGCGGCGACCCGCATCCGCCTCGCCGAGACCCAGAACGTGATCGCCGTCGCAAAGATGAACGACGGCTCGCTGTTCATGGACACCAGGCAGGTCAAGGTCACGATCGGCGGCTGCGGCGGCTGATCCGGCTCCGGCTCGTCATTCAGAAGAATTGGGAGAGAACGTCATGGCGACACCCGCGCCGAAGCCGCGCATCCGTCTCGACAAGAAGGAGGCCAAGAAGGGCGACCTCGTCGAGGTCAAGGCCCTGGTGGCCCACATCATGGAATCGGGTCAGCGCAAGGACAAGGACGGCAACGTCATCCCGCGCAAGATCATCAACAAGTTCACCTGCGAGGTGAACGGCAAGCCGGTCTTCGCCGCCGATCTGGAGCCCGCCGTCTCGGCCAACCCCTACCTCCAGTTCAAGTTCAGGGCCGAGGAGAGCGGCAAGGTCGTGCTCACCTGGATCGACGACGACGGCAGCAAGATCGTCGGCGAAGAGACCATCACGGTGACCTGACCATCACGGTGACTTGACGGTCATGGTGACCCGACGGTCATGGTGACCCGACTGTCGCGGTGACGCGGCGGCCCTCTCCGCCGCGCGACCGAAACGACGTTCCCCAGGAAGCGTCTGGAGCCGCCGGTGCGCCCCGCGCCGGCGATCGAGGACGCGCGCCGACGAGTGCATCATGACGACGCGACGTGATCTGCTGCAATACTCCGCCGCTATGGCCGCCGTGCTGGCCGGTGCGGGACTCGGGGGCGGGGGGACGACCCGGGCGCTCGCCCAGCAGCGCGTGACGCAGGCCGATCTCCTGGCGTTCGAGCCGCTCGGCAACGTGACCCTGATTCATGTCACCGACATCCACGCCCAGCTCAAGCCGGTGTATTTCCGCGAGCCGACCGTCAATCTCGGTGTCGGCGACGCCAAGGGCGTGCCGCCGCACGTCACCGGCAAGGCGCTGCTCGACGCCTACAAGGTGCCGGCCGGCAGCCCGCTCGCCTATGCGCTCGCCGACATCGACTTCGAGGCCCTGGCGAAGAGCTACGGCCGGGTCGGCGGCCTCGATCGCGTCGCCACCATCGTCAATGCGATCCGGGCCGAGCGCGGGAACCGCGTGCTGCTGCTCGACGGCGGCGACACCTGGCAGAACTCGTTCACGTCCCTGGCCACCAAGGGCCAGGACATGGTCGACTGCATGGCGCTCCTGAAGCCGGACGCCATGACGGCGCACTGGGAGTTCACGCTCGGCGCCGAGCGCGTCAAGGAGATCGTCGGCAAGCTCGGCTTCCCGTTCCTGTGCCAGAACGTGCGCGAGAGCGAGTTCCAGGACGAGGTGTTCAAGGGCTCGACCATGGTCGAGCGCGGCGGCGTCAAGGTCGCGGTGATCGGTCAGGCGTTGCCCTACACGCCGATCGCCAATCCGCGCTGGATGATCCCGGACTGGTCGTTCGGCATCCGCGAGAAGGAGCTGCAGGCCGAGGTCGACAAGGCGCGCGCCGCCGGCGCCGGGCTCGTCGTGCTGCTCTCCCACAACGGCTTCGACGTCGACCGCAAGCTCGCCGGCCGGGTGAGCGGCATCGACGTGATCCTCACCGGCCACACCCACGACGCGCTGCCGGCGCCCGTGCAGGTCGGCAAGACGATTCTGATCGCCTCGGGCAGTCACGGCAAGTTCGTCTCGCGCATCGATCTCGACGTGCGCGACGGTGCCGTGAAGGGCGTCCGCCACAAGCTGATCCCGGTGCTCGCCGACGTGATCACGCCGGACGCCGCGATGGCCGGCGTCATAGCGATGCACCGGGCACCGCACGAGACGATGCTGGGCGAGGTGGTCGGCAAGACCGAGACGACGCTCTATCGGCGCGGCAACTTCAACGGCACCCTCGACGACGTGATCTGCGACGCGCTGCTGGCCGAGCGCGACGCCGAGATCGCGCTGTCGCCCGGCTTCCGCTGGGGGCCGACGCTGCTGCCGGGCCAGAGCATCACCCGCGAGGACGTCTACAACGCCACCGCCATGACCTATCCGGCGGCGTATCGCATGGGCATGACGGGCGCCCGGCTGAAGGAGGTGCTGGAGGACGTCGCCGACAACATCTTCAATCCGGACCCGTACCTGCAGCAGGGCGGCGACATGGTGCGGGTCGGCGGCCTCTCCTACACGATCGACGTCGGCAAGCCGATCGGCAGCCGCATCGGCGACCTCGTGCTGAGCCGCACCGGCCAGCCGCTCGCCGCCGACAAGGAGTACACGGTCGCCGGCTGGGCGAGCGTCAACGAGGGCACCGAAGGTCCAGCGATCTGGGACGTGGTGTTCGATCATCTGAAGAAGAAGCAGACCGTGGCGCCCACCGGCGCCTCCACGGTGAAGATTTTGGGGGCGTAAGGCGCGGTGCCTTGGCACGGTGCCGCGCCCCCTCTCCCCACAGGCGGGGAGAGGGTCGGGGTGAGGGGGCGTCTCCCCGAAGCCGAGACTCGCGAGCAGAGACTCGCGGCGACGCCCCCTCACCCGGACTTCGCGCCTGCGGCGCGAACTCCGACCTCTCCCCGCGTGCGGGAGAGGTGAGACCAGCGTCTCGTGCAAACGCAGAGTGCAGACCGGAGGGCGGGAATGCTGAACAAGAACCGTGATCACGACGCCGGACTGTCGCGGCGGTCGCTGCTCGGAAAGAGCCTGGCGCTCGGCGGCGCCGCGGCCCTCGGCACCGGCACGGCCGCGGTTGCCGCCGAGCCCGGCAACCCACAGAACCTGCCGCCCAACGTGCCGGAGTGGTCGAAGACGCTCGGCGACGGCGTCGCGGTGCGGGCCTACGGCAAGCCGTCGAAGCACGAGGCGAACGTGATCCGCCGTGACGTCGAGTGGCTCACCGCCTCGCGCGAGAGCTCGGTGTCGTTCACGCCGCTGCACGAGCTCGACGGCATCATCACGCCGAACGGCCTCTGCTTCGAGCGCCACCACTCGGGCATCGCCGAGCTGGACCCGAACGACTACCGGCTGATGATCCACGGCCTGGTCGACAAGCCGCTGATGTTCACGCTGCAGGATCTGGAGCGCTTCCCGCGCACCAACCGGATCTACTTCGCCGAATGCGCGGCGAACTCCGGCATGGAGTGGCGCGGCGCCCAGATGAACGCCTGCCAGTTCACCCACGGCATGATCCACAACGTCATGTACACGGGCGTGCCGCTGCGGGTGCTGCTGGAGGAGGCCGGCGTCAAGACCAACGCCAAGTGGCTGCTGCTGGAGGGCGCCGACTCGGCCGCGATGACGCGCTCGCTGCCGCTCCAGAAGGCGCTCGACGACTGCCTGATCGCGTTCCGCATGAACGGCGAGCGGCTGCGTCCCGAGAACGGCTACCCGGTGCGCATCTGCGTGCCCGGCTGGGAGGCCAACATGTGGGTCAAGTGGCTGCGCCGCATCGAGGTCGGCGATCAGCCCTGGCACCATCGCGAGGAGACGTCGAAATACACGGACCTCCTGGAGAACGGCAAGGCGCGCCGCTTCACCTATGTGATGGACGCCAAGTCGGTGATCACCAATCCGAGCCCGCAGGCGCCGCTCCGCCACAAGAAGGGCTTCACCGTGATCTCCGGCATCGCCTGGTCGGGGCGCGGCAAGATCGCCCGGGTCGACGTGTCGCTCGACGGTGGCCGCAACTGGCGGACCGCGCGGCTCGACGGGCCCGTGCTCGACAAGTCGATGGCGCGATTCTACGCCGAGTTCGACTGGAACGGCCAGGAGCTGTTCCTGCAGTCGCGTGCCATCGACGAGACCGGCTACGTGCAGCCCACCAAGGACGAGCTGCGCAAGGTGCGCGGGGTTAACTCGGTCTACCACAACAACGGCATCCAGACCTGGCGGGTGTCGCCGGAGGGCGAGGTGGAAAATGTCGAGATCGCGTGAGATCGCCGTCCTCTCGGGCATGCTGCTCGCCGTCGCCGTGATCGGTGGCGCGGGCTTCGCCATGGCGCAGAGCAGCAAGCTCCCGGCCAAGCCGCCCGGCAAGGATGCGGCCGCCAAGACGGCGCCGGCCCAGACCGCGGCGGCGCCGGCGGCCGCTGCCGCACCCGCGAAGATGCCATTCGGCATCGGGCGCGAGGCGAAGCCGGAGGAGATCGCCGGCTGGGACATCGACGTGCGGCCGGACGGGCAGGGGCTTCCGCCCGGTAAGGGCACGGCCCGCAAGGGCGAGGATCTATTCGTGACGCAGTGCGCCGCCTGCCACGGCGAGTTCGGCGAGAGCACGGGCCGCTGGCCGGTTCTGGCCGGCGGCGCCGGCACGCTCGCCTCTCACGATCCGGTGAAGACGATCGGCTCCTACTGGCCCTACGCCTCCACGGTGATCGACTATGTCCGGCGCGCCATGCCGTTCGGCAACGCGCAGTCGCTGGAGGGAGACGATCTGTATTCGATCGTCGCCTATCTGCTCTATCTGAACGACGTGATCACGGACCAGGATCAGGAAATCTCCGACAAGAGCTTCCCGACCGTGAAGCTCTCCAACGAGGCGAACTTCTTCGACGACGACCGCGAGGTGTCCGAGAAGGCGTTCTGGAAGAAGGAGCCGTGCATGACGAACTGTGCGGCCGGTGCGCCGAAAGTCCTCGGCCGCGCCCGCGCCATCGACGTGACGCCGGAGGACGGCAAGGGACCGCGGGTCGAATGATGCCGCGGCGACCCCCGTCTCGCGCGCCGACCCGGATCGTGGCCGTGCCCGTCGTGACCGCGACGGTCGCGGTCGCGACCGCGCCGCTCGTCGCACTGGCCGTCGCGGTCGGCGCCGTGGCGGCCGGCGGGCACACGAGCGGCGCTTCGAAGGGGGATCGCGAGCTCGGCGAGTATCTGTCGTCGGAATGCGTCACCTGCCACCAGATCAGCGGGCGCTACGACGGCATCCCGCCGATCGTCGGCTGGCCGGAGGAGAGCTTCGTCGAGATCCTCGGCCAGTATCGCGACAAGACGCGGGAGAACCCGGTTATGCGCTCGATCGCGGTGAAGTTCACGGACGACGAGATCGCCGCGCTCGCCGCCTATTTCGGCAGCCTGAAGCCGCGGACGGACTAGAGGGTGCGGCCGATGTTCACCTCTCCCCGCGCGCGGGGAGAGGGTCGGGGTGAGGGGGCGCCTCCGACCAGCAGAGACTCGCGGCGGCGCCCCCTCACCCGGATTTCGCCCCTACGGCGCGAAATCCGAC
>NZ_NHSK01000008.1 GCF_016653355.1 Rhodoplanes elegans | reverse complement strand
ATGGTCGCCTCGGACGGATAGCGGGCCAGCACGTCGGCAAGCGTCGCGAAGCTCATGGGGGTCTCCGGCCTGTTCTGAAAGACGCCGCAGCGGCGAACCGCTGCGGCAGGGCCCGTTCGGGCCGGGCGTCCCGCACCCCCGTGACGGGACGCGAGAGATCAGGTGTCGGCCGTCACGTCCTCGCCGAGCACACCGGCTGCCTGCAGGGCCGGGATCTCGGCCTCGAACAGGCCGACGCGGTCGCCGATGTCGTGCAGCGCGCCGTCGAGCAGCAGCGGCGACAGCACCAGGAAGAACCGCGGCGCCGTCGGCGCCTCGTCCGTGCTCGCGTCCGGTGTGGCGTGCGGGGGCTCGGCCGGCGTGGCGGCCGCGGCGGGATCGGGAGCCGTGTCGGCCGGCTCGGCCGCAGTTGCGGGTCGCTTCGCCATGGCGCGGCTCCCGTCACGCGACCGCGTTCTGGATGAAGTAGCCGACGTCCTTCGCGACGATCAGCTCCTTCAGGCGCTCGCCGGTGCGGATGCGCACGCCGCCCTGCAGGCCGACATCGGGATCGATGATGCGGCCCGAGATCTTGGTGCCGTACTGCGCCGTGAGCCCGAACGTGATGCCGCTCTCCGGCCGGGCGATCGGGTTGATGTGAAGGAGCGCGATGTTCTTGCCCCAGGCCCGCGACAGGTTCGCCGGCTGGCCCTTGCGGGCGAGGTTCACCCAGGCCTCGCCGACCAGCACCTTGCCGATCTCGAACAGCGCCGCGAACTCGGCCCGCGTCACGATCCCCTTGTTGGTGAGATTGCCGCGGATCGCGTTGACGATCGCCGGATGCGACGAGAGCTTCGACCAGACGGCGCTGCCCATCACCATGGTGTTGGGCCGGTAGACCAGCGTGCTCTCCAGGGCCGTCTTGATCACGCCGATCGGATCGGAGTTGGCGTAGTCGGAGAACTGCGAGCCGCCGGCGAGCGTGATGCGCCGCGCCGGCGCGTAGGTGTCGAGCGCCTGCACCTTGGCGGCGACCCGCACCTCGCGGGCGTTCGCCATCAGGTCGGCCAGCATCATGGTGGCGTGCGCCTCGGGATCGAAGGTCGAGACCTGGCGCTCGCGCGCCTTGCGGGCCTCCTCGATGTCCGAGTTTGGGATCGGATCCTCGAGGCCGTGGTCGTCGACCTCGGCGGTGCGCTCCTCGCCGCCGAACTCGACCTGGTTCACCCGGCCGCGGCGGCCGACCAGCGTGTCCGGCACCGAGAAGGCATCGGCGAGCGGATACTCGGTCCACTTGAACTTCTCGGCGCCGACCGGCACGCGCGGCAGCACGTCGTCGGCGATCAGCGCCTGGGCCGGGTTGCGATAACCGATCGCGACCGCGGTCAGCACCGGGTCGACGACGAAGGGACGGACGGGAGCCATGGGCAAGCCTCGTGCGGACGCGGCGATCAGGCCGGGGTGAGAACGCCGATGCCGACCAGCACCGGGATGATGTCGTCGGCGACGCCGGGCGCCTGCGCGACCGCGCCGTAGACACGGACCTCGCCGGCCGCCGGCACGCATTTGATGCCGCGGCCGTCGGCATCGGCCGTGAGGAAGTCGCCGGCCGAGACGGTGCCGCCGAGACGGACCTCGGCGAGTCCGGCCTGGATCACGTCGGCGAGGCCGCCCTGCGGCGCGCCCATGCTGTCCGAGACCCCGACGAGCGGGCTCGTCGCCGCGTTCGCCGGTGCGACCGAGCGATCGGCGGCCGGCGCCGCGAACTTCACGAAGCGGAACGCGGCGACCGCGGCCGCGGCCTGGAACGACTTGATCAGCAGCGCGCTCACGCCCGGTTCTCCTTCTGCGACACGGCGACGACGGCGTCGGCGTAAGAGATGGTCTGCCCGGCGTCGGCGAGCTTGCGCTGATAGGCGGTCGCCTGTGCGGCGAGCGCGGCCGGGTCCGTTGCGGCGTCCGTATCGGGCGCTCCTTGTGCGTCGAGCCCCGAGGCCTGCAGGCCGGCCGGCGTCGCGGCGAGAAGCTTCTCGACCGCGGCGAGGCCGTCGTCGGAGGCACACAAAGCGACGTAGTGGTCGCGCTGCGCGGGAAGAATCTTCTTCGCCTTCAGGGCGCCTTCGATCACGGCGTCGACCCGCGTCTTGCGGTCGGCCGCCTGCAGGGCGGCGAGCTGCGCCTGCGCGGCCGAGAGCGTCGCCAGCGCCTGGTCGTGCACGGCCTTGTCGACCTTGCCGGCGGCCGCCGTCCGCTCCGCCTGCAGGGTTCCGATCGCCGCGAGGCACGCGGCCTCGTCGGCGCCGTCCGCCAGGCCGAGGGCCTGGGCGATGGCTTTGATCATGCGTCTCTCCGTGTGGTGAGAAGGATCGGGGCTCGCCGGCACGGCGCTCGCCGGCGGTACGGCCGCCGCGATCGCCGCCATGGCGAGCGCGGGCGCGGCGACCAGCGCGACCGAATGCAGCCAGGTCGCGAGACCGGCCTCGGTGTGATGGAAGGTCGGCGAGATGAAGCGATGCGTGCGCGCCGCCAGCACGGCCTTGCCGGCGTCGAGCAGCTCGACGCGCGCCCACAGCCCGTCCGGCCGCGCCTCCAGGGCCTTGATCCAGCCGACCGCGTCGGCGCGCTCGCCGAACAGCGGCTTCCGCGAGATCGCGTGATCGACGTCGACCGGCACGTCGATGCCGTCGGCCGCGAATCGCGCCACCAGGCGCTCGGGCTCGAACACGTAGCGCCGCCCGTCCCGCGTCGTGATCTCGCCGCGCGGCGCGACCCTCACCCAGCCGGCGTCATCGTTGCCGCCGCCGGCCGCCAGCGAGGCGCCGTCGAGCGTGACGACGCCGAGGGCGACGTCGGGCGGAACAGAGGGGGTTGCGTGCCGGGGCTGCATGGGGGCACGCTACGGGTGCCCCGCAAATCATGGGCCGCTGACAGGTGTCAGCGGCCCGCCTCATCGGGCCGGTAACGCGCATCGCCTAACGTTGATGCGTCGGGAACGGCCTCAGCAGACTCGGCGCTTCGACGTCCGGCTCATCACCCGCTCCGGGCCTGCGCTTGCTCGGCAAGTTTTTCGGCAGGCGTCTTGATTTTCATTCCCCGCTCGATCAGATCGTTTGTTCTATCGAGCCAAGTTGCGGCGTCTTCGCTGGTGTCCAGTTTGCGAAGTCCAGCCACAAGTCGGGTGAATACAGGCATCGACCGCTTCAAGATCTCGAAAAGCTCAACTTCGCTGTCATCTGCAAGAGAAAGGTGTTCGGTAAGATGGGCAACACCCTTGTTTATCCTCCCCCGCTCATCTTCCGAAAGAAAGGTCTTGCCAGCTTCGCCAAGCAGACTTGGCGTCTCTATACCGAAGTCAGCTGCCGTGAGGTCGCCGGGTTTCGGTTTAACGCCTCCAAAAAAGTCATCCAACTTGCGCAAGGCGAGAAAGCTTTGCAGTCGGCTGGCGTCTGAGAGAAGGTCAGCAGCACGGTCCAAGCCCCATATCATCTCCTCCGGATCAAGATAGGGAGCAAAATCTTCGCACCACATTGCAAACGCAAAACAGTGGTCGATGCATTCGCAAATCGTCACGATCTGAGCGGATCGCTTGTCCATTCCAGCCTCCCTTGAATGTCTCGCTGTCGTTCCGGCTTGCTGTCGGTCAATGTTTTCGTTCCAGATGAAAAAGGCGTGTCGTTTGCACGGAGACCGAGAGATCGCGTGCCATTTGAAAGCACAGGCTGGATGGACCAGGACCAGAATGCTATCACCGATTTTCCCGCGGTCAGAAAGCGCAGCTCGTACGAGCACATTTCATTTGCGAGATTTAGCCTGGGCAGAAACGCTGCGGAAGTCTGCTCGGGGCACATTGCGGCCGTACCGGTAGACAGCGACCGCCGCTCCCCCGCCAGCGCCCCGTCCCGCCCCGTAGAAGGGGGCATAGAAGCCGTTTCGAGGTCGGGTGGGCCGAGATGCCCCGGAGCGCGGCGGCGCATCAGCGGGCTTCCTGGCGGCTCGCCTGCCGGCGGCTTCCGGAGCCGCTCGGGAGCGCCTATATTGCCTTCGGTGGCCGAGCATACGTGTGCCGTCACACGAGGGCGCGGGGATGTCACGACCCCCCGGCCACCGATCCTTCCTCTCCGGGCTTCATGCGGTCCTGGCGCCCGCGCTCCTCGCGCGCCCTGATCTCGCGGAAGCGGCGCGCGTCGCCGGCGAACAGCGTGCGCACCTGGACGTAGCCCGACGACGACCGGCGCATTGCCAGCACCCAGTGCACGCCGTCGATCACGGCCAGCACGTGGCGGATCGCCGGGTCGCCGCCGTCGAGCCACTCGCCGGCGTCGAGAATGCGCTGGACCAGGCCGAAGCTCTCGATCTGCACGCGGGCGTGCTTCGCCGTCTTGGCGGCGAGCGTGTCGGACGCGATCGCGACGACGGCGCTCTCCGTCTCCATCTCGGCCGCGACGCGCGCCGAGGCGGCGACCGGGACGTGGACGCGCTCCGGCATCCGGGCGATCGCCTTCGGCCAGACCGCGGCGCCCTCGGCGGCGTCGCCCCAGAGCTTGGCGATCGTCCGCGCCGCACGCTCCGGGCCGGCCGTATCGAGCTGGTCGTGGAGCTGGCGCACCAGCGTGCGGGCGCGCGAGAGGCCCGGATTGGTGTCCCAGCCTGGATCGATGCCGACCGGCACCTCGGCGACCTCGCCGGTGCGGCGGTTCACATGGGTGCGGGTGCCGAGATCGGGCGCCGTGTCGTCGTAGCTGATCGCGTCCTCGGCGTCGCTCTTCGGACGTGAGAGGTAGTCGTCGCGGTCGGCCTTGTCGAGCTGGCGGACCGAGCATTTGCAGTTCCAGCCGTTGGGCGGGAAATGCGTCGACCAGAACGGATGATCGACCGGCAGGATCGTGCCGACCCATCGCAGATGCTCGGGCCGCTTCCGCTCGCTCGCCGAGCGCACGTAGAGCAGATAGGGCAGCGCCCGCTTGGTGCGCTGGATTCGGTTCCACTGGCCGGCGGCGCGCGCCGCCCGCATGTTGCTCCAGAACGTGATCTGCAGCCGCGCCGGCGCGGCGAAGTTCACGACCTTGGGCTTCCACCGTCCCTCGGGATCGGCGACCTGGCGCGGCCCCCACCAGCCGAGCGGCGTGAGCCGCTGCCGCATGTCCTCGCGGAATTTGTGGAACCCGGTGCCGGCGGCGATCGCCTGGTCGATCGCGGCGCGGAATTCTGTGAGCACCCGCGTCTCGGTGACGCCGGCGACCGTGAAGGCATGGGCGTGCTCCTCGCGCCAGACGTCGGCCCAGGAGAAACCGGGCCGCAGATCCTTGGCGCGGAAATACTGCAGCACCTCGGGCGGCGCATCCATGCCGCGCTTCTGGGTCGCGGCGAGCGCCGCGACCAGGTGCGCGAGTTGGCGAGGGCTCGGCCGCATGGCGGCCTCAGTCTCTCGTATCGCCGAGGCCGCGAGCGGTCGCGGTGAGGCGAGCGAGCGCCTCGGCGAGCTTGGTGCCGTCGACCTCGCTCGCCAGCTCGGGAAGCATGCTGATCAGCTCGTCGAAGCTCGACGCGCGGTCGATCGCGGCGCGCAGCGGCGCCAGCAGCGGGTCGGTCATCGCCTCCCAGCCGTCGAGCGCGTCGTCGGCGAGCCGCTCCAGCTCGGCCTCGACGTCGAGCTTCG
>NZ_NHSK01000007.1 GCF_016653355.1 Rhodoplanes elegans | reverse complement strand
TCGTCCTCATCGAGGACACGCGCGAGCTTCAATGCGCGGCGCCCAATCTCGTCGCCATGCGCACCAAGGATGGTGTCGCAACGCTGTCCGACCTGGTGCGGTCTTCCCTGCGCCTGCGGCCCGACCGTATTCCGATCGGCGAGGTGCGCGGCGCCGAGGCGCTCGATCTTCTGAAGGCCTGGGGCACCGGCCATCCCGGCGGGATCGGCACCATCCACGCGGGCACCGCGATCGGCGCGCTGCGCCGCCTCGAGCAGCTCATCCAGGAAGCCGTCGTCACAGTCCCGCGCGCGCTCATCGCCGAGACCATCGATCTCGTCGCCGTGCTGAGCGGCCGCGGCGCCTCGCGCCGCCTCGCCGAGCTCGCCCGCGTCGAAGGCCTTGGACCTGGCGGCGACTACCGCATCACCCCCGCGACAGCAGGCGCAGCAGGAGACCACACATGACCGCCGCTCGACAGCCATCATTCAAGCAACGTCTATTCGCCGGCTCGGTCCGCGAGCGGATCGGCCGCATCGGTTTGATCGCGGCAGGGCTCCTCTACGCGGCGCCGGCCTATGCCAGCGGCTCCTCCATGCCCTGGGAGCAGCCGCTCCAGCAGATCCTGCAATCGATCGAAGGCCCGGTGGCCAAGGTCATCGCGGTGATCATCATCATCGTCACCGGCCTGACGCTCGCCTTCGGCGATACGAGCGGCGGCTTCCGCAGGCTGGTGCAGATCGTGTTCGGCCTGTCGATCGCGTTCGCAGCCAGCTCCTTCTTCCTGAGCTTCTTCAGCTTCGGCGGCGGGGCGGTGGTGTGATGGCTGGTGTGCTTGATACCGCCGAGGTCCCCGGCTTCTCGGTGCCGGTCCATCGGGCGCTGACCGAGCACATCCTCCTTGGCGGCGCGCCGCGCTCGATCGCCATCCTCAATGGCACGCTCGCGGCCGCGCTCGGGCTCGGACTGCGGCTCTGGCTCGTCGGCCTCGGCCTTTGGGCCGTCGGTCACTTCGCGGCGGTGTGGGCGGCGAAGCGCGACCCGATGTTCGTCGAGGTCACGCGCCGGCACCTGCGCATTCCGGGCTTCCTGGGCGTGTGAGGCGGCCGATGATGAATCTCGCCGAATATCGCCGCACGTCTTCGCGCCTCGCCGACTTCCTGCCCTGGGCGGCGCTCGTCGCAGAGGGCGTGGTCCTCAACAAGGACGGCAGCTTCCAGCGCACGGCCCGCTTCCGTGGCCCCGACCTCGACTCCGCCGTGCCGGCCGAGCTGGTCGCGGTCGCCGGCCGCCTCAACAACGCCTTCCGCCGCCTCGGCTCGGGCTGGGCGATCTTCGTCGAGGCGCAGCGCCATGGCGTCGGTGCCTATCCGTCGAGCCGCTTTCCCGATGCCGCGTCTGCGCTGGTCGACGCCGAGCGCAAGGCGGACTTCGAGGAAGCGAGTGCGCATTTCGAGTCGAGCTACTTCCTCACTTTCACCTACCTGCCGCCTGTCGAGGACGCCGCACGCGCCGAGAACTGGCTTTACGAGGGTAAGGCCGACCGCGGCGTCGATCCGCACGAGGTCCTGCGTGGCTTCGTCGATCGCAACGACCGCGTGCTGCAACTCATCGAAGCCTTCATGCCGGAGTGCGTCTGGCTCGATGACGGCGAGACGCTGACCTACCTGCATACCTGCATTTCGACCAGGCGCCATCGCGTGCGCGTGCCCGAGACGCCGATGTATCTCGACGCGCTGCTGGCCGACCACCCGCTCACCGGCGGCCTCGAGCCGCGGCTCGGCGATGCGCACCTTCGCGTGCTCACGATCGTCGGTTTCCCGACGGCAACCACGCCGGGCATTTTGGATGAGTTGAACCAGCTGGCGTTTCCTTATCGCTGGGCGACGCGCGCCATCCTGCTCGACAAGACCGACGCAACCAGGCTGCTCACAAAAATCCGCCGGCAGTGGTTCGCCAAGCGCAAGAGCATCGCGGCGATCCTGAAGGAGGTCATGACCAACGAGGCGTCGGCTCTCGTCGACACCGATGCCGCGAACAAGGCGGCCGACGCCGACCTCGCGCTCCAGGAGCTCGGCGCCGATTATGCCGGCGAGGCCTATGTCACCGCGACGGTGACGGTCTGGGACAATGACGCCCGCATCGCCGCCGAGAAGCTGCGGCTGGTCGAGAAGGTCGTGCAAGGCCGCGACTTCACGGCGATGCCCGAGACGATCAATGCGGTCGACGCCTGGCTCGGCTCGCTGCCCGGGCATGTCTACGCCAACGTGCGCCAGCCGCCGATCTCGACGCTCAATCTCGCCCACATGATCCCGCTGTCGGCGGTGTGGGCGGGACCGGAACGCGATGAGCACCTCGGTGCGCCACCCTTGCTGTTCGGCAAGACCGAAGGCTCCACCCCGTTCCGATTCTCTTTGCACGTCGGCGATGTCGGCCACACGCTGGTCGTCGGACCGACGGGCGCCGGCAAATCGGTGCTCCTTGCGCTGATGGCGCTTCAGTTCCGGCGCTATTCCAACTCTCAGGTCTTCGCCTTCGACTTCGGCGGCTCGATCCGCGCCGCCGCACTCGCCATGGGCGGCGACTGGCACGACCTCGGTGGCGGTCTCACGGAAGGATCGGCCGAGAGCGTCTCACTGCAGCCGCTCGCCGGCATTCACCATGTCCCCGAACGCGCCTGGGCCGCCGACTGGATAGTCGCGATCCTGATGCGCGAGGGCGTCGCCATCACGCCCGAGGTCAAGGAGCATCTCTGGACCGCGCTGACCTCGCTCGCGAGCGCGCCCGTCGTCGAACGCACGATCACCGGCCTCGCGGTGCTCCTGCAATCGAACGATCTCAAGCAGGCGCTGCGGCCCTTCTGTGTCGGCGGGGCCTATGGCCGCCTGCTCGACGCCGAGCACGAGCATCTCGGCGAGGCATCGGTCCAGGCCTTCGAGACCGAGGGCCTGATCGGCACCGGCGCGGCGCCGGCCGTGCTCGCCTATCTGTTTCATCGCATCGAGGATCGCCTCGACGGGCGGCCGAGCTTGCTGATCGTCGACGAAGGTTGGCTCGCGCTCGATGACGAAGGCTTCGCGGGCCAACTGAGAGAATGGCTGAAGACGCTCCGGAAGAAGAACGCCAGCGTCGTCTTCGCCACGCAGTCGCTCTCCGACATCGACAATTCGCCGATCGCGCCGGCCATCATCGAAAGCTGCCCGACCAGGCTGCTGCTCCCCAACGAGCGGGCGATCGAGCCGCAGATCGCCGCGATCTACCGCAGGTTCGGCCTCAACGACCGCCAGATCGAGATCCTCGCCCGCGCCATGCCGAAGCGCGACTATTACTGCCAATCCCGCCGCGGCAATCGCCTCTTCGAGCTCGGTCTCTCTGACGTCGCCCTCGCGCTCTGCGCCGCGTCCTCCAAGACCGACCAGGCAGCCATCGACCGCATCCTCGCCGAGCACAGCCGCGACGGCTTCCTGCCCGCATGGCTGCGCCACCGCGGCGTCGCGTGGGCCGCCGATCTCATCCCAAGCCTCACCAATCTGGAGACTCCCTCATGACAATCCGTCGCTCGCGCGCGGCGCTTCTCGCCGCGACGGCTCTCTCGCTTCCGCTAGCGCTCTCGCCCGTCCTGGTCGCGCCCGCATCGGCCCAGTGGATCGTCTACGACCCGACCAACTACGCACAGAACGTGCTGCAGGCGGCGCGCGCGCTGGAGCAGATCAACAACCAGATCACCTCGCTTCAGAACGAGGCGCAGATGCTGATCAACCAGGCCCGCAATCTCGCGAGCCTGCCGTACTCGTCGCTGCAGCGACTTCAGCAGTCCATCCAGCGTACCCAGCAGCTTCTCGGTCAGGCGCAGAACATCGCCTTCGACGTCCAGCAGATCGACCAGGCGTTTCAGACGACCTACGGCAATGCCTCGCTGTCCGCGTCCGACCAGCAGCTCATCGCCGATGCGCGCACGCGCTGGCAGAACACGGTCGGCGGCTTGCAGGACGCGATGCGCGTCCAAGCCAGCGTGGTTGGCAATCTCGACACCAATCGGACAGAGATGTCGGCGCTGGTCGGCCAGAGCCAGGGCGCGACCGGAGCGCTGCAGGCGACGCAGGCCGGCAACCAGATCCTCGCGCTCCAGGCCCAGCAGCTCGCCGACCTCACCGCCGTCGTGGCGGCCGATGGACGCGCACGGGCGCTTGCCGATGCCGAACGCGCGGCCGCGGCTGAACAGGGCCGCGAGCAGCGCCGGCGCTTCCTCACGCCCGGCGCCGGCTATCAGCCCGGCAACGCCAGCATGTTCCCGGGCAGCGGCAACTGAGGGGCGCGGCGGTGGATTCCAAACTCCTTGCCCGGATCGGAGCGGTCGCATTTGTCGCCGTCGCGATCACGGCCACGGTCATCGAGCTGACCCGGAAGGAGGAGCGGCCGGAGGCAGTGCTGCCGCGACCGGCACAGACGGGTGCGGCGGACCCGCTGCGCGACGAGCTGTTCCGCTGCCAGAGCCTGGGCGAGGCCGGCCCGCGCGATCCCGCGTGCCTGCGCGCCTGGGCGGAGAGCCGCCGGCGCTTCCTGACACCAGGCACGGCACGCCCGCAAATCGGGTCCGGATTGCCGGGCTCCAGCGGTGAGAGCCGCAGCCGCGGCGCCGCGCCAGGCGGCGAGTAGC
>NZ_NHSK01000006.1 GCF_016653355.1 Rhodoplanes elegans | reverse complement strand
GTCGAGGGTCTGCCGCGGGGAGGGCGGCCGCCCGGCCCGCCGCTCGGCAGCCCCGTCCGCAGCCCGCTTGCCCGGTTCGGCCCGATCGGTTATCCAGACCGCAGGCGCCCGTAGCTCAGCTGGATAGAGCGTTGCCCTCCGAAGGCAGGTGTCAAGCCGGTTCGCACAGGAAAGGAGATCGAAAGGAGCTCGAAAAATAAGGACTTGCGAGATCGGTGCTCAGAGACTTCTCACTCGCAAGAAACCCGCGTAAGCACCACGTAAGCAACACGGCATGCACCCATAGCTCAGCTGGATAGAGCGCCACCCTCCGAAGGTGGAGGTCACAGGTTCGAATCCTGTTGGGTGCGCCAACTGTAACCCCTCTCAGGAAGGGCAGCCGCCGTTGGCGGCATCATCGGCTAAGCGGCATTGCAGGAAGACCGCAGTCAGGGCAGCCTTGCAGCTCCCTGGCGCTGCCGGAGGCTATCCGCCCAAGCAGCCAAAGCGCTTATCTCGGCTGAGAGCACATCTGGCCTCGGAAGCGGGCGATTCAGTGCCGCGGCGGCGCTGTGCATCAATTCGGAGCATCGGCCAAATCCGTCCCGCATGGCCTCGCAATCAGCAACAGTGATTGCGGTCAATTTGACCAAGCCAGGCGTTTTCACTTCGTTAGACAGACGCCGGATGACTTGACCGACAACTTCCTCAACCGCGATCTCCCATGTGTCGCGCAGCGTTCCGGCGATGGATTTGACGGTCTTGCGCCATTCGTCCTCGTTGCCCTGATCGAAGTAGTAGCGTTCGTTCGCGAGCTGATTAGTCAGGCTCGCCGTAATGTCGCTGACACGCCGCGCTTTGAATGGCGGCTCGCTACGGCAAAAGCCGGCCTTGTCTGCGCCCCGACTAACAGAGCTGATTGCGACTTGCGGTTTTGGATCGGCGTTATCCGCCGCACGGTTCAACTCGAACAAGAATGCAAGGTCATGCGTAAAAACGATAACCTGTCGGCGTGCCGCTTCGGCGACCAAGCGTTTCGCGACGGCCTCTCGGTGCATGTGGTCGAGTGACGATACTGGATCGTCAAAAATAATGCCGGACTTGTTCTCGGTGGTGGCAAGTTCCGCCATGAATGCAGCGAGCGCCACACAACGATGCTCACCTTCGCTCAAGACTTGGCCCACAGCGGCACACGGCTTGCGGGTCAGCGCGACCTTGAAACGAGGGGCGCCTTGCGCACTGCTCTGCTGGCGCAGCTCTACCGCCAGGCCAGCGATCTCGAAGCTCGCGACCTCACGCGCGAACTGCGCGCGGAGCGCGTCCGTCACCAATGCCTGCGCAATCTCGGTGCTCTTGGTCGTGATGCGATTGGTGGCGGTGTCCCGCTGGGCCGTCTCAAGACGCGCAATCTGTTTCAGGCGGTCGATCTCTGCAAGAACATCCGCCTTGATACCGCTAAGCCATTGCCGATCGGCAAGTTCGGCCTTTTCAGCAAGCAACGCCCCACGCGCCGGAGAGTCGGCTTCGGCGCCCAAGGCGTGCGACCGCGTTACAATATCCGCGATCTGATCGGTCAGTGCTTGGCGCGGATAGGAGACAGTAGGCGCGTCGAGCGGGGCGGCAGGACTCGCGTGGCGTCGTCTGATCTGGCGATGACGCCACAGCGCGCGCAAGACGACATTCCTGACTTTCAATGCCAGGGTGTCCTGCCGCAGCTCATCGCGGATGGTCGCCACGATGTTTGCAAGCTCGGTCAGCGAAAACGCGGCACCCTCGAATGTCGCAAGCGCCTCATCGTATGCCGCGCGCGCGGCCTCTGCACGCTGCTGGCTATCGTCGCGCACGAATGCCTCAAAGCGGTTGAGCCGACTGGCGGCAACAGGGGTCAATTCCTGCTGGCAAAGAACACATACGCTGCCGGGATCGATTATAGGGAAGCGTCGGTCGGGATACGCTTCTTGATCGGAAAATGCTCGCGCGCTCGCCCATAGCGCCTGCCAAACATCTGACCCGATCTGCGGCAATGGTTCGTCGTGGAAGAGCGCGCCGGACGCGGCTTCTGCCGCCCGTCGCGCCGTATCGCTGACGTCCGCGAGCCGACGCAGATTGGAGGCCGTATCGTCGCCGATCGAAGCAAACAGCACATCGAGGCGCGCAATATGTCCCTCGACCTTGGACTTTAGCGCGGCGAGTTGACGCGCCGCGCGGGCCGGATCGCCGGAAAGGTCCGCCGTGAGCTTGGCCACCCGGTCTTGCTCTGCTTGGGTGAGCGCAGCCAGTCTCTCGACGGTGGCAGGGTCGGCGTTAGCGGCAAGTCGGGCCATAAGCCTGCCTACGGCCGTCGTCGAGCTGCACGTCGGGGATTTGATGCTTTGTGGCGTCCGTGCCTTAATCTGCGTGATTTCGGCGGCCAGCTTATCTTTGACCGACTTGCAGATCTGGGCCAACGCTCCGAGCAATTTGAGCGGGAACGGCGTGTAGGCCACGTCATTGGTTTCATCGACGTGGATATTGGCTGTACGCGAATCGAAAACGCTAACGGCCGACAGCGCGGCATCGGCCGCCTGACCGAGCTGCCACGCGCAAGTGCGATTCTGACCGCTGATCGCGTATTCTATCGTAGCGCAGGGTGTGCCCGGTGCCGGGTCATAGATGTCGGGTATGATCTCCTCAACACGGCTCGGCATACGGGCACGACATGCCTTCTTCAGGATGCGTGCATAGCCGGATTTGCCCGATCCGTTATCGCCATAGATGATCGTCAGTCCGACGCGGTGGAGCGTCAGCCGCTGGTCAGCGGCCAAGGCGTTGACATGTCGGACGCCATGCACCTGTCTTAGATAGACTTCGCCCTGCTCGCGGCTGGGATCGCGCAAATGTTCGGCATTCAGCGGTGCCGCTTGGCTTTCTCCCTTGCAAATGGAGACCAGTTCGTCGATCTCAGCCGGCTCCAACGTCGCCTGAGTCGCAAGCCGCCGCAGCGCGTCTTTCTGCCAGTTCGGACTATCGGCAGACCACGCAAGAATGTTGGCAAGCGCCTCTGCCTCAGTCGTCATCCGGTGTCACCAAATATTGGTATGGCCACTTTCGCGCTGAACCAGCCGAGCTGATTTCGGGTCATACACATAGCCCGTGATCGTCCCGTCCCTGATCTTTTCGATTGCCTCGTCGATCACGAAAAGGGGCACGAGGAACCATTCGCGTGGGATGACAGGCTGACCAAATCGGTCTTTGATCTCGATGTCGATCCGGGCCGGACCGAAGATCCGATGGATCAGGTTCTCAAGCCGGGTGCGGTTGATGTTGAACAACTCGTAGGTGGCGACGACCTCGACCTCAGCCATGAGGAAGGTCGGATCGAGCTTGGCATTGGCGAGGCGGCGCGCAATATCGCCGCCAGTCACGCCGATCTTGTGCAGCACGTCACGGTGGGCCGCGACGGCCGGGTGGTCGGACTTGCTGCGCAGCACATAAACGATGCCGCTGGCCTCATCCCCTTCTTCATTCTGATCAGAGAACAATGGGCCGGCCGAGAGCTCGACGATCCGCCGTCCGGCCGGGTCCTGTTGCAGCGCTTTTTGGAGCGACCGCATAAGCAGATTGCTCTCGGTGCCGTTGTCGAAGATCACACGCAGCCGGGCGTCGATATTGCCGTGCTCGTTAACCGTGGGCTGCTCCATGGTTGCGACATAGGCTTTCTGACCGCCCAAAATATAGAAGCGGCCTGGCGCGATCTCGGACTTGCGCTCGAAGCGGCGGGTCTGCCGAAGACCGGCGCCAAGCTCCTTTTGCACCTGCTCGAACAACGGTTTGAAGTTGTCGAAGTCCTCGCATCTCTGGCGGTTGGCGATTTCCTCGGCTGCGCGCTTGTCGGCAGCCGACCGGACATGCCGCAACTCAGTGATGCCGCCGGGTGTGGTGTCATCCACGCCGAGCTGCGCCAGAAGCTCGTCATCGTCGATGTCCTCAGGAACACCAAGCGGCGCTGGCTGCGCGCCGGTCAAAAGCCCTTGATGGTCGAGGGATTCGATCACGGCGCGGCACTCGACTAGCTCGCGCAAGCGATCCAGCCGCACGGCATAGAGCCGCTCGAAAATGTCGCGGTCCTCGCCGTGTTGTGGAGCGCGGCCATGCTGCTCGACGAAACGCTGTATCTCCTCGAAACTGGCGATGATCCGCTCCTCGCGAGGCGTCCGGCTCGCCTCCTTCTTTGCCTCGGCCTCGACGCCAAGCTCGGCGAGAAGCGCGTCATCGTCGTCGGTAAAGCCCTTAGGCACGTGCCGCCTCCGCCTTCATGCGTTGAAGGAACGCCACGCCCTCGGCCATACGCTTTTCCCAAGCGTCGGCCGAGGTGATCGAGGGCAGCCGACCTCGCTCTTGCTTGAACTTTAGGGCCCGTTTGGCAAGCTCACGCGCCTCCTCAATGGTCAGATTGACACGCTTGGCGCCGATCACGGCTGCGACCTGCTTCAGGCTCTCCTCGCTCATGGTCTTGGCGAGAATGGCATAGGCTTCGCCGAACGGATTGATGCGGTCGATCAGGTCGATGTCCAGCTCGCGCACATCCATTGCGTATTTGCGGACGCCCTCAATGAAGGCGGTATTGAGGCTCTTTTCACCGTCACCCTCGGCTCCCCCAAGCGCGACTTCCTTGGCTTTCTGCGTGAGATTCAGGGCCGCGACGGCGCGCTGGCGCACGGCCTCCTGATCTTCCTCATCCAGCTCGGGATATTTGTCCTTGATGATCTTACCCATGTGAAGCTGAGTCAGCTCCTCCGGCACCAGCTCGGGATCGAACAGGCCGCGCTCGATCATGGTCTTGTCCTGCACGAAGGCGGCAATCACCTCGTTCAAGTCCTGCTGGCAGATGCGTTGCGCCTCCTCGCTCTTCGGCTCGACAAGGCCCCTAATCTCGATCTGGAACTGGCCCGTCTCCTCGCTGAAGCCGACATTGGTTTTGTTCGGATCGTAGCCGCCCTCGCCATAGTCAAAGCCCGGCGTCGGGCCGCTCTGCGGGTTCTTCGGCTTGAACTCGAAGCGCGGCGCAAGCACCTGCTCCATGAGAAGGCTGGCAGCGATGGCCTTCAGCGTGTCGTTCACGGCCTCGGTGACGGCTTCTTCCGACGCGTCGGGCTCGGCGATCAGGTTGGTGAAGCGAGCGCGCACCTTGCCCGGCGCGTCGCGGGTGGCGCGGCCGATGATCTGCACGATCTCGGTCAGGCTCGACCGATAGCCGACCGTCAGGGCGTGCTCACACCAGATCCAGTCTAATCCTTCCTTCGCCATCCCAAGCGCGATAATGATGTCCACATGGTCGCGGTTGTTCTTCTGCGCTGGGTCCTTCAGCGCAGCGGTCACGCGGTCGCGCTTGGCGGGATCGTCGTCAACCAGGTCGGCGATGCGAAGAACGCGGCCCTCTGGGGTCTTGACCAGTTGGAAGCCGGTTACGGGATCACGGCCCTCCCATTCGCCAAGCTCGTGAAGGATGTGTTCCACCTCCTTGATCTTGTCGCCCATGCTTTCGCGGGAATTGACATTCGGAATGTGGATGATGGTTTTCTCGGCCGGGTCGAGCACCTTCAGGATGTCGTCCGTATACGGGCCGTTGTAGAAGAAGTAACCGATGTCGAGTTGCTTGAGATATTCGTAGCCGTTGAGTTGTTCATAGTAGGTGTAGGTGACGGTATCGAACTTCGACTCGTCCTGCGGGGCGAGCACGGCTTCGGCGTCGCCCCGGAAATAGGAGCCCGTCATCGCCACGATATGCACGCGGTCGCGAGCGATGAACTGGCCGAGATGCAGGCCGAGCTTGTTGTCGGGGTTGGCAGAGACGTGATGGAATTCGTCAACCGCGATCAGCCGGTCATCGAAGGCTTCCACCCCGAACCTGTCCACGGCGAAGCGGAAGGTGGCATGGGTGCAGACCAGCACCTTGTCGCCGCTTTTCAGGAACGCCTCGACGGAATTCACCTTCCCGCCATTGTCCGAGCCCGGCGCGTTGCAGAGGTTCCACTTGGGCGCGACCGTCCAGTCGGTCCAGAAGCCGAACTTGGACAAGGCTTCATCATTGAAGCTCGCGCCGATAGCCTTTTCCGGCACCACGATGATCGCCTGCTTCAAGCCCTGATTGTGCAGCTTGTCGAGGGCGATGAACATGAGCGCGCGGCTCTTCCCCGAGGCCGGCGGCGACTTGATGAGAAGATATTGCTCGCCCCGTTTCTCATAGGCGCGCTCCTGCATCGGCCTCATGCCGAGCGCATTGGCTTTGGTTGAGCTGCCATTGCGCGCATAGGTGACGGAGACAGAGGGGATGGATTTCTTCTCGTCGGTCATGCACGCGCCTCCGCCTTGCTTTTCTTCGCCGCGCCAGGTGAGACGGCCATTTTGGTATAAAGCTCGAACAGCTTTTCCAGCCGCTCGGTGTCGTTGCGAAGCCGGCGGCCGATATAGATGCGCTCAAGCACCTCGTCATTGCGCTCGTGGGCCTCGCGCAGGTCGTCCGGCATCTTGTCCGGATCGTAAAGCTCGGCGATGGTCGCCGGAAAATGCGCTTCGCGCGCCAGCAATATGTCCTCGGCGCAGCGGGTCAGGTCGGCCTTGTTCTTCTCAGTGAGCGTGGGAACCGGAAAGGTGTTCCAGCCGAGAGTGTTGGAATACAAAAAATCGGTACGAAGTCGAACGCAGACTGTGGCAATCCAAACCCAATGCAAGCGTGAAGCGATGACCGCTAGGCTCCAGAGCGGGGCGTCGTACATTGCAAAGGCTTTTTCCTGCACAACGCAATGTGGCTCAAGCAACCCAACTGGAAGATAGGGCCGATTCTCGGAGCTCACGCGGGGCACAATGATTGTCTGAGTCTCTGACATCACCTGCTCGCGGAAACGCCACGGCGTATCAGCCAGCTTTCTCGCGCTGGCATCCTCTTTCTTTCTCTTGCCGCCGCCGCCATTGCCTTTGCTTCTTGCGCTGGTTTCTCCATTTTCCGCCGCTATGCGAGATGCTTTGACCACCGCAACTCGCTCAGCGATGGGACTCAGCTTCAACGCTTCACAGGCATCTTCATCGGAAATCCAAAAACAAGCGCGAGGGGAGCGGTCGATGAACTCAGTTGAGCCATAAAATGGTCGGATGAAACGTGCTGCATCCGGCGCTTGCTTTATGATTTGATATGCTTCGTCATTTGAGAAAATTAGTGCCGCGCCATAATACGGGTGGTTTCCGAATTGCATCGGCACCATGCCTTGCATTGGATTCGCTGCTTGCTCAACCTCAATGTTCGCCGCGGGGACAAGGTACGCATTGATGTTGGCAACTTCCTTGCGCTCAACGGTTTGTTCCTCAGTATCAGAGATTGAATAAAGCCGCCTCGGAAGTCCATATGTGTTGGAAATACCAACAATGACGACGGTCACACCGGCATTATGACTCGCAAGGTTCGCCCACTTGAAGGACGTGTGGGCGAAGACGATCTTACTGCCAGTCGCGAAGATTACGGGCCAGAGAATCGGAACGTGCTGGCCTTGGCAAATGGAGTTTGTTGCCACAAACGCGGCCGTCGTTTTGGTCCTGGTTCCGTAGTCGGCGGCCTTGATGAACCATCCAGATACATAGTCCAACGACTTCCACTTCTTAATGCGTCCATCAAAAAGCGCGCCAAGGTCATTTTTCTGTTCGTCGGTCTGTTTCTTGCTGCCGAGATATGGCGGGTTGCCACAGATGTAGGTTTCGCCGCCTTCGTTCTCGAAGTCGATCTGTGCCTGATCGAGCGGCGTGCGAAACAGGTCATCGGCCCGGTGCTTCACACCTGTCCCGGTCGGTGGGCAAATGCTCAGCCAATCGAGCCGCAGGGCGTTGCCGCAGGTGATCCAGTTCTCGGCATCGAGCGGCAGGAAGTCCCGCAGGGCTTCCTTCTGGCCGCGATAGAGCACGTCGCACTGATACTCGGCGATGATGAGGGCGAGGCGGGTGACCTGAGCCCTTCTATCCGCCGCCGACGAGTAGAATCCGTTCGTCATTTGAGCCGTGTTGGCTCGGTGATGCAACGGGACGGGGCGCGGAGCCCCATGACAGCTCAAGCGACCCGTCCCGTTGCTTCCAGGGATCGCTGAGTTTGGCGTAGAGCGCCGGCGGCACGTTGCCGATCGCGCTGTGCGGCCTGACGGTGTTGTAATCGTCCATCCAGAGCGCAAGAGCTTCACGGGCGTGATCGAGCGAGCCGAACAGCGTGTCGTTCAAAAACTCATCGCGCAGACGGCCGTTGAAGCTCTCGATGAACGCGTTCTGCGTCGGCTTGCCTGGCGCGATGTAGTGCCATTCGACCTGCATCGCCTGCGACCAGCTCAAGATGGTGGTGCTGGTCAACTCGGTGCCGTTGTCGCTGACGATGGTGCATGGCTTGCCGCGTTTGGCGACGATGGCATCCAGTTCACGCGCGACGCGTCTGCCCGAAAGCGACGTATCGGCGACGAGGGTCAAGCATTCGCGCGTGAAATCATCGACGACCGCCAGCACGCGAAAGCGCCGACCGTTGGTCAGTTGGTCGCTCAGGAAGTCAAGCGACCAGCGTTGGTTCGCTCCTTGCGGTAATACCAGCGGTGCGCGTGTTCCCATGGCTTTCTCGCGACCGCCGCGGCGGCGGACCTGAAGGCGTTCTTCGCGATAGAGCCTTCTGAGCTTCTTGTGGTTCACGCGGGTGCCCTCGCGGCGTAGCAGGATTTGGAGGCGGCGATAGCCAAAGCGGCGGCGTTGCGCTGCAAGCTCACGCAGGCGCGCGCGCAACGCGGCATCGTCAGGACGCCGGCTGCGATAGCGCATCGACGTGCGGTCGGCGCCAATCACGGAACACGCCCGCCGCTGGCTCACCTCGTAGGACGCACAAAGGTGAGCCACAGCTTGCCGCTTCACGGCGGGCGTCACCATTTTTTTGAATTGAGGTCCTTCAGCATCGCGTTGTCGAGCATTGCTTCAGCAAGCAGCTTCTTCAGCTTCGCATTCTCGTCCGTCAGCGCTTTCAGCCGCCGCGCCTCCGATACCTCGAGGCCGCCGTACTTCGCCTTCCATTGGTAGAACGCCGCCGTGTTGATCCCGTGCTTGCGGCAAACATCTGCCGTCTTCGCACCCGCTTCCTGCTCCCGCAGGATCGCGATGATCTGCTCTTCGTTGAACCGCGACTTCTTCATTCGTCCGTCTCCCTCGGTGGACGGACTCTACTCATTTTTGGAGGAACTTCAGGGGCTCAGGTCACGCGCAATCTCGGCCGGGAAGCTGCGCAGCTCAATCCCCCGGAAGTTGGTCAGCGGGATTTCGCTCCGCCTGTCCGGCTCGCCCCGACGTTTGTTGATCTCGGCCTCGATCTCCCGCATCTGCTTGTAGGCAATGACAAGGAAGTTGCCGGAGCCGCAGGCCGGATCAAAGACCCTGATCCGCGACATGCGCTTGCGCAGATTCAGCAACATGCGGGGATTGTCCCCCGCCTCGTCGAGTCGCGCACGCAGATCGTCGAGGAACAGCGGATTGAGCACCTTCAGGATGTTTGGGACGCTGGTGTAGTGCATCCCGAGCGCGCCGCGCTCCTCGTCATCGGCCACGGCCTGAATCATCGAGCCGAAGATGTCCGGGTTGATCTTTTTCCAGTCGAGGCCGCCGATGTGGAGAAGGTAGGAGCGCGCGATCCGACTGAAGCGCGGCACGTCCATGGTGCCGGAAAACAAGCCACCGTTCACATAGGGGAAACTGGTCGGCCCAGCGGGGGATGTTCGCCGCCGCCCGCTCTGCATGCTTCATATTCATGGCGCGGAACAGTGTGCCGATCACCTCATGGGTATTAGACGAGTCCTTGGCGCTCATCTGCTCGACCGTCGAGGTGAACAGGAGCGGCTTGGCGAAGATGTCGGTGTCCTCGGCAAAGAAGCAGAAAATCAGCCGCGCCATGAAGTGGTTCATGTCGGGCCGGCGCTCGGCCGTGCCCCACTCGGGATTGTCCTTCAGAAGCTCGACATAGAGCCGGTTGAGGCGGCTGGTGGCGCGGATGTCGAAGGAGCTGTCACGGACCTGCTTGACGGTGGTGATGCCGGCAAGGGGCAGAAAGAAGCCGAAATGGTCGGGGAAGTCGGCATAGGCGCAGGCGACCGTCTCACCCGACACCAGATCCTCGGCCTCGAACGCGTCGCCGTCCGTCGCCAGAACGAATTTCGCCTTCGCCCGCGTCGTCGCCGGGCTGGCCTTCAGTGCGGCAAGGGTGCGCGTCACCGTGCCGGGGGCGGCGACGGCGATATGGATGTTGTTGGTCTGAAGGACACCGCCAAGGTCGGATTTGTTCGACTCGCCTTTGCGCAGTCGTTTGAGGGTCGTTTCCTTGTTTCCGAAGGCCTGCAGGAAGAGATAGGGGAACTCCTCGGCGTCGAACGGCTGCTCGGCGAGTTTCGATATGGCCTCCTCAATCTCGACGGCGTTCATCGTTCCCCCCGCCGTCCGTGGCCGTTGGCTCGAAAGGCTCAACCTTGATTTTCTTGGCCCTGCGCATGACCTCGGCCAACTCGTAGTCGAGCTGCCGGATCAGCCATTCGCGCGCGGGCGTGCCGAACGCCTTTTCCAGCCGGACGGCCATCTCCGGCGAAATGCCCGACCGGGCGTTCAGCAAGTTGCTGAGGGTCTGCCGATCGACGCCGAGGATTCGGGCAGCGTCGGTGACGCTCAACCCGTTCTTTTTAATGCAGTCCTGCCGGACAGCCGTTCCTGGGTGCATCGCCTGCCGAATCGTATTGCCCTTCGCTCAATTCAGCCTACAGTGATAATCGACACTCGACAATTGAAGAGACGAAACACTCGATCAGGAAAGACGGATCTTGTGAGCGTCATCGGACACGGCATTGACCTTGTGGACGTCGCCGAGATGCGGCGCTGGATCGACGATCCGCGCGACCCACTGATTCCGCGTTGCTTCGTCCAGGCGGAGCTCGACGAGATTGGCGTTGGAGCCGATCGGATAGAGCGTTTGGCGGGGCGGTTCGCCGCCAAGGAGGCAGTGCTCAAGGCGCTCGGAACGGGTTTCGGTGCGGGCGTGGCGTTCACCGATGTGGTAATTCACCGGGCGCCGGGCACCACGCCCGAGGTGCGGCTCTCCGGCGGCGCGGCGAAGGCTGCAGCAGCATTGGGGGTGACCGCCTGGCGGCTCAGCATCAGCCACACTAGCGGCCTCGCAATGGCGAGCGTTCTCGCACTCGGGGCGGAGACTCACGCGCGCGGCTCCTGACGGCCGGACGGGCCGAGAAAACTTATGCGGCGCGCGTCGAGATCGACGGCGATGCGACCGCCGCGCGCGGCGAGTACGGCGCGCCACACCTTGAACCCTTGCAGGATTGCCTGCTCCCACTCGCCGGTCGTGCATTGCCGCACTTCCAGATGGGACGTCATATCCTTGATCGTGCGCAGAAGCTGGAAATCGAGAGCCGCGACGCCGTCGAGGAAGCGGTGGCGTCGCGCATAGTCGAAGGCAAGCGCCGCCACGCCTTCTTCGATGACGGCAGCGCGGCCGCCATCCTCGACCTCGTCGAGCAGCGGCTGGCTCTTGCGTTTTCGCCGGAGCAAGGCGCGCGTGATCGGCGACCAGCCGAGCACGGCCGCATAGGCAAAGTGGAAGACATCGTGGAAGCGATAGCCGTCAGGATCGTAGGCGTTGTCCGTGAGTTCCGCGCCGAATGGTGTACCGTCAATCAGAACACGCACCCGCTGGCGCGATTCGCCCTCCACATCGATGAGCTCAACTTCGAACTTGCGCGGCAGCCGCTCGCCTTCGGGGAGCTCGGCATCGAAGGTAAGCGGCTCGGTGCGTTCGCTGGCCCAGCGCTGCTTGACTTTAGCCAAGTTAGCGGCAGCGATGTCGGAGAGCGAGAGATCGAACTTACTGGCGACATTGGCGATGTACCAGAGCAGGTCGCCCAGTTCCTCTGACACGCGCTCCTTGAACAGGCGATGCGCTTCGCCGTCGCGCAGATGCTTCTTGTACTCGCTGAGCAGCTGACCCGTCTCACCTGCGAGACCGAGCATCGGCACGATCAGCGATGCGGCATCGTCGGCGCCATCGCGGGCGGGCACACGATCAGTGCGCAATGCCTCCTTCTGATAGCTTCTGAAATCCATGCTCGCCTCCTTCGGCGTCAACCCGCTGCAGCGCGATGTGGCGCGTCTACGCGGATCTTGTCGTTGAGCTTCCATTTGGGGGGATAGAAGAGCTCGATCGGCTCTGGGGTCGGCTCGAACTTCTGCTTTATGCGGACACGGCCGGTCTTTCCCGCGATCTGCGGGTGCGCCACGCGCGCATATTTGTCGACCTCGCAGAACAGGTTCTGGCAGTCGATCAGCTGCAGTCGCCGCCCCCAGAGCGATTGGAAGTCGATGCCCAGCCGCTCAAACTCCTGCTCCTGAAGGTCCGCCATCAGTCGGATCAGCTCTGGCTCGTTCAGGCCGCCCGGATCGACAAAACATTTGCGCAGGCCGTCGCGTGCGCCGGGGCCGGGCACCACGAAGTCCATTTCGCTGAAATCGGTGAGCTCGCTGTAATTGATGTCGGTGATGAATTGGTACGCTAAGAAGTCACCAATCGTCGGATAGGCGCGCAGCATCTCGAAACCATCCTGCATCGTGCGGATCTCGGTCAGCCGCTCGGCAAGCCGATCCGCCATCATCCGTTCGAGCAGCAACAGATGATTCTGGTGCTTGGCCGATCGTCCGAAGGCGCGACTGCCGGGCGGCATAATGTACGCGGCCGAGTAGATGCGATGGCCGGTCTGCATTGCGCGCGAGAGCACCGCATCATAGGCAACGAAGCTATAGTCCTCGAAGGTGATCGGGCCGAGCGCGCGTTCGAGAAGCTCCCAAGTCTCGATCTTGTTGAACAGCTTGAACAGCAGAATGCGAAAGAACACTTCGTGTGGTGACCTTGGGAGGTCGTCGCGATAGATGACATGCCGGATAAGAAATTGGCTGACCCGGTCGGACGCACGATAGGCGTTGGTGAACTTGTAGATCGCCAGCACTGGATTCTTGGTCCAGGGACGCGTCTCGCCGCGCACGCGGCGAAAGAACACCGCCTGCCGTTCGGCGGCAAAACGCCAATAGCTCTCATAGACCTCTGACGCTTTGGCCGGCGCAAGGTGCCGCAGCACGATCGGCGTAAGCGCCGTCGACGCTGCCGCCGGCCGAACGGCGACTGGCAGTTCCATAGGCAGGGATGCATTGGCTGCGGTCGGACGAGACTTGGGAGGGCGACCGCGCGGACGTTTTGTGGGGACTTTGGGCGACCTCGAACTCAAAGCATCGCTCCTGCTGTCGCAGGAGCGATGGCGGGCCGCGCCGACGGCGCGGCGGGCGGCGCCGCGAGGGCCTGCGCGGCGGCGACGAGCGGAGCAAAATCCGCGTCGCTCTTGGTGATCCGCTCGAGCTTAGCGATCCCCACCATGACGTTTAGGCGCGCCAGCGGCATGCCCATCTCACGGGCCATGAAGGCTCCGAGTTGGGCCAAGCCGAGATAATTGCCATAGGCTTTATCAAAGATTTGCTGGGTGGCGTAGAAGGCGTTGGTGACGAGTCCGGCTGCAGTCGGCTCGAAGCTCACCTGCTGGAGGCACGGAAAGCCCAACTGCGCGCTCGCGACATGGTCACGAGCCGGATCGAAGGTGGTGGCCTGCAGCATCGAGCGGCGCACGCCCGTCCGCGAACTAAATTGAGACAAAATCCACTCCAGTTGATTGCCGTCGTGCGGGCCGCGCCCATACATGACCATGCGCTCGAAATACAGGCCGCGGCCATTGGCTTTGCGGTTCATGGCCTGCCAGCGCGGGAATGTCGCGCGATAAAGGATGAAAAGGCGGGACCGGTCACCGCGCGACATCTCCCAGAGGCGCTGCGGGAAGATCGTGAACGCGACGTCGTCGACCACGAGTCGCCCCTTGCGCTTGAGGAGCCGATCGAGGGCCTGGCGCACGGCTGGATCTTCGATGGCGGCGCCGTTCTCTGTGAAGCCACTAAGGCTCAGAATCAAAGGAGCAACCTCGGTTCCGGCTCCGTTGAGGACCTGCAACAGCAGTCGCGCCCAAGCGCGCGAGAGATTGGTGTCATCGATCACCATCGGGGGCGGCGCCGCGAGCATCTTGGCCTTACTCATCCGGGTCCTCCTCCAGATGGCGATATTGCGCGAGACCGATATAACCGTAGGGCTCGTTTTTCTGGATCGGGGCGATGCGCACGAAGACGGCCCAGTCACCGGCGGCGGCCTGGAAGATTCCCGGTTTCACTGCCCGAAACAGGCGTCCGCCTTCGAGGTCGCGTTCGAAGGCGAGTCCACCGTCCCCCGCCACCTCCGTTCCGCGCGGCAGCAGGAGCAGCGTCTTGACCTCAGCGTCCAGGGTGGGCGCAGCGCGATGGCGGTCGGTGACGATCAGCGGCTCGGGCGTCAGTGCGCCGAGAATGTGCATGCGAAGCGACTTGGGCGTGACACGGTGCAAGGCAGCGGCGCGGCCGCGCGACAGCATATTCACGCCTGCCGAGAGGTGGGTCAGGAGCGTCGCATAGCCAACACCGAACTCGCAGGCGATGGTGAACATCTGCGCCGGGGTCACCGTTTCCGGGGTCCAGCCTCGGACCGAGAAGGCGCGGCGCAGTCCGATGATCGGCATGAGGACAAAGCCGGCGAAGGTGTCAGCCAGAAACTCCTTTGGATCCTCCCAGGGCTGCGCCTTCGCGTCCTCACGCAGCTCGTCGATCGACGACCCATGGCCGAACACGTGATGGCCGAGCTCGTGCGCGCAATTGTAGGCGCGCCGCGGCAGCGGTCGTCGGGCGGAGAGATGGATGCGCGGTGGGATGCCGCGCTGGTACATCCCTTCCATGTTGATGTTGTTGAAGCGCACCGCGACGCCCAGCGTCTCGCACAGCCCATAAATGCAGATCGGACCGACTTGGTCGAGCTTCGCCTTTGCCCGCGTCGCCGCGGCGGCCTGCATCGCCTGGGTTGCCAGGGCGCGGCGATTGAAACTGGGCGTGGTGGTGCGCATGATGTTCATCAGCGATTGCCTCCGTTCGCGGTGGAATCGCTGCGCATGGCGGCCAGCAACTTGAGCAGGCGTTCCAGATCGTCGGGCTTGAGCTTGGAGAGTTCGCGCGCTGCGAGCTCGAGCCGCGGGTCTTGGGCGTCGAGCGTCTCGGGCGCTTCGCCGAGGAGCCAGGCGACGCTGACGTCATAGGTCTCGGCAAGCCGGGCGAGCTCGTCGGCCGAAACGCGCCGGTTGCCGGCCTCCATCTCACTGATGGAGGGGCGATGCAGACCGAGCATCTTCGCTACATGGCTTTGCGACAGGCCCGCGAGTTTGCGCGCCTCTTTCAGCCGCTCTGCGATCTGCATTCGCTTGCCGGAATCGAGTTCAGTCATGCCGCCGCCGCTTCTTTCGCGCTTTCCTTCTTGAGCAGCTCGCAGACGAAGGCAGCGGTCTCGTCAATCGAGCGCGGGAGCTTGGTCGTCTCGTCGACGAAGATGTTCACGTCATTGGGGATCGTCGCACCGATCTCCGTAGCGAGGATCGTGGTCGCGACCGGCCAGACCTTGCTATCGAACTTCGGCAAGTTCTCGACCGGCTTGGTGGCGCCGGTCATCGCTGGGCATTCGAGGCCGCTGTCGACCTGAATCTGGCCGAGGACGGCGATCAGCTTCTCTTTCAGTGCGGCGGGATCCATGAAGTACCTCCTTGGTCCGACACGTGGTAAGATAATCTTACATCAGACGGAGTCAAGGGGTGGCTCTCATCTGGAGGGGCCGAAGGCAACCCGGCATTCCGCAATGTCCCTCCTTAAAAAGGGTTGTCCGAAAAATGTAGCATTCTTCGGACGCTTCTCATCGTCCGAAACATGCGGCATATTTCGGACATGACCGATGCTCACCAGCCGGGTTCCGACCTCCGCAGCCGCTTGCTCGCCCGCATCGCCGAACAGCCGGGCGAGGTGTGGACGCCCAGCGATTTCGCCGATCTCGCCGGCCGCGGCGCCGTCGATAAATCGCTGCAGCGCTTGGCGGCTGCAGGCGAGCTCCGGCGAATCGATCGCGGCCTCTATGATCGTCCGAGCGTCAACAGCCTGACCGGCCGTCCCACCGTGCCGGACTATCGCGCCGTCATCCGCGCCGTCGCCCGGCGCGACAAGGCCCGCTTCGTCGTGGACGGCATGACGGCTGCCAACGATCTCGGTCTGACCACCGCCGTGCCCGCCCGCATCGAGGTCCTGGTCGATGCCCGACTAAAGCCCATCAAGCTCGGCAACCAGGAAATCCACTTCAAGGCAGCCGCAGCAAGCCGGCTCTACTGGGCCGGCCGGCCGGCGATGCGCGTCGTCCAGGCTCTGCACTGGCTTCAGGACGTGCTGAAGGAGAACGACGAACGCGCCCGTGTCACCGAGATTCTGCGCCGACTGCTCGCCGATCCGGACCACGGCCAGGGCATTCACGATGATCTGCGCGAAGGGCTCTCGGCTCTGCCCATCTGGATGCAGGAGTTCCTGCGTCCGCTGATCGTCGGCGAGGGCGCGAAGACATGACCGCCGAGGCTTATGCAGCGGTCATCCGAGCCCCGGCGCGCGACCGCCTCGATCTGTTCCTCTCCACTGCCAATCGGCTCGGCGCACCGATCGGCAACATCGAAAAGGACTTCTGGGTCTGCTGGACGCTCGACGCGCTCTATCACCGCCTCCCCGCAGACCGGCCGCGCCTTCTCTTCAAAGGCGGCACCTCGCTGTCCAAAGCCTATGGCCTCATCAACCGGTTTTCAGAGGACATCGACGTTACGGTCTTCCGTGACGATCTCGAACAAGCGGCAACCGCCGAGGAACTGGAGGCGCTCTCCGGCAAGAAGCGCCGCGCCAGGCTTGACGCCATCCGTGACGCCTGCCGCGCTTTTGTCACCGGTCCGCTTCGGGAGAGCCTCGCCGGGCTCCTGGCCGAGGCCACGGGCGGAGCCGGGCGCGTGGAGATCGATCAGGCCGATTCCGAGGGGCAGACTTTGCTTCTCTGGTATCCCGAGGTTGAACCGCGCGACGACGGCTATGTGCGCCCGGCCGTGCGGATCGAGTCAGGTGCGAAGTCAGCGCTCGATCCCAACCGTCCGGTCCTGATCAGGCCATACATTGCCGACGAAACTCCCGACCTGGACCTTTCGGTCCCCAACGTCACGACCATCGAGCCAGGCCGAACCTTCTGGGACAAGGTGGTGATCGCGCACGGCCTGCGGCGATGGTATGAGCGGCGCGGCGTGCTGCGCCAGGAAGGCCAGCGTATTTCGCGCCATTATTACGACCTGCACCAGCTGCTCGCGTCGCAAGCAGGGAAGGACGCGTTGGGCGACCTGGAGCTTGCACGCGACTGCCTGCGCCACGCGCGCATGTTCTTCGACCGGCCGGACTTCGATCTTGCGTCAGCGCAGCCCGGCACATTCGCGATTGCCCCTGTCGAGGGCATGATTGACGCGCTTCGCCGTGACTACGCTAAAACCGCCGCGATGATTTTTGACGAGCCCCCCAGCTTCGACCTTATTCTTGACTCGATGCATCAGCTCGATGCAGCGGCCAACGCATCCTCGTGAGCCCGTCATTCAGCCTAACGGCGATACATCGCTCCGGCGCCCGGCAGGACCATGGCTCGGCACAAGGCCAGCGTAGCCGATCCAGCCCAGTAATTGGCGATCAGCGCGCATTGCATGGCCAGGCGGTGAAGGCCTTCCCCTGCGGCCGAGCCGCGGTCTCGGGCCGACCCCTTCTAGCGGGGAGACCCCGCAACGCCCCCATAAGGAAAGTGAGAGTGCGGACCGGGTTTGCCGTGACGGGTTGAGGGCTGGAGGAGAGGCCTCCGGCGCCCGTCGCGGAGAACCGCGATGTCCAGACATGGCCGCAACGCTCGCGCCGGGACCAACCGGGCGAGCCTTTACGACGACATCACCAACAAGATTATCGCCGAGCTGGAGGCCGGCCGCGTGCCCTGGGTCCAACCCTGGGGAACGGCCGCTGCGAAAGCGCCGGTCGCCATGCCGGCGAATGCCGCCACCGGCCGCGCCTATTCCGGGATCAATGTGCTGATCCTCTGGGGCGCGGTCATCGAGCACGGCTTTCCGGTGCAAAGCTGGCTAACCTTCCGCCAGGCGCTGTCCCTCGGCGGCCATGTCCGCAAGGGCGAGCGCGGCACCACCGTCGTCTACGCCGACCGCTTCATCCCCGACGACGAAAAGAAGCGCGCGCAGGAGACCGGCGAGGAAGCGCAGGCGATTCCGTTCCTGAAGCGCTTCACCGTGTTCAACGTCGCGCAGTGCGAGGATCTGCCCGACGGCCTTGCCGTCGCGCCGCCTGCGCCGGAGCCCGGCCTGATCGAGCCGCGCGTCGAGGCGCTGATCAAGGCGACGGGTATCGACTTCCGCATCGGCGGCGATCGCGCCTTCTACGTGCCGGCGCACGACTCCGTTCAGGTGCCGCCGCCTCAGGCGTATTTCGAGACGATCAACTGGCATCGCACGGCCCTGCATGAGCTCGGCCATGCGACGGGCCATTCGTCCCGTCTCGGCCGCGACCTCACCGGCTCCTTCGGCTCCAAGAAGTACGCCTTTGAGGAACTCGTCGCCGAGATGAACGCGGCCTTTTGCTGCGCCTCGCTCGGCATCACTCCGACGGTGCGCCACGCCGATTACATCGGCTCGTGGCTGGACGTGCTGCGCGAAGACAATCGCGCCATCGTCCGCGCCGCGTCGCAGGCGAGCAAGGCGGCCAATTGGCTGCTGGCGTTCCTCCCCGAAACGGACATCGCCGGCGAACCCGCGAACGACAGGAGGGCAGCATGATCCTCCTGACCGACGACCTGCGCGAGCGCCTGCTCGCCAATGGCCTTGAACGCGGCGCCGACCATGTGCCCGTCGTCAAGTTCTTCAACCCGCTGGGCGAAGGCGTCTGGCTCGCGACCGAACGGAACGCGGACGGCGACACCCCCTTCGGCCTCGCCGATCTCGGCTATCCCGAACTGGGCAGCTTCTCGCTCGAGGAACTGGCATCGATCGTCCTGCCCTTCGGCATGAGGATCGAGCGCGACATTCTCTTCACCGGCGACTTTCCGATCTCGGTCTGGGCGGAGGCCGCCCGCGAGGCGGGAAGCATCCGGGCGGCCGAGCGCATCCTCTACCGAGCGGCTTCGCCTCGACGTGACGGCGCGTGACGCCCATCCTGAACTTCGCGGAACCGGAGATGAGCGTTTGCGCATCTCCGGTTTTGCGCCCCGGATCGCCGGGAGGAGCCGCCGCCCCTCAGAGTGAGAGGGCGGCGCTTCGCTTCGTGACGGGTTTGGAGACCGAGAGAGAGGCTCTCGGCGCCCGTCGCGGAGTATCCCGACATGGCAAAGGCTGCCAGGAAGATCGTCTTCTCGCGCTCGCGCGACATTCCCTTCAACAAGCTCGTGCTCTCCGAGTCCAACGTCCGGCGCACCCGGCCGGAGGCCGAGCTCGACGCGCTGATCCACGACATCGACCGGCGCGAGGACCTCGTGCAGGGCCTCAACGTGCGCGCCATCCTCGACGCGGAGGGCAACGAGACAGGCATGTTCGAGGTGCCGGCCGGCGGCCGCCGCTATCGCGCCATCGAGCGCCTGGTCAAGGCCAAGCGCTTCCCCAAGGACGGGCTCGTGCCCTGCATCGTGCGCAAGTCCGACACCACAATCCTCGCCGAGGACGACTCCCTCGCCGAGAACCTGCTGCGCGCCGGACTTCATCCCGTCGACCAGTTCCGCGCCTTCCAGGACATGCTCGACAAGGGCATGACCGAGGAGGAGATCGCCGCAGCCTATCTCACGACGGTCCAGGTCGTGAAGCAACGGCTTCGGCTGAACGCGGTCTCACCCGTGCTGCGCGACGCCTATGCCGAGGAGTGCATGACGCTCGACATGCTGATGGCCTTCACAGTCAACCCGGACCACCAGCGCCAGGAGCAGGTGTGGGAGGCTGTGCAGCATTCGTACAATCGGCAGCCCTGGCATATCCGCCAGTTGCTGACCGAGTCCACGATCCCCGCTTCCGACAAGCGCGTGCGCTTCGTCGGCATCGACGCCTATGTCGCGGCCGGCGGCACGGTCATGCGCGACCTGTTCGAGGAGGATGACGGCGGCTGGCTCGCCGACCCGGCACTCCTTCACCGCCTGGTCAGCGAGAAGCTCAAGACGGTCGCGGACGACATCGCCGCCGAAGGCTGGAAGTGGATCAAGGTCGACCTAGACCTGCCGTATGGCTACGACCACGGCCTGCGCCAGATCACCGGCACGTTCGTCGATCTCACCGACGAGGAGCGGGCCGAACGCGAGGCGCTGCGCGCCGAGTACGACCGGCTCGAGGCGGAGTATGACGGCGCCGACGAGCTGCCGGACGAGATCGATCAGCGCCTCGGGGAGATCGAGGAGGCGCTCGAAGCCTTCGAGAAGCGTCCCATTATCTTCGACCCCGCCGACATCACCCGCGCCGGCGTCTTCGTCAGTGTGGACCGCAACGGCGAGATCGTGGTCGATCGCGGCTATGTGCCGCCCGAGGACGAAGCGCCTGTCGCCGTCGATGGCAGTAGCGCCAATAGCGATGGAGAACCCGGCGGGGACGATGCTCCCGCGACGCCGTCCGCTCAGCGCGCTGTCATCACCATCGGCGGCCATACCACCGGCGCCGAAGAGGACGACGAGGGCGATGCCGTCAAGCCGCTGCCCGAGCGGCTGGTGATCGAGCTCACCGCCCATCGCACGCTGGCGCTGCGCGACGCGGTGGCTAATCACCCGCAGGTCGCTTTGACGGCGCTCCTGCACAAGCTGGTGCTCGACGCCTTCAGGCGCAACGTGCACGGCTCCGCCGTTGAGGCGTCGGTCCGGGAGGTCCACTTCCCCGTCCAGGCCACCGACCTGAAGGACAGCGCCTCCGCCAAGGCCATCGAGGCCCGCGTGGAGGCCTGGAAAGCCGACATGCCGCTCGATGACGACGATCGGCTCTGGGACTGGATCGCAGCGCTCGACGATGCGAGCCGCCTCGCGCTGCTCGCCCATTGCGTCAGCTACGGGATCAACGCGCTCTACGAGCGTCCGAATCCCCATAGCGGCTATGGCGTCACGCAGCACGGTCTCGACCGGCGCATGCGTAATGCCGATCGGCTGGCGCGCGCCACCGGTCTCGACATGGTGGAGGCCGGATGGCGGCCGACGGTGGCGAACTATCTTGGCCGTGTGACGAAGAGCCGGATCGTCGAAGCCGTTCGCGAAGCCCTCGGCGAGGAGAAGGCGCAGCTCATCGACCACCTCAAGAAGCCGGAGATGGCGAGGGAGGCCGAGCGCCTGCTCGCCGACACCGGCTGGCTGCCGGAGCCGCTGCGTTCCGCCGATCCCGGTGTGACGACCTCGGTCGATGCAAGCGGAGGTGAAGGTGAAGAAGCGCTGCCGGCATTCCTCGTGGATGATGAGGACGAGCAGCCGGATGATGGCGACCCCGATGCCGACGACCCGGCGATGATCGCCGCCGAGTGACGCGACCTTGGCGGGGGCGGCTTCGGCCGCTCCCGCCAGCCTCTCGATCAGGAGCAATCCGATGACGAAGCCCAGACCCGGCGCGCCTCGCCGCGTCGTCTTCCAGTATCTCGTGCCCGTCCATGTCGAAGTCGAGGACGGCCTCGTCCACAGCGTGACGGTGATCGACGAAACGCCCGTCGAACACCCGACCGTCGTGGAGGGGGATGCCGACTATCTCAAGGAGGCGGTGAAGGCCGCCAATGACGGCCAGCCCTGGCCGTCCTGGCAATTCGGCTTCTAGCCCGACCTTCTCTCCATCCAACCCCAACAGCCCGGCCGCCGCGCCGGGCTTTCGCGTTTTCAGGAGCCTGTCATGCCCGCTTACACCGTCGAAACGACCTACCGCGTGCCGGTCTACCGGCAGCGCACCTATCACGCCGCGACACCGGTCGAGGCCTGCCGCCAGGCCATCGAGGACGATGACTGGTCCAACGACAAGCTCGACTACGAGGCCGCCGGCGAAACTTACGTCACCGGCATCTGGATCGGCGCTGACGCCGCCTATTCGGGCGAGGCCGTCCCGGTCCCGTCGCACTTCGATGAGACCATTCAGCGGAAGGCCGCGCATTTCGAGGTGCTGTTCGGCCTCCTCAAGATCGTCGTTGCGGACCAGATCTCCCAGCGGCGTACGGATGCCTACTGGCTCGCACGGGCGAGCGCCGCGGTCGCGAAGGCCGAAGCGATCCTTGCTGGAGCGCGCGATCCCGACGAACCCGTCACGGCTCCACGCCCACGTCACGTCCTCGCGCAGATCCAGGAGGACCGCGTTCGGGACCAGATTGGCGCGATCATCGAGACCGATCTGGAATTCGCAGGTGTGACCGCGGACGCCGTGCCGGACGCTGACATTCACAGCGCATGCGTGTCCGTCGCCGCCAACATCGACTTGTCGGAGGAAGTCGGCGCGGCGGAATTCCGCGCGGCGCTCGCCGCCCTGCGAGCGGCGAAGCAGGCGGACGGAGGCTGAGATGCACGGCACCTATCTCCGCCTCGGCGTCACCGTCTGGGACAGCGACCGCACGGTGATTCGCGCCGCGCGGCGCAAGCTCACACGGTCCGCGCGGCGTGATCCGGCAAAGCGGGAGGCCCGCAGGCGCTTCTACCGCGAGATGCTGGCGCATCACTCCAACGCGCAGCGCCTCGTCGCTGAATTCCGGCTCTGACGCCGACAATCGCCATCCCGTCCTTCAACCAGCCCGGCCATCGCGCCGGGCTTCGTCGTTTCAGGAGCCTGACATGGCCGACTTCTTCACGCACTTCTCCTGCCTTCTCGATGTCCGCACGCCGGAGAACGCCGCGCGTGCGCTCGATCTCTACAATCGCATGATGGAGGAGAACACCGCCGAGGACCCGCCATCCGAGGCGTTTCTTCTTTCCATCCAGCCCGAGCATGGCGGAACGCAGCTCTGGATTCGCGATGACACGACCGGCGATCCGCAGGCCGTCATCGAATTCGTGCTCCGCTGCGCCGAGGAATTCGGCCTCTCCGGGCGCTGGGGTTTCCAATGGGCGAACACCTGCTCGCGCCCGCGCGTGAACGCCTTCGGCGGCGGCGCGCATGTGCTCGATCTCGGCCGCCGCAAAACCGTCGCGTGGATCGCGACCAATGGCTGGCTCGACCGCACCTTGTCCGCCCGGCTGGGAAAGCGAGGTGCGCAATGAGCATCCCCGATCACGCGCGCGCCAATTTCACGACGCTGCTCCGTGCTGCGGCGGACGGCAACCTCGCGCTCATGGAATGCGCCGACGCCATCACCGGCGAGGCGCACTACGTCATCTGTATCTGTGCCGTGGGGCGCGACGGCACGGATTTCGTGTTCACGCCGTTCGGCCATCTCGCCGACGGCAACCCCTTCGACGCCTACGTTCCTCCTTCGGTAACCCTGCCGGACGAACCGGCTCCCTGATCCTCGCGTGCGTGGCGGCGCGCGGTGAAGGCGGCGGCGTGACGAGAGGGAGAGCCTAGCCGGGACGGGTTTGAGCCGGAGCGGTCCAGAGAGAGCGCCGGCCGGCTCGCCCGTCTCCGCTCTCCCGAGGTTCACCGACATGACCCCGTCCACCGCTCTCGCGGCCGCGCCCGCGGTCGCGGCGTCGCCGCTTGCGTCTCCCTCCGATATCGCTCGCTGCATCGGCGCAGCCGCGCACCATCTCCTTCCGCATCTCGAACAGGGCCGTCAGGTCGACGCGGCAACCCTTCGCGCTGCGATGGAGCAGGCCTTCGGCGGCTCCGACACGTCCGGCGCCTGGGACTGGAAATCGGCCTACGACGCCTGCGAGGCCGCGACCGTCCTGTTTCTCCGCAAATACGGAAAGGCGCTTTTGCGCAAGGCCGGTTCTCCGGCCCTGGCCCTCCCCATGCTGGACAAGATCGTCGGGCTCCTGCCGACGCACACACGCCGCTCGATCGAGAGCGAGACCCTCCAGCAGTTCTCGACACCGATGCCACTCGGGCTCGCGGTCGCGACGGCCGCGGCGGTCACGCCAGCCGACCGCGTGCTCGAGCCTTCGGCCGGTACCGGCCTGCTCGCCATCCTCGCCGAGATCGCGGACGGAACGCTCGTCCTCAACGAGCTGGCGGAGACCCGCGCCGGCCTCCTCTCCCTCCTCTTTCCGGACATCGCCGTGAGCCGGCATGACGCCGCACAGATTCACGACCACCTCGACGCCACCATCGTGCCGAGCGTCGTGATCATGAACCCGCCCTTCTCGGTGATGGCCAACGTGCAAGGGCGCATGACGGATGCCGCCTACCGGCACATCGCCTCGGCGCTGGCGCGGCTCGCCGACGGCGGCCGCCTGGTCGCGATCACCGGCGCCAAATTCGCGCCGGACGCTCCGGCCTGGCGCGACGCCTATGTCCGGCTTCAGGAGCGCGGCCGTGTCGTCTTCTCCGCCGCCATCGACGGCCGCGTCTACGCCAGGCACGGCACGACCTTCCCGACGCGGCTGACCGTGATCGACAAGCGCCCGGCCGACAATCCCACCGTCTTCCCAGCCGCGCCCGGTGTCGCACCGAACGCTGCCACGCTGCTGGCCTGGGTCACAGAGCACGTTCCGGCACGGCTGCCGGTGGATGCCTGCGTGGCGGTGCCCATTGTCACCACGCCGCGCACCGTTCGCGGCTACGTCGCCCGTACCGCACAAGCCGCAGCGCGGCCAGCGATGGCGGCCGAGCCCGAAGGCATCGAGCTCGCCTACGAGACCGTCGACTGGACGCCGCCGCAGGGTGCGCGTCTCTCCGATTCCATCTACGAGGACTATGCGCTCCAGAGCATCCGGATTCCCGGCGCTCAGGACCATCCCACACAGCTCGTGCAATCGGCTGCGATGGCATCCGTCGCGCCGCCCAAGCCGGGCTATTGTCCGCGCCTGCCGGCGAACATCCTGAACCTGCTCTCGGGCGCCCAGCTCGAAACCGTGATCTATGCCGGCGAGGCGCATTCCGGCTATCTCGCCGGCGCCTGGACGGTGGACGAAACGCTCGACGTCGTGACCGCCGCGGCCGAGGACACCAAGGGTGCGGTTCGCTTCCGGCGCGGCTTCATGATTGGCGACGGCACCGGGGTCGGCAAAGGGCGTGAGGCCGCCGGCATCATCCTCGACAACTGGCTGCGGGGCCGTCGCAAGGCGGTGTGGATCTCGAAAAGCGACAAGCTGATCGAGGATGCGCAGCGCGACTGGTCCGCGCTCGGCATGGAGCGCCTCCTCATCACGCCGCTCTCCCGCTTCCCGCAGGGCAAGCCGATCACGCTGCGGGAAGGCATCCTATTTCTAACCTATGCCACGCTGCGCTCCGACGAGCGCGGCGAAAGGCTTTCCCGCGTCAAGCAGATCGTCGAATGGTTGGGCTCCGACTTCCACGGAGTGATCATTTTCGACGAAGCGCACGCCATGCAGAATGCGGTCGGCGCCAGGAGCGAACGCGGCGATCGGGAGCCCTCACAGCAGGGCCGCGCGGGCCTGCGGCTCCAGCACGCGCTGCCGGACGCACGCGTCGTCTACGTCTCCGCCACCGGCGCGACCACCGTGCACAATCTCGCTTATGCGCAACGCCTTGGCCTCTGGGGCAGCGAGGATTTCCCGTTCTCGACGCGCGCTGAGTTCGTGGAGGCGATCGAAGCCGGCGGTGTCGCGGCCATGGAAGTGCTTGCCCGCGACCTGCGCGCGCTCGGGCTGTACACGTCCCGTTCACTCTCCTTCGACGGCGTCGAATACGAGCCGGTCGAGCACGCGCTGACGCCTGAGCAGACCCGCATCTATGACGCCTACGCCGACGCCTTCGCGATCATCCACAACAACCTCGACGCCGCCATGCAGGCGGCCAACATCACAGGCGGCAGCGAGGGCGGATCGGGCACGCTGAACCGCCAGGCCAAGGCGGCCGCGCGATCGGCGTTCGAGAGCGCGAAGCAGCGCTTCTTCGGCCACCTGCTCACCAGCATGAAGACGGCGACCCTGATCCGCGCGATCGAGCGCGATCTCGAGGAAGGCCATGCCGCCGTCGTCCAGATCGTCTCGACGAGCGAGGCCCTGATGGAGCGCCGCCTCGCCGAGCTGCCGACCGAGGAATGGAACGACGTCCGCGTCGACATCACGCCGCGCGAATACGTCCTCGACTATCTCGCCCATTCCTTCCCGGTCCAGCTCTACGAGCCTTACACCGACAGCGAGGGCAAGCTGTCGTCGCGTCCGGTCTATCGCGACGGACAGCCGGTCGAGAGCCGCGAGGCGGTTGCCCGTCGTGATGCTCTGATCGCGAAGCTCGCAAGCCTGCCACCCGTTCCCGGCGCGCTTGACCAGCTCGTGCAGCATTTCGGCACCGACACCGTCGCCGAGGTGACCGGCCGTTCGCGTCGCATTGTCCGCAGGTCCAGCGGCGCGGCCAGGAGCGACCGCCTTGTCGTCGAGACCCGAGCCGCGTCCGCCAACCTCGCCGAGGCGCAGGCCTTCATGGACGACCAGAAGCGCATCCTGGTCTTCTCCGACGCGGGCGGCACCGGGCGCAGCTACCACGCCGAGCTTTCCGCGAGGAACACGCGGCTGCGGGTGCACTACCTGCTCGAGCCCGGCTGGAAGGCGGATACCGCCATCCAAGGGCTCGGCCGCACGCACCGGACCAATCAGAAGCAGCCGCCGCTGTTCAGGCCGGTCGCGACGAACGTCAAGGCCGAGAAGCGCTTCCTCAGCACGATCGCGCGCCGGCTCGATACCCTCGGCGCGATCACGCGCGGCCAGCGCGAGACCGCCGGCCAGGGCCTGTTCCGGCCGGAGGACAATCTGGAGTCCCACTATGCGCGCGACGCCTTGCGCCATCTCCATCATCTGCTCGCCCGCGGCAGGATCGAGGGCTGCTCGCTCGAACGGTTCGAGGCGGCCACCGGCCTCACGCTCACCGATGCGAACGGGCTCAAGGACCGGTTGCCGGGCATCAGCATCTTCCTCAACCGCATGCTCGCGCTGACCATCGAGCTCCAGGGCGTGCTCTTCACGGCATTCGAGCAGCTCCTCAACGCCCGCATCGACGGCGCCATTGCCGCCGGCACCTACGATGTCAGGCTGGAGACGCTGTGGGCAGATAGCTTCGTCGTCACCGGCCGGCAGACGATCTATACCCATCCCGGCACCGGCGCCGAGACACGGCTCCTCACCATCGCGCAGCGCCAGCAGAACCGGCCCCTCACGCTCGGCGAAGCCTTGAGCAGGTTGCGCGAACGCGGCGCGCGCCTTCTCGTCAATGCGCGGTCCGGCCGCGCCGCCGTCCAGGTCCATGCCCCGTCCGTCATGCTCGACGACGGCGAGGTCGAGTACCGCGTCCGCCTGATCCGGCCGATGGAAGCACCGAACGTGCCCGTCCGCGCGATGGCGGAGAGCCACTGGCAGGATGCCGACGAGGCGAGCTTTGCGGCCGCCTGGACGGCCGAACTCGCCGAGGTCCCCGCGTTCACGGACTCGACCTTGCACATGGTCTCCGGCCTGCTGCTGCCGATCTGGAAGCGGCTCCCCAACGAGTCGACCCGCGTCTATCGCCTGCAGACCGACGACGGCGAGCGCATCATCGGCCGCAAGGTCTCTCCAGCCTGGGCGGCCACGGCCACCGCGGCCGGCCTGCCATCGCTGACGCCGGACGACGCCTTCGCCGCCTTGATCGACGGCAACACCGTCATCGACCTTGCCGAGGGTCTTCAGCTTCGCCGCGTCCGCGTCATGGGCGGCCATCGCATCGAGCTGGCGGGCTTCACCGACACCATGCGCGAGCGGCTCACGGCCTACGGCCTCTTCCACGAGATCATCTCGTGGAAGCTGCGCCTGTTCGTGCCCACCGACGCCAGCGGTCCCGCGATCCTCGCCAGGGTGATGGACCGCTATCCCATCGAGCGGGTCGCCGAGCGGGAGGCGGTGTGATGTCCCGGCTCGACGCTTCCGAACTGGCACGCCGGCTCGCGCGCAATGCCGAGGCGGTGTGCCGCCACTATCTGTCCAACGGTCATCGCGAAGGCCGCTACTGGATGGTCGGCGACGTGCGCAACACGCCCGGCCGCTCGATGTTCGTGCGCCTCATCGGCCTGGAGAGCGGCAAGGGCGCGGCCGGCAAGTGGACCGATTATGTTGCGGCGCTGGTTATGTTGCGGCCCCGCGCTGGACGGCCGTTTTGTGAGGGATCGGCAGCTTCTGCGCAACATAACCTCCGCCCGTCAGGGAGGGTCGCGTGATGCGCCGCGACG
>NZ_NHSK01000005.1 GCF_016653355.1 Rhodoplanes elegans | reverse complement strand
CTCAGCGTGGCGCGGATGGCGTCGAGGGCGCCGATGGCGCGGCGGCGAGCGGTTTCGAGCACGGATCGAACGTCCGCGTAGAGGTGGGCGCCCCACTCGGACCGGAAGCCGTTGGTCACCTTGCGGAAGACGGCGCAGGGACGCAGCGCCCGCTCGGAGCCGTTGTTGGTCGGCGGGACGGATCGCTCCACCATGAAGGTGAACAGGGAGTGCCGGCAGCCTTCGATCGCGCGCTTCAGCGTGTCGCCTTCGGCGTGCATCGGGGTGATACGGAGCAGGCGGTCGAGCTCGGCGTCGAGCTGGTGGCGGTAGGTCCGCAGCGTGGCGTCGGCGAGGGCCGGCCGGCGGCGGCCGATCGCGCAGGCGCGCACCAGCAATCGGCGCAGACCGGGCGCGAAGGTGAGGTCGCCGGCCTCGACGGCGTACTCGGCGTCGCGCAGGAGATGAGCGAGGCAGACCTGGTTGGCGGTTCCGGCCCAGCCCATCTGAGCGCCGAACCGGTCGGAGACCCAGAAGGCGGGGCGCACCTCGCCGAGGAACGCGGCGACCACGTCCTTGCCGCGGCTGGGCCGGACCACGAAGCAGCAGTCCGCGCCGTGATGGAATGTCCAGAGCCACCAGTTCCGCTTGCCGACCCGCACGCTGGTTTCGTCGGATTCGAGCACCGCGCCGGCCAGCAGGCGGGCGCGGATCAAGCCCGCCTGGCGGGCGAAGGGGCGCCGGCTCTCGGCCAGCATGGCGACCAGCGCACCCTCGCTGATCGACAGGCCGACGAGGTCGGACATCAGCCGGGCCAGCCGCTCGAACGAGATCGCGTGGGCGACCCGCAGATAGATCACGAAGGCCCGCACGTTCGGCCCGAACGGCGAGCCCGGCGGCATGTCGGCGGGCGCCTCGGCGCGGAACGGCCGGCGGCAACACGGACACAGGCCACGATGGAGCGTCACGCGGGTGACGTCAGGCGCGATCTTCGGAAGCTCGATGTGGTCATAGGCGTGGAACGCGGTCTGCATCACGCCCGTCACGTCGGTTCCGCAGTGCTCGCAGCGCTCCGCCAGGATGTCGCGCCGGCGGGTCGGGTTCGGATGAAGGGGCCGGTGCGCCCCGGGATGCGACCGGCGCCGCCCCTTGCTCGAGGCCGGGTCCGCCGACGGCTTCCGGCCCTGCGAAGGCGGTGTGCTCGAATTGTCGGGCGTCTTCGGCGGAAGGCCGAGTTTGGCCTCGAGATCCGCAACCCGCGCCGTCAGCACCTCCACATGCCGGGTCAGCTGAGCGATCGTCTCGGCCTGCGCCAGAACCAGTTGGATCAGCGCTTCCTTGTCGAGCGACTCAAGAGCCTCGCGAGTCATCCCATCCTTGAATCAGGACCCGCAGGCTCTGTCAAAGATCGTCTCCGGACGCGCCCGCAGCGATACCCGTGAGCAATTGCCCGATCCGGAAGCGTTGACCTGCTGCCTCGGCGAACTTCCGGGTTGCTTTGAGCGCGTCGGCCTGGAGGCTGGTCCGCTGTCGCAATGGCTCTATTTCGGATTGCGCGATGCCGGCTTACCCGCGGTCTGCATCGAGACCCGGCATGCGAAGGCGGCGATCACGGCCATGAGCATGAACAAGACCGACCGCAATGATGCGCGCTCGCTCGCCCAGCTTGTCAGGTCAGGCTGGTTCAAGTCGGTGCATGTGAAGTCGGTCGAGAGCCAGGAACTGCGGACGCTGCTTGGTAGCCGCGAGTTCTTCGTCAACAAGCTGCGCGACCATGAGAACGAGATCCGCGGGTTGCTTCGCCCGTTCGGCTTGAAGGTCGGCCAAGTCTCGAGTTCCGGCTTCGCCGGGCGCATACGCGATCTGGTGACGGATCGCCCGCGACTCAAGCTCTGCATGGAGGCCCTCCTGACAGCGCGCGAGACGCTCATGAAGCAGTTGGCGGCCCTTCACGGCGAACTGCTCAGGGTCACGAAGAATGACGAGCTGTGCGTACGCTTCATGGGGATTCCGGGGGTTGGGCCTGTGACGGCTCTCGCCTTCAAGACCGCCATCGACCGACCGGATCGATTCCGCCGGTCGAGCGATGTCGGCGCCCATCTCGGCCTGGCACCAAGGCAGCATCAATCCGGTGAGGTTGATAGAAGAGGACGGATCGCCAAAAACGGCGACCGGCTTACGCGCAGCGCCCTGTTTGCCGCCGCCAACGTGATGCTCAGTCGCTCGACCCAATGGACGGCCTTGAAGCACTGGGGCGTCTCGATCGCCAGGCGGAGTTCCCTGAAGAAGGCAAAGGTGGCGGTGGCCCGCAAGCTGGCCGTGATCATGCACCGAATGTGGCGAGATGGCTCGCCCTTCCGCTGGACCGCCAAGGAGGCTTGAGCTCCCATACTCCAAGATCGAGGCGAGGCACCTAGCCAGCCTGACCGAGGTCCCGGCAGGGACGGGGGATGAGACGAAGGCCGCACGAGTGCATGGGCTGCAATGCTAGCTACGAAGCCCGCCGTTTAGCTTGGTCCGTCTCACCTTCGAAACCCATTATGCGGCGCACAGCGACCGCGGACAGAAGCGTGACCCTATGCCGGTGCGCACCACGGTTCGTGCTTGACGCCCAAGCCCCGATTACAGAAGCTCCCATACTCCAAGATCGAGGCGAGGCACCTAGCCAGCCTGACCGAGGTCCCGGCAGGGACGGGGGATGAGACGAAGGCCGCACGACAAGTCCGCCGAGTGACAGCGCAAAAGACTGGCCCGGCGCGATATCGGTCGCGCCGGACCATCTCTTCGGAGAGTTATAGGAAGGTCCACGGCATGAACGTCATTAGATCATTCCGCAATCTCGACCGGCACGGCCAACAGCGCGCGCCTGAGGTCATCGAGGAGGAGGTGCGGCAACTTGAACCGCACCTTGCGCGCTTTCGCGTGGATCTGGTCCGGCTCGAAGTCGTTGCCTCGCAGACGAGGGGCAAGAAGCGCATCAAAGTCAGCCTGCGCCTGCAACTGCCGTCGGGCGTGATCGCGGCGCGGGAAGAGGGATTCGAGATCGAGCCTGTCCTGCGCAAGGCCTTTGCCGACCTGCGCCACCAGGTCGATCGGCATGTGGCGCGCCTCAAGCACGAGCCTGAATACAAGCGTCCCGCCCGCCGGCGCCGGATCGGCGCCCCGCTGCCGCCCGCGCGGGATGCGGCGGAAGCGGACCGGCGCCAGCTCTTCTTTGACCTGATCGAGGATCATCTCGATACGATCTATGACACCGTCAGGCGCGAGTTGACCTATCTCGAATGCAGCGGATCGGTACCGGAGGGATATCTGAGCGTTCGCGGTCTCTTCGATGCGACGATCCTCAAGGGGCTGGCCCGCTTCGAGGATCGGCCTTCGGAGTTTTCCGTCGGCGACTGGCTGAAACGGCTGGCTTTTGAGACCATCGAGGAAGAATCCCGCGCCGCCCGCCGCGCCGTGCCTGAGGATGCCGCCTCCATCGAGGCGGAACCCGAGGCCCCGGCGGAGGATCCGACCGAGGCGGATCAGGCGATGTTCGAGTTCTACCAGCCCGACGAAGTGCTGATGCTGGAGGACCTCCTCGCCGACGACGGCGGCACAGACCCCGAGAGCCAAGCGGATCGGCATAAGATCGCCATGGTGCTGCACCGGGCAATCGCCGATCTTCCGTCGGTCGAACGCCGCGTTCTCTATCGGCTCCACCTCGACAACGCTACGATCGCGGAGACGGCAGACCTTTTCGGCCTGACCGAGACAGTGGTCGCCGAGATCGCAGAAAATGCGGGCGCGACACTACGCGCGAGGCTTGCCGAAGCCGGGTTGGTCAGAGATCCATCAGGCCGCGCGCCCATCGAACGGGAAATCGCTCACACGCGGCGTCTGCCTCAGCCGATCGAGGATCGCCGCCGCGTGGCCGCCGCCCTAACCGGCGAGGAGGCCGGCTCCGACACCTGACATGGAACTGAATAGGAGATCGACCAATGACCATAGCCTCTGAAAACCCGACTGATAAGATGCAGGACATGCTGTGCAGCCTGTCCCGGAATTGGTGGGCATTCGTGTTACGCGGCGTGCTCGCATTGATCATCGCAGTGCTAGCCTTCGTCATGCCTGCGGAAGCGCTTCTGGCGCTCACGCTGGTCTTCGGCGCGTTCGCCTTTGCCGACGGCGTGTTCGGCCTCGTCGCCGCGATACGTAACATCCGCAAGGGCAAACGCTGGGGCTGGCTGATGTTCAGCGGCATTCTGGGCATCGCCACGGGCGTCGTCGTGGTTGTCTCGCCTTTTGTCGCGACGCTTGTGCTTGCGACATTCCTCTGGGCCAGCATCGCATTCTGGTCCGTGTTCTCGGGTGCCCTCGAGATCGCGGCAGCGATCCGCCTGCGAAAGGAAATCAACGGCGAAATCTGGCTGATCCTGAGCGGCCTTCTCTCGGTCGTTCTCGGTGTCGTCGTGACCTGGATGCTGCTGACGCGCCCGGTCGAAAGCTTCCTCGCGCTCGGCTGGCTGATCGGCTTCTACGCCGCGGTCTTCGGGGTGATGATGATCCTCCTCGGGCTACGGCTTCGCAAGGCGGATCGTTCGGACGGTGCGGCCTTCGATGACGCTCCCCCATCGGCAAAGGCGTGAGGTGCCCTGTGGTGGATGACGGGCGACTTGCCGGCGAGGAGCACGATTTCACCCGATGGGACGAAACGATCTTCGACCGTTGCCTGAGCACCGGCTTCAATCCGTTCGGCAGCGGTCCGACGCCAATCTTCCTGCGGCACCGGGACGCAGAGGCGCCGGACGCCGATGCAAAGCCGTGCATGCCACCTGACACCGAAAATGCGAGGTGCTGATGTCGAACCGCCTGCCTGACTTGGCATTTGCTGCTGCGGCCGCTGCCTTGGGCATCGGCATCGTTTTCGTTTTTCGTTCGATGTATCTTGCCGAAGACATACTGCCTTTCGCGCAGGAGATGACGCTCATCTTCCTCGGCGCTGTCGTGACGATCATTCTGACCGCGGCGCTTCTCAATCGCCAGACCGATCTCGAGCTTCGCAAGGAAGGAAGGGTCATCATCCTCCAGCAGCAATGCGACATTTACATGGCCTGCATCGAGAAGGTCGCAGAGATCGTGGAAACCGCAAGGCACGATGCGAAGCTGATCGATGAACTGCGTGTTCTCAGCCACAAGCTGGCTGTGGTCGCGAGTGCAGGGGTCGTGTCCAGCTTCGAGCAGGTACTGGAGAGCTTGCAGTCCGGTTTTGCTGACGGCACGCTCTCGGACGGGGACGGAGAGGGCGTGATGAATGCCGTCGCCGATCTCACGATAGCGATGCGGTCGGACGTCCTGCACGCTGCTGCCTTTCCTTCGCAGAACACCGAACGCGCCGTTCGCCTGAATTCGAGGCGAATGGAAAAACTCGACGATCTCGAACGTCACCTTCTCGTATCCACCGACACCCGGGAGAACTGATATGCGCGGCCATAATCGCCCACCATTCCCGCCGAAAATTCCCGGAACCGATCTGCCATCCTGGGACGTGCCGACGGCAATCATCTACCGTCCTGCCCGTTCCGCGATGACATCGGCGCCTCGGCCCAACTACTGGGTCCTCGAGTTCGAGCCGTCCCGGCCGCCGCAGATCGAGCCGCTGATGGGATACACGTCCAGCGGCGATCCCTATCGTCCGATCCGGCTGAAGTTTCCGGATCACGACCGGCGCTGCGGCCTTCGCCTCGCCGTCGAACACGCCCGCTGCCCCATCGAGGAGCTGATTGCGCCATTGCGTGATCTGGTTCGGATGCACGTCGAACTGCTGCGCCAGCTCGACGATCGTCTTCTCGCCCCGCACGGCTGCAAGGGCCACCTTCGCCTTGAAGGCCGGCGTATGGTTCCGCCGCGGTCGTTTCGCCATGGTCTCTCCTGTCGCGGCCATCATGCCGCCTTCAGGCAGAAACTCCACTTATCCGACCTGTCCAAATTTCCCGAGCCAGCTCTTACTTGGCCTTCCAGTTATACAGCGTCGCCTCGCTGACACCGTGCTTGCGGGCCAGATCGCCCGCCTTCGCACCCGCCTCATGCTCGCGCAGAACGGCGATGATCTGCTCTTCAGTGAACCGCTTCCGCTTCATCTGTCCGTCCTTCAATCGAGGCCGGACTCTAATCTCAGATGGAGGAAAAACTCAGTGGCAGGTCACGTTCGAACAAAGCACCATCACAGTTTTCAACGCCACTCGAGACAGTGCGTCTCCATCGCGACAACCGAGCGTATAGTCGATCCCTAAACCCGGAGTGCCTATGACGGTCCGCGTGGGAACGGCTCGCGGTTCATTTGGGACGAACTCTAATCAATTTTTCGGCCCACTCATATGCTCTCTAATTGAAACCAACACGCTCTCGAATTCGGCGTCATCTCGTGTCCAAAAACGAGCGATTGCGTACAGGGGTAAAACTCCCTGTCCACAAATTATCTTGACATGATTTCGAACAAATAAGATATTTCGGACAGCCTATTCGGACGAAATTGACCTCATGCCACGCACCTTTGCCTATGTCCGCGTCTCCACGATCGGGCAGACCACCGAAAACCAGATTCAGGAAATCGAGGCCGCCGGCTTTCACGTCGAGCCGCGACGGATCGTCACCGAGACGGTTTCCGGCAGCACGGCCATTGTGCAGCGCCGTGGCTTTTCCCGGCTCATGGACAAGCTGGAGTCCGGGGACATTCTCATCGTGACCAAGCTCGACCGCCTCGGCCGTGATGCGATCGATGTCAGCACCACCGTCAGGACGCTGGCCGAAATGGGCGTAAGGGTCTATTGCCTCGCGCTCGGCGGGGCCGATCTCACCAGTTCGGCCGGTACTATGACCATGAACGTGCTCAACGCCGTCGCCCAGTTCGAAAGGGATCTGCTGATCGAGCGGACGCAATCCGGCCTCAAGCGCGCCAAGTCGGAAGGCAAGGCCCTCGGCCGTCCTTCGACGCTGAGCGATAAACAGAAGCAAGATGTGCGCGGCGATCTCACGACGGGGATGAGCGTTTCGGCGATCGCACGGAAGTTCGCGACCAGCAGGCAGACCATTATGCGGGTTCGCGACGAAGGTTCACGGTCCGTTCGACCTTAGCGTGTCTGGGGGAACAAAGCTTGTTCCGACCCCAAGACGCAGGGCTGCGCGCTGCCCAGGACAGCACCGCCTTGACGTTAGGTCATGTTGACAAATGGCGGACCCATAGGCGGATCGAGGTTATGTCGATGAAGGCCAGGAAGCTTTCTGCGGTTTTGTCGTAGCGAGTGGCGACGCGGCGGGCGTTCTTGAGCTTGTTGAAGCAGCGTTCGACGAGGTTGCGTCGCCGATAGAGGGTGCGATCCACGGCAACCCGCAGCTTGCGGGATTTGCGCATCGGGATGATCGGGACGACATTGCGCGCCTCCATGGTTTTGCGAACATTGTCAGAGCCATAGCCGCGATCCGCTAGCAGAACGGCGGGCTCTGGCAGGTTGTCGCCCATGACCAGATCGAAGCCCAGGTAGTCCGATGTGTGGCCCGGTGTGATGTCCGATCTCATGGGGAGGCCCGCGCCGTTGACGCGGAGGTGGATCTTGGTCGTGAAGCCACCTCGCGAACGGCCGAAAGCTTGTCGCGGAGTCCCCCTTTAGCGCCCGCTGCCTGATGATGGGCGCGGACGACGGTGCTGTCGATCATCTGCAGGGTGGCTGGGACCAGCCCGCTCTCGTTCAACGCATCCATGATCTGCTCCCACAGCCCTGCCAGGGTCCAGCGCCGGAACTGACGGTAGACGGATGACCACTTGCCGAACTCCTCGGGCAAGTCACGCCAGGGCGACCCTGTTCGCGCTATCCAGAAAATCCCATCCAGAACAAGACGATGGTTCAGGGGTTTGCGTCCGTTCGGGGCGCGGGCGGCAAGGATGAAGCGTTCATGAAACGCCCACTCCTCGTCCGACATCAGGTCTCGTGCCAAGCTGGTCTCCATCGCAGATACCAGCTTGAATCACGTTCAGACCGCCATGTGAATCCATTTTGTCAACACGACCTAGTCCCGGGCGACATCGTCTTGATCGATGCTGGAGATCGTGTGCCTGCGGATCTGCGGCTATTGCGGGCCCGGAATCTGAAGATTGATGAATCCGCTCTGACTGGGGAATCGATTACGGTCGAAAAAAATGAGAAGCCCGTCAGCGAGCATGCGGCATTGGGAGACCGACGATGCATGGCTTATGCCGGTACGTTCGTCGTTGCGGGCCAAGGGCAGGGAATAGTGATTGCAACGGGTCTTGAAACGGAGATCGGGCACATCAGCTCGATGTTGCGAGCGGTCGAGACGCTCACTACCCCGTTGATCCGCCAGATCGATCATTTCGCTCGCTATCTTACCCTCGCGATCCTTGGCGTTTCATCCATCATGTTTATACTAGCAGTCTGGCTTAGATCATATCCATGGGTCGATGCGTTTATGATCGTGGTCGGCCTTGCGGTCGCTGCGATTCCGGAGGGACTTCCGGCGGTGATGACCATCACTCTTGCGATCGGCGTGCAAAGAATGGCCCAGCGTCATGCCATCGTCCGTCTGCTGCCTGCCGTCGAAACGCTTGGGTCGGTTTCCATCATCTGCTCAGACAAGACTGGAACTCTCACCAAAAATGAAATGACCGTGCGGACAGTCGTTACAAAGGCCGGCTTCACCGAAGTTACTGGAACCGGGTATGACCCACGCGGAGCATTCCGGCAAGGCGATCGCGAAGTCGACGGCGTGGCGGATCCGGCTCTTAGAGAATTGGCATTGGCGGCATTGCTTTGCAATAACGCGGTGTTGCGCCGCACGGAAACTGGCTGGGCCGTCGATGGCGATCCGATGGAAGGCGCGCTCGTGTCGTTTGCGATCAAGGCAGGATACGACGCCGAGACGACGCGGCGTCAATTTCCTAGGACCGACGAAATTCCATTTGATTCTCGATATCGTTATATGGCGACGCTGCATCATGGCCACGACAACGGATTTGTGGCTTATGTGAAGGGCGCGCCTGAACAAGTGATTGCCATGTGCTCCAGCCAATACACATCGCAGGGACCAGAGCAAATCGACTTGGCACACTGGAACCGGATGGTTGACGTACTAGGCGCGAATGGCCAGCGCGTGCTGGCGCTGGCGAAGAAGCCGATGCCGCACAGCGCTCATGACCTCACATTTCGGGAGGTCGAACGGGATCTGGTCCTCATCGGTTTGGCCGGACTGATTGACCCGCCACGTGAGGAGGCCATTACCGCTGTCGCAGAGTGCGCAACCGCCGGTATTCGGGTCAAGATGATCACCGGAGACCATGCTGCGACCGCTACAGCCGTTGCGCGCCAACTCGGTCTGGAACGGCCAAACTCCGTCATCACTGGGGATCGGCTGGATTCCCTGGATGATGAGGCACTCCGTCTAGCGGTCAAAGGGACGACTGTTTTCGCGCGCGCGACCCCCGAGCACAAATTGCGTTTGGTGGAGACGCTTCAGGCGGACGGCGCGATCGTTGCCATGACTGGAGATGGCGTCAACGACGCCCCGGCGCTCAAGCGAGCGGATGTGGGGATTGCCATGGGCCGCAAGGGTACCGAGGCAGCGAAGGAGGCGGCTGAAGTAGTGCTGGCCGACGATAATTTTGCCACGATCGTCGCCGCAGTCCGCGAAGGCCGCACGGTTCATGACAACTTGACCAAAGTAATCGGCTGGACTTTGCCCACGAACGCCGGTGAAGCCATGACGATCATCGTGGCGATCCTGATTGGTTTGACGCTACCTCTAACTCCAGTCCAAATTTTGTGGATCAACATGGTAACCGCGGTCGGACTCGGATTAACGCTCGCATTCGAGCCCCCGGAGCCGGACATAATGCAACGACCACCACGTGCACCGGACGCGCCAATCTTGACCGGACTGTTGCTGTGGAGGGTTATTTTCGTGTCGTTGTTATTTGCGGCAGGGGCGTTCGGCATGTTCTTCTGGGCTGAAAAAGGGACATGATTAGAAGTGCTGCCGAAGCCAGTCGCTTCCGATGAAGATGCGGGAGTGATAGCACTAACGTGCCGAGCCGTTCGTAGCAAGAACCAGTATGGCAGAATGAGTCGGCAACAGGCTCTTTCGCAGATGGTGACTGGAAGTGGTCATCCTTTTGAGTGACGCCCGATGACGAAGCTCAAAATCCCGCATGGCGCCTTTGTCTTCGTTGGCGACGGCCGCAAAGCTCTATTTTTACGGAATGACGGCGATGAGCACTATCTGGACTTGAAGACCGAGCGCGTATTTGTCGACGACAATCCCCCAGCACATGAGCAGGGTAGCGATCGACCTGGGCGCGTTTTCAAGCGTGCTCGGACAAATTTGCGCAGCGCTGTGGCGCAGACCGACTGGCACGAACTAGAAGAGCATCGCTTTGCCAAACGAGTGGCGACGGCCATGGAAAACTTGGTACGCGACCGTAACGCACGAGCGCTTGTGGTTGTTGCCCCGCCGCGAACGTTGGCAGACGTGCGCGAGGCGCTCAATCCTGCCATTAAAAAACGCATCATCGCGGAAATCGGAAAGGATCTGACCAAATATCCGATCTATGAGATCGAGAAACACTTACACCATTTCGTTGACTGAAGTCCGATGCTTGGTTCTGTGGACTTGCGGCTTGTCATAAAGCTGCCTTCTGAGGCCATGAGCAAACTTGATCATGCGTGTGTCGATTGACTGACGGGGTTCGGATAGCCAAGGGCATCAACGGAACCGAATGGCTAGACCACCGAGTGCCCAGAAAGTTCGTCGTTGCAGACCGGTGAGTCGGGTTACAATGGGTAACTCTCCCGCGCTTGCCCCAATGTCTCGATATCCAGGCTGCTCCTGATGAGAACGCGGCATGTCGACATACAGGCTTGAAAAGCTCTTGAATCCTGGGTCGATCGCGGTTGTCGGAGGAAGCCTGCGAGAAAAATCGCTTGGACGAGCGGTACTTCGAAATTTACGCACAGCTGGCTTTACCGGGTCAATCAGCCTGGTCAATTCACGATATCCTGCAATCGATGGCAACATATCTGTAAAGGCGCTTGCCGATCTCACCTCACCGCCAGATTTGGTTGTCATTTGCGTTCCTCCGGTCAGTGTACCGTCGGTCGTTGCGGAAGCAGGAGCCCGAGGTGCTGCCGCAGCTATCATTATCACCGCGGGACTCGGTCATGGCTCCGGCTCGCTTGCGGACGTATGCGAGCGCTCGGCCCGCGCGGCGGGACTAAGGCTGGTCGGCCCGAATTGCCTTGGCGTGCTGGCTCCCGGAGCGAGACTCAATGCAAGTTTTGCATCGCGCATGCCGCTGGCCGGAGACCTTGCAGTCGTCTCGCAGTCCGGCGCCATTGCGGCTGGTATGGTCGAGTGGGCTTCTCAGCGCACAGTCGGCTTCTCCGCGATCATCTCTATCGGCGATCAACTCGACGTCGACTTTGGAGACTTGCTTGATTTTTTTTGCTTTCGATCGTGCAACGCGTGCCGTTCTCCTTTATGTGGAGTCCGTCAAGGATGCGCGCAAATTCATGTCGGCCGCACGCGCAGCAGCTCGTACCAAGCCTGTGGTTGTTGTGAAGTCCGGACGTCATGCTGCGGCCGCAAAAGCAGCGGCGACGCACACCGGCGCTATGGCCGGCTCGGACGCTGTATATGATGCTGCTTTCCGGCGAGCGGGTCTGTTACGTGTGCTTGACCTTGGTGAATTGTTCGATGCGGCAGAGACATTGAGTCGAGTCAAGACAGTCGCTGGAAAGCGGCTTGCGATCTTAACCAATGGTGGCGGCGCAGGTGTGTTGGCAATCGATCGCCTGCTGGATTTCGGCGGTGTTGCAGCCGAACTCTCGGAGGAGGTCCGCGCGCGTCTTGATACAGTCCTGCCCATTACTTGTTCGAAGTTAAATCCTGTTGATATCATCGGCGATGCCGATGCTGTTCGTTACGAAACGGCATTGGAAATCCTCGCCTCCGACTCCGCAAATGATGCCGTTCTGGTCATAAATGTGCCGACGGCGCTTGCCTCGGCAACGGACACTGCCAATGCGATTGTGAGATTCAACGAAAAGCAACAGAAAAAAGACGGTCTGCCGAAACCACTCTTTTCGGTCTGGCTTGGCGCTGGCAGAGACGTATCCGAAATCTTTGACCGCGCAAGGATACCACACTACCCGACCGAAACCGACGCCGTTCGTGGGTTCATGCACCTGGTCCACCATAGCGAGGCTGCAACGGCGCTCATGGAGGCTCCGCCAAGTCTTCCGGAGACTTTCGCCCCGGACACGTCGACCGCTCGCCGCGTCGTCATGGCCGCCATTTCCGAAACACGGGATTGGCTCGATCCGCTGGAGGTTGTCGAGCTATTCAATGCCTATGCTATTCCAATCGCTCCGACGGCATTCGCCGCTACGCCTGAACAGGCCGAAAAAGCCTGCGCCCCCTTCCTGACTGATGGTAATAAAGTCGCGGTCAAGATCGTTTCTCGCGATATTACGCACAAATCGGATGTGGGCGGGGTGCGGCTCAACCTTTCTAGCCCAATGGAGGTGCGAAGAGCAACCGAAGAAATGTTTGTGAAAGTCAAAGCCGCAAGGCCACAAGCACGAATAACCGGGGTCAGCCTTCATCCCATGATCGTGCGACCGGCCGCCCGCGAACTCATAGCCGGAATCGCAGATGATGAGACCTTCGGTCCCGTAGTTCTATTTGGCCAAGGAGGCACTGCGGTTGAGGCGATCAACGACAAAGCGTTGGCGCTCCCACCGCTGGATTTAAAGCTGGCGCATGAACTCATTGAACGAACGCACGTTTCACGTCTGTTGCGCGCCCATCGCAATGTTCCACAAGTCAACGTAAACGAGGTCGCCCTGGTATTGGTCAAGCTCGCGCAGCTTGTCACGGACGTGCCCGAAATCCGTGAGCTCGATATCAACCCCCTGCTCGCGGACGACACAGGGGTCCTCGCTCTTGATGGCCGAGTAGTTGTGGGGAAAGTAGTTCCGAAAGTTACCGGGCGTGGCCACCCTCGTCTCACTATCCGGCCATATCCGAAAGAGTGGGAAAGGCATGTTTCTATTGATGAAGATTGGCGTCTGTTCATTCGCCCGGTCCGCCCAGAGGATGAACATCTGGTTCGCGCGTTCTTCGAGCGCGTATCACCAGAAGATTTACGGCTGCGTTTTTTTACTCCAGTCAAAGAGTTTAGTCGTATCTTCATCGCGCGCCTCACCCAACTCGACTACGCGAGAGCGATCGCATTCATTGCCATCGACGAAGCCAGCCACGAAATGATTGGCGGCGTTCGCCTTCATGCCGATGCAGACTATGATGTTGGAGAATATGCCATTCTTCTTCGCTCCGACGTCAAGGAACGCGGGCTTGGCAGGACGCTTATGAACTTGATTATCGAATATGCTCAAGCCGAGGGTATCAAAAACATCAAGGGCCAGATCCTACGTGAAGATGGGACGATGCTACGTATGTGCCGAGAGCTTGGCTTTAACATCGTCGATGATTCCGAGGATCCGGGAATTTGCACCGCCGTGCTATCGCTTTCGGATAAGAAAAAGCTTCCGTGAACTCAATGATCGTTGTTTGTCGGCTAACGGTCAATGGAAACTCGGTGTGCTTTGTCTGTGCTGCTGTCGCAAAAGCCCGGACAGAACCAAGAGTGCCACAGCAAAAGCCAGTGCGTAACCGATCAACCAGCGACTGACCACATCCGCCGTGCTATCCGGCAAAGGACCTACGACGCCCAGCAGCAAACCCCAGACAATCGACACCAGCCCCGCCAATGCGAGTAGTCCCTGGACGTGGGTCTTCGACGTGCGCCGCGCAGCGGCGAGCAACAATGAACCGGTCGCGACAGCCCAGATACTGGCCAGCCGGACAAAGGCTGTCGCAGCGATGGCAGGCCATACGAGAATGGCGCTTGCGAAAAATAGATTGAGCGCGCCTTCAAAGATCAAGGTCCGCCATGCCTCACCATGCTTCATCTTGAGCAATCCAGCAGCGATCGCGGCTGCACCATCAGCCGCAACATAAATTGCAAAGAACACAACGAGGGTGGCGAATGTATGCGTGGGACCCCAAAAGAGGCTGATTGCAAGCCCAGCAGCAAGCACTGCGCGAATCGCAATCGCCCACCAATTGCGAGCCAGCCCAGCACCGCTCAAAGCGGAATGAACATCTGAAACGTCTTGGCCATTGGTGCTATCAGATGAAGTCATCATTATGGATCACAAAGATCACACGGGTCGCGCCAACGACGCTATTTCCGTTTGAACTTTCTCACATGATCGTTTATTTCGAGGCAAGTCAGTAGAGACGTGTAGGTCGCGCCTACATCGCCTAAAGTCGCCAAGCGCGTGCAGTGGGCGCGATCAGCCGGATCAAATTCCTTCCATTTATGTATGATTGTTTCATATGCCTCTCGCTCCCTGCGTATGCAACTATCGAAGACTAAAAGTGGCGCGGCAAGTTCCGCAATTGTTCGACAGTGCTGCTCGACTTTCAGATGCGGAGCACCCTCTGAAACGAACAAGACGGATGCGGCAACGACAAGCCTGATCAAGTGGCCATCCATTAAAGTTATAATAGTCGAGTAAGCCATATGGCGAGGGTGAATGGCCTGCAGGATCGCCGTCGTTCGAGAGCTATTCTGCTCACGCCTCGGTGGCAAACATTGACAACGGTCAATGATCGTTAACCCGTCACGCAAGTGCCTAAAATCTAGGTGCATACATTGACGATCGTCAATGCGATGTTGATCCAGTGTTGTAGACTTGAAAGCTATCCGAAAGCAGCGGAAGCAAAAATGATATCTCTATTTTGTGCGGACTCAACGATCAAACGCGACGTCGAGGATGAGATCAAGTGGGATTTGTCGATTGGCGATTCCAGTCATATTGCCGTCGCCGTCAAGGATGGTGTGGTGATCCTCCCTGGCTCCACAAAGAACTACATGGTTTCCTGCTCCAGGGGTTAGTAGCGTTGAGAACAAGATTGTCGTGTCGCTTTAGAGTTAGTCAAATTCGAACGCGCAAGGTCGAGATAGTAATGCGCGCTCAAACTTTTGCGAATTGAATGCGCTCGCTGTCTGTGCTGTCATTTAGGACACGGTCAGCGAACTGCACCCGAGGCTGCCTTGCACGTCACTTTGGGAGTCCTGGGGCGAAGGTGAAGATCGCCGGCGGATAGCGGGGGCCCTGGTTTATTCAAAAGGTCCCTGGCGAGTTGGCACTACTGCGCGCAGGGCGGTAACAGGAGCCGAGCGATTCGCGATGGTGTCATCACCTGACCGTAAGGCGCGAGCAGGAATGGACGACGCGATTTCCAGCCTCGGAAACGGGCTCATTTCCGCCATTGCTGGATCGAAGATTAACCTGCATGCAATATTGCAGTCGATTGTGGTGTTGGAGCAGCGAAGCTTCCATCGGGCTGCAAGCATAATCGGGCCTGACCAGTCGGTAGTCAGCCGCAGAGTCCGTAAACTTGAGGACGAATTAGGTGTCTCGTTGTTTGAGCGGCATCGTGCGGGTGTTCGCCCGACAGCAGCTGGCAAGGAATTTATTTTCAAGGCGAAGGCGGCTTTATGCGATCTCGACTATGCGGTGAAGTCGGCACGAAGCGCCGGAAGTGGATCCACGGGCTTCCTTAGAGTTGGCTTTCTCTGCTCGCTCGCGTCCGGCTTTCTCCGGAAATTGCTGATAGAGTTTGGCCAAGGCCATAGTGCCGTTACCGTTGACGTGGCGTATGGAGGATCCCGCGATCACATTTGTCAGATACGCGATCGCAGTATGGATATAGCTTTCTTCACAGGAGTTCCTGAGCTCCCAGATTGTGATGTTGAGTTGCTCTGGCACGAGCGCGTTTACTGTGCGCTGCCGGAAGAACATCGGCTTTCTTCGCTCAATGCAGTTCAATGGCCGGATCTTCAAGCAGAAAGCTTTATAGTCAGTCGAGACGAGCCTGGTCCCGAAATCCACGAATACCTCATCCGCCGGCTCGCAACACTCGGCTTTCATCCGCGAGTAAGACGCTTGTCCGTCTGTCGTGAGAGTCTATTCCACCTAGTGTCGATGGGCTTTGGGGTGACGCTGACGAGCGAATCGGCCGTTGCAACTCCATTCCATGGCGTCCGATTCAAACCCGTAGACGGCGATGGAGATCTCCTACCGACGGTGGGCGTCTGGCTTCCCGGCAATGACAATCCGGCACTCCGGCGCTTCGTAGGCCTCGCTCGAGCGATGAAGAACGCGCAGACGTCTGGTCGGAATCCCAACTGAAACGTACGCATCCGGCGTAGGTCGCAGGCTGATTGGATCATTCCCGTTGCCAGCGCGTGAGCAGCTTGGGGTTTTCTTTGTAGAACCTGACGAGCTCGATCAGGTTTTCGATGCCAAAGTCGGTGAACGCCTGAACACCATCTTCGCCGACGCCATAGACCCAGATCAGGCCGTCCTCGATCTCCATTTCGATGGCAATGTCGCGCAGCCAGTCTTCGTCTTCACCGAGGTCCTTTGCGACCTGGGTGATGGTGGTGACGTGATGAACCTTGTTGACGTGCGTGGTCATGCCGCTCGAGCGGAGAACGCTGATGCCGGCGTCCAATTCCAGGGCAGAAGCTCGTCCAGCCGGTGAGCTGGGTGGGCGGCGATGCGGGCAAGGATATCCGTGAGCCAGGCCTGTGGATCGACGCCATTCATTTTGGCCGTGATGATCAAGCTATACATGGAAGCCGCGCGCCGTCCGCCGCGATCAGAGCCGCAGAACAACCAGGATTTTCGTCCAAGGGCGATGCCTCGCAAGCCTCTTTCGGCGGCATTGTTCGAGAGACAGACTCGGCCGTCCTCCAGGAACCGCGTGAAGCTCGCCCACCGCTTCAGGATGTAGTTGAACGTCTTGGCCAGGTCGTGCCCACGGGACAGCTTGGCGAGCTGCTCCCGCATATAGACCTGCAGGTCCTCGACCAGGGGCCGGCTCAGCGTCTGTCGCATCTCCAGACGCTCTTCGGGGCTCCTGCCATTGATGGAGCGCTCGATCTCGAACAGCGCATCGATCCGCCGCACGACCTCGACGGCGATGGGCGAGAGCGGGATCTCTTTCTTGCCGGTGGCCTTGCGACGCGCATTCTCTTCTATATCAGCCATGGCGAAGAATGGGCGCCGCGCATGGACCCAACACGCCGCTTCCCGGATCGGTCCAGGGTGGCGTCCCGCCAGATAGAGCTGGTTGTACCCGTCATAGGCGTCGGCCTGCAGGATGCCGGCATACCCGACCAGATGCGCCTGGGGATGCTCGCCCCTACGGTCGCGGGAGTAGCAGAACATCGCCGCCGGCGGCCCGGCGCCGCCAAACGGCCGATCGTCTCGGACGTAGATCCAGCACCGTGCCGTATCGGTCTTGCCCTTGGCCAGCACCGGCACCGTCGTATCATCGGCATGCAGGCGCTCGGCCGCCATGACATGGGCTTCGACCAGGCGCAGCAGGAGATCCAGCGACGCACTGACCGATCCCACCGCGTCCGCCATGGTCGACAGCGCGATCGGCACGCCTTCCAGGGGGTAGCGCTCAGCCTGGCGGTTTAAGGGCTGATGTTGGCCGAACTTCTCGAACATGATCATGGCCAACAGGCTCGGGCCGGCCCATCCCCGTGCGACGGCATGGAATGGCGCCGGGGCCTGGCTGATCTTCTCGCAGTCGCGGCAGGAGAACTTCTCCCGCACCGTCTCGATCACCTTCCGCTGGCGTGGTACCACTTCCAGTGTCCTCGTCACGTCCTCGCTGAGCTTGCGCAGACGATTGCCGCCACAGCACTCGCAAGCCGTCGGCGGTTCGATCACCACTCGTTCGCGCGGTAAATGCTCAGGGAACGTCTGGCGTTCGCCGCGCTGGCGCGTAAATCCGCGCACCGTCGTCGCCTTGGCCACAGCGCGCTCCGCCGCCAGCTCGTCTTCAGTGGCGTCACTTTCCAACTTGACGTGCTCCCCTGAATTCCGGCCAGGGATACCCGCAGCTTGCGGCCGGTTGCCAGCTGGTCGTGCACGAAGTCCATGGCCCAGGTCTCGTTCGATCGTGTGGCCGGTCGGCGGTCGTCCCGCAGTTTGGCCTTCACGCGACGCTTGGGCGTTTTGTTGAGCAATTGTAGGCCTAACTCGCGGTAGATGCGCCGGGTTTTGTTCTGACCATGACACCAACCCCCTCGTCGCAGCAGCACGTGAACACGCCGATAGCCATAGCGCACGCGCGTCTGGTGACGTTGCCCCCAACTTCTATCCAGGGTGACGTAGACTCTGACGGTTGGTTTTACCCATCTGGGCGGGGTGAGCGACGGGGGCTGGCGTGGAGCTGGCCATTGAGCGCAGCGCCAGATCCCGTCGCGGGTTGAAGGTGTCGGCGTATTCGGCAGGTGTTAGCCAGCCGAGCCGCGAGTGGGGTCGGTTGAGATTGTAGTCGGCTCGCCACGACGCCACCGTCGCCCGCACGTGCGAGAGCGAGGGGAACAGCGTTTCGTTGAGCAGTTCGTCGCGTAGCCGGCCGTTGAAGCTTTCGATGAAGGCGTTCTGGATCGGCTTGCCCGGGGCGATGTAATGCCAATCGATCCGCATGCGGTCGGCGAAGCTCAGGATGGCGTTCGAGGTAAACTCGGTGCCGTTGTCGCTGACGATCATTGCCGGCTTCCCGCGCCTGGCGATGAGCGCCTCGAGTTCGCGCGCCACCCGCAGTCCAGACAGCGAAGTGTCGGCAACCAGGGCAAGGCATTCCCGCGTGCAATCGTCTACCACCGTCAGCACCCTGAAGCGCCGGCAGTCGGTCATCTGGTCGGAGACGAAGTCAAGCGACCAGCGCTGGTTCGGCGCCATCGGGATCAGCATCGGTGCCCGCGTGCCCATGGCCCGCTTGCGGCCGCCTCGGCGACGCACAGTCAGCTTCTCCTCGCGATAGATCCGGAACAATCGCTTGTGATTGACCACATGTCCCTCGCGTCGGAGCAGAACGTGCAGCCGTCGATAGCCGAACCGTCGCCGCTCATGGGCAATGGCCTTCATCCGCTCGCGCAGCAAACCATCATCGATCCTGGTGGCGTGGTAACGCATTGTCATCCGACAGCACCCCAGCACCTGGCACGCCCGCCGCTCGCTCATCCCATAGACAGTCTGGAGATGGGCGACAGCATCCCGCTTGGCAGCGGGCGCTACCATTTTTTTCCCAGGAGGTCCTTCAACGCCGAGTTGTCCAGCATCGCATCGGCCAGAAGCTTCTTCAGCCGGGCGTTCTCGTCCTCGAGTGCCTTCAGCCGCTTCGCCTCGCTGATGTCCATGCCGCCATACTTGGCCTTCCACTTATAAATGCTGGCGTTGCTCACACCATGCTTGCGGCACAGATCGGCGACCGGAACCCCGGCCTCCTGCTCCTTCAATATCCCGATGATCTGCTCTTCGGTGAACCTGTTGCGCTTCATCTCTGGTCCTTGTCGTGGGGCCAGAGCTTACTTCAAACTGGATTAAGCCGAGGGGGCAACGTCACCTGGCTGATCCCGGCCTTGCGGCAGATGTCCGCGACCGGCATTCCGTCAGCCCCTTGCTTCAGAATGAACGCCTTCTGGGCGTCCGGAAACTTCGAAGCCTTCATCGCTCTGCGATCCTCCCAGCCGGGGAATCGGCGCCGAAGACTCTAACCAAAAACGATCCAATTTTGCGGCCTCAGAGCACAGGCATTTCAAGTGTCGCGCTGCCGACGCGCTTTGGCGAACCCGCGATCTGTCGCCATGAATCGCCGGATCATGTGAGGAATAAGTTTCACGGGATCGGACACGGGCTTGCTCGTCTCTCGTCCCAAGACCTCGGCATAGGCGATCAGTTCGCGGTGCACTTCTGCCGGAAGATCGAAGGACACCCTGACAGGCTTGTCGTCTTCGAGAGCGGCGAGCTTAAGCTTTGTCATCGCTATCCTCGATACGGTTCGAGCACGAGATCGCGGGTGACGATCACGCGGACCGGAAAGCCGGGCCGGATGGTCAGCGTCGGCGCCACGTTGAGTTGCCGGCGGATGATTTCCTGACCGGCATCGTTGATCGTATCCTGGCCGCCGTTGCGGACGGCGCGCAGAAGGCGGTCGTCATCGTCGATTGCCAGTTCGGCGCCCACGCTGAGAAGCGTGGAGAGGCCGGCGGCCTTGGCGAGGTCCCACCAGTGATAGTCGACTCCATCCTCGAGGCCCGCATATCCTGCCGCGTCCGCACCCGGCTGGCGCTCAAGCACGATCGAGCGGCCGTTGGGGAAGATCAGGCGATTCCACACCAGCAGCACACGACGCTGGCCGAACTGCACCGCATTATCGTACTGGCCGATGATCCGTGTGCCTTGCGGCACGAGGAGGAGTCGGCCCGTCGGGCTGTCATAGATGTTCTCGGTCACCTGCGCCGTGATCTGTCCGGGGAGGTCGGAGCGAATGCCGGTGATCAATGCGGCGGGGATTACCGCTCCTGCTTGCAGGACGTAGGGTGAGGCCGGTGCCATGACGCGATCCGGAGCGACGGTGCGGCGATCGGCGGCGGCATTGAGGAAGGAGAGCTGCCGCTCCTGCGCGCGCTCTTGCGCCGTCGGCATGTTGAACTGGCCGGGAAGCCCGAGGCCGGTCAGGTTCGCGGTGGTGACGGTGCCGCCTGGCGCCGTGGAAGCCGCCACCGTCCGTGGCTGCGTCTGGAAGAAGACGCGGCTCGTGCGTGCCGCTTCCTCTTCGGCGAGCCGGCGCTGCTCGGCCGCATCAACGGTCGGCTGGATGGATGGCGGGATGACCGGCTGTCCACGATCCTGAGCGTTGAGGATGGGTCGGCCAAGGTCGCCCGGCAGCGGCGGTCCGAGGCGCGGGCCGGTGTAGTCGCGCGGCAGCCCAGCAAGCCCGTCGGCGGTCGGACGGTTGGTCGTGGAATAGAGCTCCTCGTTGCGGGGGCCGGCATCGCGGGTTTGCAGGGCGTAGATCAGGGCGCCGCCGAGGCCGATCGATGCGATGAGGCCGATCCCTGCCAGCGCCTTGCGCGACAGGCGGGTGACGCGGGGCGGATCGCCGCGCAGCCGCATGGGGGCTGCGGTATCGCTCGCTCCCTCCGTTCCGAAATTGCGATCTTCGGTGTCGCTCATGAGGACGGCCTCCCGTCGCTGCGGGAGATCCTGACCGTTTGCTGACGGTCACCGCTGCCGAGGCGAAGCTCGGCGGCGCCGAAGAGGCGATCGACGATCAGGATGTTCTGGTAGATGCGGCTGTTGGCGATCTGGAGCTCGCCCTCCGAGCCGATGACGAAGAGCGGCGGCATCTCGCCCTGGACGATGCCGCGCGGAAACTCGACATAAACCCGCCGTCCGTCGTCGTAGACAGCAGTCGGCCGCCATGGCGGATTGTCGCCGCTCAGGGCATAGCGATAGTTGCGCGCGGCGGTGGCGGGAATGACCGGCATCGCCGGCATGGCCTGACGCTGCGAAGCGGGCGGCTGCGGATAGGCCCACGCCACCGCCGGCATGTATGGGTTGGCGCCGGCGCGCAGCTCGAGCATGTAGATGCGGCGATCCGTGGTGATAACGAGGTTGGTCGTGATGTCGGGTCGCGTCGGCTTCACCAGCACGTGGACACGGCGCGTAACCCCCGATCCGCTCTCGGTGTCGCCGATGATCCAGCGCGCGGTGTCGCCGGCGGCGATCGGGCCGGCGCCGGTCAGGCTTTCGCCGTGCTCGAGCGCGATGTCGGTGATCTGCCCCGGCGCGGTATAGACCTGATAGAGCGCGCCCTCCGACCACGGATAAATCTGGATGGCGTTATAGTAGCCCTCGCGGCGCGGCTCGACGCGGGCGGCGGCATTGGCATTCGCCACGCGCGCCGCCGGCGAATTGGCGGCGGCCCCGCCATGGCTGGGTGTCCAGGCGGGCGGAGTGTGCAGCGGACGTGGCCGCTCGTCGGTGAGTGCGGCCGGAACTGGCGGCAGCGGCGGGACATCGGAGTCGTAGCTGATCTGCGGCGGCCTTTGCGTGGCGCATGCGCTGAGGAGTGTGGCCGACAGAAGCGCGGCCGGGATTGCGGATTTACGGAAAGCCGCATTTGCGGCGCGGACGTTCGTTCGGCTCATTGCCCCAGCTCCCGCGACCAGTTGATCGCATTGACGTAGATGCCGAGCGGATTGGCGCGGAGCCGCTCGGCGTCACGCGGCGGCTGCACGACGATGGTGAGGATCGCGGTCCAGCGCTCGGTCGATGCGAGCTGGCCGTTCTCGTAGCGCCGCTCGGTCCAGGCCACGCGGAAGCTGTCGGGCGAGGCCCGGATGACGCTCGAGACGTCCACCGCGACCTGCTGCTTGCCGACCTTGGTGAAGGGATCGCTGGCGCGCGCGTAGTCGTTCAAGGCGGCGGCGCCGCGGTCGGTAGTGAAGTCGTAGGCGCGAAGCCAGTTCTGCCGGACGACGATCGGATCGGCCGGGATGGAGCGGACCTGCTCGATGAAGCGCGCAAGATGGAAGGCGACCTGCGGATCGGTCGGGCGATAGTCGGCAACCGCGGGTGCGACCGCTTGCGCCTGGCCGAGATTATCGACCTGCACCACCCAGGGCACGACGGTGCCGCGCGCCGACTGCCAGACAAGCGCGGCGGCGAATCCAGCGGACAGGAACAGGCAGCCGAACGCCATGAGGCGCCAGTTCCTCGCCTGCACGCGCGCCGAGCCGATGCGCTCGTCCCAGACCTGCGCGGCGCGCTGGTAGGGTGTTTCCGGTTCTGGAGTCTTTCCGTAGTGCGTGGAAGGTCGCTTGAACATCATCGATCTCACTGGGAGAGGTTGACGGAGGCGCCGCCGCCATGGCTGTCGCCGCTGCGGATCGCGTGCGCGGCGGCCATGACGCCGTGATGGAGCTGCTGCGACCGCTTCATGCGGCGGGCCCAAGCCGGGGGACCTTCCGCCGCAGGGCTCGTGGATGCAGCCGAGTCACCGCCGCCGATCGTGCCCATTGTGGAAGCGCCGCCGGTCACCTCGAAAGCGGACTGGGCGCCTCGCGCGTAGCTGGAGCGCATGCTGTCGGCCGCGCGCGAGACCGCGCGACGAAGCGGCGAGACGGCTGCGCCCCCCGCCGCACGCGCGACGCCGCCGAGGCCGGAGGCAACGCCGGCCGCGCCGGATTGACCGGCCGCCCCCAGGCTGTAAGCGGTCGCCGCGCCGCCCGCCAGGGTCGCGCCTCCGCGCGCTGCCGCGGCGGTGCCCGA
>NZ_NHSK01000004.1 GCF_016653355.1 Rhodoplanes elegans | reverse complement strand
CCTCCGCCGGGCCGCTTCGCCAAGTCACCAGCGGCCCACGGGGCTCCGCCCCGTCCCCCGTCAGCCATCCTTGCGGATGGCGCCCGTCCGGCACGACGCCGGACCGGATGCCTGCCCGCCCTGTCGGCTCCCCGGGCGCCGTTCACGCCATCCGGGCGCCTCTGTCCTGCCTCGCCCGTAAAAACGCGCCCTGGGACGCCTCTGGCACGCTGTGGGGCTGTTCCCGTTGCCTGCCCTCTGCCTCGGCGGCCGGACGGATCGGGAGATGCGCCGGGGCCTGCCCCGGTCAACCGGCGGCCCGCTCCATTCACTGCTGCTCCCGTGTTGCCGGTTGACCGGCGGACGCTGCGCTCAGTGTGCCCGTCGCCCAAACGCTCCCGACCGGCCGCGAAAGGCGAGGCCGGAGAAACCAACGGGAGAACACCCATGAAACAGCAGCCCAGAAACAAGCGCCCCAGCCACGCCGTCTACGTGGTCGAGGGCGAAGGCGAGAGCGCCTACTGGACCAAGGTCGGCGCCGCCTGGGAGCACGACGACGGCGACGGCTTCAACATCGCCCTGACCGCCGTGCCGCTCACCGGCCGCCTGGTCGTCCGCAAGCCGAAGGCCGAACGGGAGGGGGGCCGATGAGCCCCGCCAAGGACCGCAGCCGCACCTTCAAGGTGCGGCTCTTTTCCTTTGTTATTCGGATGCTGCTTGGACCGTACGTGCCTCGCACGTCGATCAATTTTCTTTATATGCAAAGTTCGAAACTGATCCAATTTGAAACAAATGATCTTCCAAGTCAGCATGGCTGACTTATTGTTCTCAGAGAGAATATCCAACCTCTCGTAAATAATATAGAAGAAGTTCTACTGTAATAAATGCCATGTTCGTGAGTTCTGCCTCAGCGCATAAGCTATATGTTACGTCGTCGTTTTGATTTCATCACATGCCTGTGATTGCTATGCATCCATAAGACGCAATGATGCACAATCAAAAAATGCCGAAAGCCGAGCCGTCGGGATGACTACGTGCTACCATAGGAGGATGGACGTAAAAATTACGCTCAAGGCACCTTGACGAGGAAGAACGCTTAACGGACCATGTTACAGAAGCTGCATGTCTTGCGCCCGCATTGCGCGAAATTTGGTCGGGATCAATCGTTATGGTCGATAAGCTCTACGCACACCGCACCCTGCTTCTTCGTCGGAGCCTCGGTCGGGCGGGTCCGAGCGGTCAGGAATACCGTCATGCCAGCTAGACGTCAGAAGATCAGTTTCTCGGCCCCGGGAACGTTCAGCACCCGCAGTGAAGCTTCCACGCTTCACTGCGGGTGCTGTCGTTTGGACTTCCCCTTCGACACCTTGATCTTGCTGTAGGGGCAAAAAGAAGAACCCCGGACCGCGTTGCCGCGCGGTCCGGGGTCACTTGGAACCCAGTCCAGTCAACCGGATCACGTCATTGGCCTGAAACCAACGTGATCCTCATCTGAGGTGAGATCATGTTCAACCGGACTCGGCCTCCAGTGCGTCGCGAAGAACGCGACGTACGCTTGCAATCCGATGGGCACCACCGTCCACCGCGTCGTTGGGTGAAGGTGGTGCTCGCGGTGATCCTTCTGACCTACTTGGTCGCCAGCGTTGCGCTGCTGCCCGGCAAGTACGCCGAATATGGGATCGGAATGACCATGCTTTCGGTGCTGGTGATCCTGTTCTGCGCCGTGGACCATGTTCACGACGTTTGCAGCGGCACCTACGAGATGCTGAGCGAGACAGGAAATGCCTTCCTCAAAGTGGGGGTGACCCTGAGGCGTCTGGCTGGAGCAATTCAGCGGTTTGACGAGGGGATCAGGCACTTCCTCGGCCGCTGGTGGAAAGATTGAAGATGGCTCAGATGGGCCGGAGCAAACCTCCGGCTCATCACCATAATAAAATGAATTATAATTCAGAAAATTGGGTGCGTCTAGAGCACCGTCTGCCGCTGTTACACTGGCAGACAGTGTCTTCGAAGCGCTCTCCCAACGCTCAGCGGTCATCCTCGCGCTTCCTCGTCCCAGTGGAACGAAGCTTCGCGGCCTAACCACGGCCCCAAGCCCCCAGAGCACTGTACGTGCAGCTGAGGGCGGCGAATACCGAAAGACAGCACATTTCCGGACCAAGATGTAATCATCCCGGGACTGTTGCGACACTACAACGCTCCGTGAGCGGTAGAGGCGGTCCCGGGATAGAGCCGGGGCAACCAACGGTCCATGACTGCGATAGGGAATCCCAGCCGGACCGGCTTTTTAGGGCCTTCTGCGGTCAGGTAGCCCCATCCAGCAGCGCGGTCAGGACGGTCCGCGCCTGCCGGGTCTCGTAGCCGGTCAGGGAAGCCGCACGGCCTCGCGCAGGAGCGGCCAGGAGCCCTTCTGAAGCCGTTTGGCGCGGACTCCCGAGGTGATGACGCCCGTGGGAAAGTCGCGTGGATGACCGCCCGCAGGCCGCCGTCCATGCCCTGCCCGCACCAAACCGTGTGGGGCAGGACTGCGGCCCTCAACCCGGCCGGTCCGATCTCCCGCGCCCCACGGGGCGAACATCAACCAACGGGAGAAACACCCATGAAATTGATCACGGACGCCCAACGCGACGCAATGCTGGCCAATGGCCGCCGCAGTGCCGCAGGCGAGGAGATCGATCCGCACCCGGTCGTGAAGCTGTTCACGCCGGACGGCGCCGCCATCTGGCTCCTCACCGAGCTCGATCCGGACGACCCGGACGTCGCCTTCGGCCTGTGCGACCTCGGCGTCGGGTTCCCTGAACTCGGCAGCGTCAGCCTCGCGGAGATCGCCGAGGTGCGCGGGAGGCTCGGCCTGGCGGTCGAGCGGGACCAGCACTTCGTCGCGACCAAGCCGCTCTCGGCCTATGCCGAGGCGGCCGAGAATGCCCGCTACATCGTCGCCTGAAGGGCAGGGGAGCCGCATAGCGGCTCCCCTGCTGACTATTTCCTGCGGTTACAGGCGCGCCAAATCTGTCGATAGTGGGCGAACTTGCTTGCTTTTAATGCAAAGCGTCGTAGGAGGGCTTATTGGCCCGTTTTTCCGGCAAGCCGAACATGGGTGCCGGGGCGGTAAAACGAATGAAATGAGGAAAGCCGGAATGGCCAACGTGAATCTCAAGACCATGGAAGTTGCCGAGCTGCTCGCCCTCCGGGGCGAGATCGACGCCGCCCTGGAGGACCGCAGCCGCGCGCTGCGCGATCAGCTGGCCCAGCTCGAGAAGGCCACCGGACGGACCACCAAGGCCGCCCCCGGCCAGCGCTCGAGCACGCTGAAAGGCATCAAGGTGCCGCCCAAGTTCGTCGGTCCGAACGGCGAGACCTGGGCAGGTCGCGGCGCCCGGCCGAAGTGGCTCGCCGAGCTGCTGGAGGCCGGACACGCGATCGAGGAATTCGCGGTCGGCGAGACCGGCGCCGAGGACGAGGCGCCGGAGGAAGAGGCCGCGCCGCGCGCGAAGCGCGGGGCCGCCCGCAAGGGCGCCCGGCGCCGGAAGTAGGCGCGAGGCTGCGGCGTTTACGCCACGCTCCCCGACGCCATTAGACGGCATCAGGTTGGCAGCCGCGCCGCCCCGGCGCAGGCTGCCTCCCATGCCCAGGATCAAGCCGGAAGATGCCGAGCGCGGCGCCCTCGCCGAGGCGGCGTTCCGGCAATGGCTCGACGCCTCACGGCTCCCCTACATCTACGCCACGCAGACCCAGGAGAGCCTGCCGATACATTTTCGGGGGGCGCTCAAACGCCCGGACTACCTGGTCGCCCTGCCGTTCGTCGGCACCCTCGCGTTCGATGTGAAGAGCAAGAACCTCTACGGCGGCGCCTACCTGTTCGACGTGAGCGAGGTCGAGCGCCTCGACCGGTTCGGCGACCTGTTCAAGATCGCCGTGTTCTTCGCCTGCCTCGATCCGCAGGGCGGCCCGGACAGCCGCTGGTTCCGGGTCGAGACGCTGCGCGACCATCCCCGCAAGAAGCTCAGGGGCCGCGCCGTCCACGTCGTGCCGCTGAGCTACGGGCTTGCGGTCAACATGCAACTCAGCTTCCAGGAGGCACTGCGCAACGCCATCTCGCTGGCGTAAGTACCTCAATGAGTTACATGGACTTGAATCCATATGTATTCTATGCCATAAATATCCCTGATGCCGTGGTCTGTTCTGTTTCATCCGCTGTTCGAGCCTGAATTCGACGGGCTCGGCGCGGAGATTCAGGACGAGCTGCTGGCCCAGGCCGACGCGCTGAGGCGTCTCGGGCCGTCGCTCGGGCGGCCGCGCGTGGACACTCTCAAGGGTTCCAAGCACGCCAACCTCAAGGAGCTGCGGTTCGATGCGGGCGGAGGGGTGTGGCGCGTGGCCTTCGCCTTCGACCCCGAGCGGCAGGCTATTTTACTCGTCGCCGGGGACAAGAGCGGGACGAGCGAAAAGCGCTTCTACAAGCAGCTGATCGCGAAGGCCGATGCGCGGTTTTCCGACCACCTCGCCCGGATCAAAAAGGAAAGGAGGACAAAATGACGACGCTCGAACAGAAGATCGCCTCCTTGCCCAAGGCACGGCAGGCGAAGATCAAGGCCCGCGCTGACGCGCTGGTGGCCGAGGAAATGGCCCTGCGGGAGCTGCGTGAGGCGCACGCCAAGACCCAGGCGAAAGTCGCCCGGACGCTCGGCATCGGCCAGGACAGCGTGTCCCGCCTGGAGCAGCGCAGTGACATGCTGATCTCCACGTTGCGCGATTACGTCGCCGCCATCGGCGGCACCATGCGCCTGGTTGTGGAGTTCAAGGGCCGTCCGCCGGTCGAACTCAACGGGTTCGGGGTTCTCAACAAGCCCCGGCGGGTCAAGGCTGCGGCAGCGAAGACTGTCCGTCGCCCCCGGCGCAAGCAGACCGCCGCCTGACGGGCGCGCCCGAGCGGGCCGGGCTCTCGTGAACGGAGCCGCGTGCCGCGTCTCCGCCCTGCGGGCTTCGATCCCTCGCGCAAGAGCCACCCCGGCCCGGCCGCCTCAAGGCCAAGCCCTGCGGGCGCGCTCCGCGCGGCCTTGACCCGGCCGTTCCGGGTTGGCAGAGGGATGACCGTCGCCTAAGCCGGAAACCGGCTCAGGCGCCGTTCCCTTCACTCCAGGGAAGGCTTTTGTAGAACACCACGATCTGCTGGTAGGTCGGCTCGAACTCAGGAAGCGCGCCGCCGATTTCCAACCGCATCGTGTCCCATTCGGCCTGGGCCTTTTCCTTGACCCTGGGATCATCAAACGAGGACTGTGTCGGTTCGATCTCACGATCCGCCGACTTGACCAGCAAGGCATCCAGAATTCGGGCGCGCATCGCCTCGTCAGGCTGATACCGGGTCACCAGCCAATCGATGTCGTACACATCCTGTCGGCGGGTGCGGTTCCGCACCGGCTGCTGCAGCAGCGCCCGCAGCTTCTCGGCGATGATCTCCTCGGCCGAGTACGCCCGGATCGACACCTCAGGTTCGTTGATCACAAGCTCCGTGGGGTGAACAACCTGCTCCTTGAACGAAATGTCGAGCTGAAGGACGCGTGTTGATTGCCCCTCCTTCAGCCGCGCCTCGTCGGCCTCTCCCCGGTGGGCGAAGCCGATGGTGAGCCTGAGGGCTGGCGCCGTGAACTCCGGGAACCCTTCGGGACGCGGCTTGTACACCAGCCGCTGAACGGCGCAGACGATGTCTGTGTAGCCGAGGTCGGCGGCGGCGCGCGGCAAGGCACCGTTCAGCGTTTCCCGCAGTTTGCTGGCGTAGGGCTCGGGATCGACAATAGCGGTGAAATCTACGTCGCCGGTCTGGCGCCTGCTGCCGTGAGCCAGCGACATGAGAATCCCGCCCTTGAGGACCAGGGATTCATTGAGCACCGGGGTTATGCCGATGGCGTGCAGCAGAATCTCCGTAACCTGCCGCTCTAAGTAGCGAACCGGGTCCGCCCGTACCTGCTCAACCCATTCGGAGATCGTTACTTTACGGGGAATCGCTTGTGTTTGAGGCATTCAGAGAAATCATCCATTTCTCCGAATATCTGTTCACATAAGGCCGGGAGGGGTCAAGTCGTCGGCTCCCACCCCGCTGCGCAAACTGTGACCAGGCCTCGACGCGCGGATCGCCTATTCCGAGCCTCTCCTGCAGGAGGTAGCCTGCGCGCACCTTGATGATCTTTTCTGTAGCGCGGTCTACAGCCGAGATGATGTCCTCCGCGTAGGTGCGGGCGTGTTCGTCCCACACCGCCACGATGTGGGCCATCCCTCCGCACAACTCCGGGCGATCGAGCATCTGCACGAACGTCTCGCCCACCGAGGCGATGCGGGCAGCGCTACCTCGGATCGGTTTGACGACCGGTGTCCGTTTCGTGCTGTGCAGGCTGACCAGGCGTCCCCGAACCTTCTTGGGTAGCGGGGCCTCGAAGAGGCGGACGCGGAACTCGTCGGGACTAGCGGGTGCGCCGAAGTCCTCACTCTCCTTCTGTTCGCGATCCACGGCCCATGGCACTGACAGCGTCAGAGCCTCGGGCGCGCGCGTCGTGAGCCCATAACGCTGCATGGCCGAGAGGTGAGAGAGATAGCAGAACGGGTTGACGAGCGCCGTGATCTCCTCGGCCGTGCCATCCGGCACGTCTGAGACCCGGTAGACCGCCTTTTCAAAGTCCTGGTCGGGCCTGAGATACCGGTCTTTCAGTAGCTGCCTGCGGAAGTAGTTGAATGAGGCCTCGTCAGGCCGTTCGGCCCTTTTCGAGACCGGCTCGCCGTGGAACTCACCAGCCTTGTAGAGGCGCCAGATCAACAGAAAGAGGCTGTACGGGGTGACCACTGGGGCCCCCAGCTCCGTTAGAGAGCGTTGTATGGCAACTTTCGGCGTCACATTAATGCAGTCCATATGTCCTAAGGACATATGGACTGCGTCATATTGATTGTCAAGGGAGGATTATCCCTGACTCTCCGTGGTGATGCACAAGTTTTGCCAAATTTCATTCATTCAATATTTGAACCACGTTATGTCCTTAGGACATAACGTGGTTATGTTATCTACAAAAATGACACTTGTCAAGATTCCTGTCCTTGGGGTGTTCTGAGGGCCTCAGGCTGCGCCGCGAGGCGCAGCCTCCGCCATGCGGCACAGACGTTCATCCGCATCCTCACCACCTCCTCGCTCGCGCCATAGTGGTTAGAGGCAGAGGCAATCGACATCCCTTCTCGTGCGATGAGAAGCGCAGCCTCTTCCGAGATCAGCAGGGCTGGCCCGAGCCAATTAGCTTCATCTTCCTGTGTGCGATCGAAATACCGTGTACCCATCGCGGTCAGCAGCGGGTTTGGCTTGTGCACTAGCAGCCCATGAGCCAGCTCATGGGCGATATTTGCGGCTTGTCGCTTTGGATCATGGGTGTCGTTGTGGATGATCCAGCTCTGCCCATCGATGTCCAGCGTGACCGCTGAAAACTCCTTCTGCCCTGCTCCGGACTGAAGATAGGTGACTTCACGTGGGGCACGTCGCGCGAATTCGGAGAGTCGTACGATGAAGAACTCCAGATGACCCGCGAGCTGCCAGGGGCACAGGGGATCTGTCGGCAACACTCTCAGCTCGCGCCGCATCTCGCGCGCGTACCAGTTCGCCTCGGTCTTAAACCCCCTCCGCAAGACCATGCGTTCAGCCCTGTTTTTTTCTCAACTGCTGGTAGGCTGTTTTGATTAGGGTTTCAAGCGCCTTGGCACCCTCCTTCGATAGGTTCGGATCGGCACGCAGGTGAGCAGTTATTTGTGCCAGCGGTTCCGATTTTGGCCGCGCCGCCGGTTTGGCCCTCATGAAGTCGTCCGCCCTGAGGCCCGACCAAGCGCATAGGGCGGCGAGACTATCGAGATCGGGACGACGCCCCTGAGACATCCGGGTCAAGGTGGATGCCGGCACCCCGGCCTCTTCCGCGACCTTCTTCCAAGTGGCCCGGCGCGCGATCCTCTCCGCATCCAGAGCCGCGAAGAAGGCCTCGCCATCGAATTTGTCTGTGCTCATTTTTGATTCTCATTGAATTGCGCTCTTGCAATCAGAGCGCTCCCTCACAATATGAATCCCACGATTGCTATGTAGCAATCACGCGCCTCACATGCAATGGCGCCAACTCATTGGAGTGAAAAAGAAATGGCGAAGAGCAGCGGCTCTGGCGGCCACTATCGCAGTGCGATCAGTGGTCGCTACGTCACCACGAACCACGGCAAGGCCAGCCCCCGGACCACGGTTCACGAACCGTCCGGCCCGAGCGGGTCGAGCGGCTCTCATTTCCGGAGCGCGATCAGCGGCCGCTACGTCACGACGAAGCACGGCCAGGCCAGCCCCAACACGACGGTCCGCGAGGACTAGGGAGAGGGTTATGAACTTCTTGCATAATGATCTGGGCCACCTCAGCGGCGGCGAAGTCGTTGAGGTGAATCTGTCCAATGCAGCCAACGTCAAGCTCATGGACAGCAGCAACTTCAGCAACTATCGGCGCGGCGGGCGGCACGAGTATTTCGGCGGCCACGTCACCCGTTCGCCCTTTCGGCTGGAGGTCCCTCGCGAGGGCCACTGGCACGTCGCCGTCGATTTGGGCGGCTACGCTGGATCGGTCCGAGCTGGAGTCCGGGTGCTCGGGTGAACGCGCTGGACCGGGAGGCGTCGGTTGGGGCGCCTCCCGGTCTCGACAAAGGAGAGGGGCGTCTCAGCAACGCCCCCTCCACCGAAATCGAACCCCACCATGGACGACCTAGACAATATGTGATAAAGGACATTATCATATATAAACGGTGATTGGTCATGACGGACGCGATTCGATTTGAGGAAGGGACCGTGCTCTTCGTTGAGAGCCCGGACGACACCACCGTCCACCTGGTGGAGGGCCCCCTGGCAATGGAGTTGCGTCGTTTAGGGGTGTTCAGGTCGGAATTGGCCATCGTAAGTGAATGGCTCTCGCGAATTCCCGCTGACATTCATCCTCGGTCCATCAGTCAGGTCGACAGCGCATTGGCGGAGGCGTCTCTCCTGGGATTTTGTCGCTGCTTTGACCACAAACACCCCCTCAGGCCGCTGAAGCCGAAACGTGTTTTCTCGCCAGAGAACCGCGACAATTTCGATCGGCTGAAGGCGATTCGAAATCAGCTCATCGCCCATGACTCTCAGCTTCTTACTGGAGTATATAGTCTAATCAAAAAGTCACGCGACCATAGTGCAATAAAAGCATTCTCATTTTTAATCTCCGTCCCATTTCTCGCCTTACGTGAATTCGAGATTCTGCGACAGCTAACCGAGATCACCTCTTCTTGGGTTCATGAAGAACACGAACGTGTCTCAGACAAGATCGTCAATCTCTTCAATGATCTGCCAATAGAGCAGCGAAAATCAACACCTCCTTTCACAATTCAAGTGGGAGAGCCGAAGGACTTTTTCGCGCCCGAGAAGCCGAGGATCAAGTTATGAACCACCTTACCCTCCCCGCCTCTCCCCTCCCCGCCCTAGTCGCCGCAACCGGCGAGCGGGCGCAGGTGCGCTTTATCGAGTTCTTCACGGCGCAAATCCGTAACCCGAACACGCGGCGCGCCTACGCGCGCGCCGCCGGAGAATTCATGGCCTGGTGCGAGGACAACGGGCTGCGCTCGCTGGCCGAGGTTCAGCCCGTGCACGTCGCCGCCTACGTCGAGCTGCTCGGCCGCGAGCGGTCGGCGCCGACCGTCAAGCAGCGCCTCGCCGCCATCCGCCACCTGTTCGACTGGCTGGTGGTCGGCCAGGTGATCCCGGTCAACCCGGCCGCCTCCGTGCGCGGCCCCCGCCACGTCGTGAAGAAGGGCAAGACCGCCGTGCTCGCGCCGGACGAGGCGCGCCACCTGCTCGACAGCATTGACGCCTCCACGCCGATCGGACTGCGGGACCGGGCGCTGATCGGCCTGATGGCCTACAGCTTCGCCCGCGTCGGCGCAGCGCTCGCCATGAAGGTGGAGGACGTCTACGTGCAGAACCGGCGCCTATGGGTGCGGCTGCACGAGAAGGGCGGCAAGCGGCACGAGATGCCCTGCCACCACAATCTGGAGACCTACCTGCACGCCTACCTGGACGGCTGCGGCCTCGCCGCTGACCCCAAGGGGCCGCTGTTCCGCACTCTCGGGCGCGTCACCGGCGAGCTGACCCGCACGCCCCTGCCCCAGGCGAACGCCTACGCCATGATCCGGCGCCGTGCGGCGGCGGCCGAGATCGAGACCAAGATCGGCAACCACACCTTCCGGGCGACCGGCATCACGGCTTACCTGAAGAACGGCGGCACGCTGGAGCGCGCCGCCGCCATGGCCAATCACGCCTCGACCCGCACCACCCAGCTCTATGACCGTCGCCGGGACGAGCTGACGCTGGATGAGGTAGAGCGGATTCTGATTTGACTTGAGAGGCGCAACACATTCTGATCTGTAGTATAATTATCTTAGGAGACCACGATGGACGCCCCTCTTTCAAAAAATGCCCTGCGAATTCAGAAGCCTCCGCGCTCCGAATTCATGAAATTTCCGCGCAGCCCTATTGTGGTTGTCTTAGATTCATTGAAATGCGCCCACAACATTGGCACAATTATAAGATTGTGCGACGCCCTTCTTATTGAACGACTATTCATTTGCGGAAATACAATTATTCCGCCGAACGGCAAAATTAAAACAAGCTCTCGCGGTTCCGAGAGATGGGTGCCGTGGGCATATGGCGCGAGCGCTCTTGAGGTGGTAAAGCGTCTAAAAAACGATGGATATTACATCGCCTCAGTCGAAATATCAAAAAACAGCAAGCCATACTATGGTCTTGCGCCAAAGGCACCACCGATAGCCGTCGTTTTCGGACGGGAGTTCGATGGGGTTTCACCTGAAATTCTGAGTATTTCTGACTATGTTGCAGAGCTTCCAATGTACGGAATGGCAAATTCCATAAATGTGTCCGTTTCAGCTGGCGTTATTCTTTACCATCTTGACAAGATCGTTAGGGAGACCAGTGATCCTCCCAGCTGTCTGAGATTCTCGAGCCAGCCCGCTGTTTAAGTTCAGCAATTATATCTTGCGCCCGCCTTATTGTTTTTAAGGCAGTCTCTTTATCCCACTCATGTCCGTACCTTTCGTATTTTTCAATATGCTGTTTAATCGCGCGCCTTTGCCCGTCAATTTTAGTTTCTTCGCTGCTCATATGACTTCCCCACAACAGCCCGAAAATGGCTTTCCATCGAGGATAGCCCTCAACCTAATGGTTGATAGCTACCCGGTTCTCATAGTGTCTTCACGGGAGTCGTTTATTTTATAGTTGAGCTTGCGTTTCATCTCTCGGATAAGACGCTGACAAGACTCGATCCTGCAGATGTGTGCATACGCCTGGTATGTATCCCCCGCCATGGCGTACTGCATCGCAGGAGACTCATTATCTCTAATCTCTTTCCGTAGAGCCTCTATTTGCCCGACTATAACCTTGTCGTCTTCCTTCTTTTTCTTTATTGATGTGCGGGATTCCTCGACCTGATTCAAAAACGGTTCAGAAAAGATTTCTGGCAACATTGCCGAGATGAGAGCGCTTTCTTTCAGGCGCCCGAGTATAGTGTTTACATTAGAGGTTTTGTTGAGAGAAGCGTTTGCGAATTTGTACGCAAGCACAGGAACAAGATCGCTTCGAATTTTGTCATCTGCGACATCTTCGCTCTTCTTTTTGTATATTAAATGCAACGTATCAAATAAATACCACTCAACCCAAACAGCAGACTTGTCCTTATTCTTTAGCTTTTCGTCAATCTCGCCTCTTTGACGAGAACACTCCTCGGCGCGCTGCACGAGGAACTTCTTCCGTTCTTCGGGACGACGTCTGTCTGTCTCTGGCATGCCTTCGTAGGCGGGATGGGGATCTACTTCCCCAATAAACACATTTTTCCAGAACCCAACAAACTTGGACGAAGTCGATTGAGGATTATTTGAAGTGGCGGTCATTTTCCCACGCCCGTCAGCACTACCGAATTCAGTCTGCTGAACGCACGTCAGAATTGCAAGATGGTATCTTGCGGGGGGGGGCTTCGCCCCCCGCCCCTACGCCCAGGCCAGCGCCTGGTGCGGCGGAGGCAGCGGGCCGACGTAGCCGTCCGGCACCAGCCGGAGCCCCTCTCCGGGCTCCCTGGAGCCGGATGGCCTGTCCTCGATGAAGTCAAAGATCAGCAGCGGCGGCAGGCGGCCGTGGCGGTGGAACAGGTGCACGGCGAAGATGTCGTGGCCACGCATGCCCGGGTCCGACCGGATGTCTATCAGGCGCGGCTGGCACAGGAACGAGGCGAACGGCGCCCTGAACCCCTCCGACACCCGCAGCCTGCCCGTCTCGTCCACCAGCCACGACCATTCCGGGTCGGCCCGTGCCCGTGCCAGATTCTCAGGCCCGAGCAGGTCTTCCAGGGTGGGTTCCGCCGCCTCCGGCGGCAGGACAGGCGCGAGCGCGAGCGCTCCCGCGCCCAGCAGGACATTCCGCTTTGTGAGCATGGTGGCCTCCGTGAAGGCCGGAATCTTCCTCCTGTACCGCCGCGCGGGGAAGGCGGCATCATGACTCGTTGACGCCTTTCGGCGGGTCAATTCCTACCGCTTACGGTAAAATGTAAATTGTACTACTTCGAGTCGGCATCACGGGCCGCCGCGCGGGAATGGAGCCCGGCCGGGTCTCGGCCGACCCGCGCCCCCAGCGCCAGCCGCACAGGCGCAGGTGCTCCACGATCGCGCGCGCCATGCTCTCGCGGTCGGCCTTGGTCAGGGCGCACCGCAGGCCGCGCACGGTAAGCCGGGAGAGCGCAAAGCGCACGTCGAAGCGCAGGTGGTCGTCGTCGGTCCAGGGATCGCCCATGGCTCTATGAGAACGGAGATAGAACGCCCGTCAAGGCTCTCGGCACCTCTACGGTTTACGGTAGGCGGCAATTGATCAGTGCCGCCGCCGCAGGCACCTGAATTGCTAATTTGGGCCGACTCTGCCACTCTGCCGTAAGAGGTAAACGGTATGCAACACACGGTTTACCGTAAACGGTAAAGGGTAGACCATGAAAACCATCGCGCTGGTGACGCAGAAGGGCGGCAGCGGCAAGAGCACGCTGGCGATCGGGCTGGCCGTGGCCGCCCAACAGGACGGCGAGACCGTCTTCATCCTGGAGACCGACAAGCAGGGCACCGTGGCCAACTGGGCACTGCGCCGCACCGACCCAGACCCAGCCGTGGACCGCGTCTCGGGCGGCGCCGAGCTGGACCGTGCGCTGGCCCTGCTCGCCTCCAAGGGCTACACGCTGGCGGTCATTGACACCCCCGGCGTGGACAGCGTGACCGTGACCGCCGCCATCCGTGCCGCCGACCTGTGCCTAATCCCGGCCCGGCCAAGCCCGGCCGACATCGAGGCCGCCAACCCCACCCTGGACGCGATCCGCAAGCTCGGGAAAGAGTTCGCCTTCGTGCTCAACCAGGCCCCGGTGCGCAGCTACCGCATCAACGAGGCGTCGTCGGCGCTCAACATGTGGGGGGTGCTGGCGCTGCCCCACATCGTCCAGCGCAACGACCACCAGGACGCCCTCGGCGCAGGGCAGGGGGTCACCGAGTTCTCGCCGGACAGCAAGGCCGCCGAAGAAATCCGCGCTCTGTGGGCGTGGGTCAAGAAACGTATGAGAGGGTCCGAGAATGAGCTCCGCGCCATCGCCTAAGGGACGACGGGTCACCCTGGACGCGCTCGCCAAGGGGGCGGCGGTCCCGCAGGCGACCGAAGCCCTGGTCGAGACCCGCCAGGAACCGGCGGCGCCCCCTCCGGCCCCGCCGGAGGCTGTGGCCCCGGCCGCCCGTTCGGGCAGCTCGCGCGACAAGTACCCCAGCGCCACCGTCTACCTGCCGAAGAAGGCGATCCGCCTCATCAAGGAGATCAGCCTGGAGGAAGACCGGCGCATCTCGGACATCCTCGCCGAGGCCGTTGACGAGTACCTGACCCGCCGGGGGCACCCGTCGCTGGAGCAGCTGTCGAAATGACCGCCTCCTGCGGTTTACGGCTTACCGTTTACCGTAAATCGCGTATCGGCTTGGGGCCGCCAAGCCCGGCGACGGCCTCCGCTTCCCTCTGAATTAAGCCCAACAAGCGGGCAGGGCACGTTGGGTGCCCCCCGCAAATCAGTTACGCTGGGCCCATGGGGCCCATTGATGAAAGCCTGATTCGCGACGCCGATCTCCGTGAGGAGCTGGAGAAGGCGCGCGGCAGCATGCTGTTCGCGACCGTGGCCCGCCACCTGGTCGAGCGCCAGGCAAAGCGGGACCAGGAGGCCGCCCAAAAGGCCGAGCGGGCTTCCTTCCTCGCCAGTCTGACCCCCGTGCAGCGCCGCCGCGAGATCGTCCGCGAGGTGATCGAGACCGAGCCTCTCACCCCTGATAGCCTCAGCTACATCCACAGCCATCTCGCCCTGTGCGGGCTGCCCTACCGGCGCCTGCCGGAGACCGTCACCGAGTACGAGCGCACCAACGGCCGCACGGCCATCGTGGTGAGCGCCGGGAAGCTTCGTGCACCCGACGGCTCCCGCCTTCAGCAGCCCGTGCCGTTCGGGCCGAAGGCCCGCCTGCTCATCGCGCATCTCAGCACAGACGCGGTGCGCAACAACTCGCCCACGGTCGAGATCGCTGACAGCCTCTCGGGCTTCATGCGGGAGCTGGGCATCGAGCCCAAGGGGGGGCCGCGCGGCACCATCCAGCCGTTCAAGGAGCAGGTGAACGCGCTCGCTGCCTGCCGCTTCGAGATCAGCGCGTGGGACGGCAAGCGCGCCGCCACGCTGGACGCCAAGCCCTTCCAGCGCGTTGACGTGTGGTTCCCCCGGAACGCCGACGAGCGGATGCTGTGGCCGACCACCATCACCTTCTCGGACAGCTTTTTCTCAAGCCTGAGAAAGCACGCCATGCCGGTCAACACCCACGTGTTGCGGCATCTGGCGAACTCCGCCCGCAAGCTCGACCTCTACTTCTGGATCAACTACCGGCTGCACAGCATCGACACCAAGCTGACCGTGCCGTGGGCGAGCCTCGCCATCCAGTTCGGTGACGGCTTCGGCCGCGAGCGGGACTTCCGCGCCCAGCTCGCCGAGGAGCTGGCCGACATCAAGTCCCTGTTCCCCAAGCTGCCCCTCAAGCTGACCGAGCAGGGGATCACCCTGGAACCGGCCGGGCCGGATGTGCTCGCCATCCCGGCGCCGAAGGCGGCCAAGCCCGCACGTTCCCCGAAAAAATCCTGATTTTCCTAGGCTGTAGCTACGCTGAATTGGTCGCGCCCCCATCCTCGGGCATGTGCCGGGATTCAAGGGGTTAGCACCCCATCCACGCTGAATTGGTCGCGCTTCCACGCTGAATTGGTCGCGCGTACCCCCCTCCGGCACGCTGAATTGGTCGCGCTTCCACGCTGAATTGGTGGCGCATTCCACGCTGAATTGGTCGCGCCTATATATAGAACAAGAAGATCCAAGAACCTCTCCAAGAAGCTCTCTTCAAGAATCCTTACATAATTTCAAAAAGAGGGATTTTCATATTTTGAGGAGAAAAGAAGAAGGGGCACAACCCAGGCCCACAGAACCGCCTGACAGTGCTTTTTCGGGGGTCGCTCGACGCCACTCTCGGGCGTCGGACATGGACAGCCCTACAGCGTCGCCTGGGCAGCCGGGTCAAGGGGTGCGCAGCACCGAAGGCTTGCCCCTTGAGGCGGCTGCACACGGGGCGCCAGTTCCCCTGGAACTACTCCTGCTCGGGTGAAGACTTGGCAGGCTGGGAAGAAGCGCCACCGGACGGCTTGGCGATAACAAACGGAGCATTGCCGCCGCCCTGTTTTTGAACGGGGAGGATAACCGTCCGCTTCGGAGCAGGGGCGGCAGGTGAGACCGGTTGCCTCTCGGATATGGGCAGCACAGTCTGTTCATGGAAATAGCGCTTCCGCAGGATCATCGGCTCTTCGCCTGCCGCAAGTACGAAGATGCTCTCACGGTGTTCCGGTGCAAGAATTGTGGTCGGGTCGAGCACGCGCTTGGGCGTCCCCCCGAAGACGTTGAGGGAGTCGCCGAAAGCAGTCGAGATCATCTCCGCCACTTTCATCGTCGGCGCCATGTACATGCGCACGTCGCAGCTCTCCATCATCCCTTCGCCGAAGCCGGGGTAGGCGTTCGTCAACTGCTCGGGATACTGCGCGAACATCCACAGTTTGATGCCGTAGGAACGGCCGGTTTCCAACGCCTCGCGGATCGGTTGCATCTGGCCCAGGCGCGGCAGTTCGTCGAGCAGGAACAGAATCGGCGGGCCTCTGCGCTCATGGTTGCGCATCAGCTGCCGGACATGCTGGCCGATCACCACACGGAGGATCGGCGCGTAGGTGTCGAGCGCCTCGGGCGGGATGCAGAGGTAGAGGGTCGGGCACGGCTCGCGCCGGAAATCCTCGGGCTCCCAGTCGCAGGCGGCCGTGATGCGCTCGATCTTGGGGCCTTCCCAGACCTGCATGTGCTGACCGGCTCCGGCCAGCACACCCTCGAACTGCTTGGGCGAAGTGGCCGACATCTGACGGAACCGGGCGGCGGTCCGGCGCATCGCTGTGGGGTAGGGGCTGCCCGCCGCCGTTACTTCCTCGAGCATTTCCGTCAGGCCCAGTGTCGACACCAGGTCGAGCACCTTCTGGAGCGTCCGCTCCTCCTCCGGACAGGTGTGGACCGTGTAGGCGATGAACAGCGTCAGCAGCTCCTTGCCCATCGTCTCCCACACGGGCTCGGAAGCGCTGCGCACCAGCACCATCAGATCGGCGAGGAAACGGGCGCTCTCCCACAGCTCGTCCGGATGGTCGTCAACAAAGGCGAGGGGGTTGTAACGCGCGCTCTTGTCCGGGTCGGGTTCGGTCGGCGCGAACCGGATCACATGGTGTCCAAGGTGCTCGCGCAGCTCGTGCGTCGCGGCGTAGCACTCGCCCTTCACGTCCAGGGCGATGATCGGGCCGGGGTAGGTCGCCAGCGTCGGCAGAACGTGACACTGCGTTTTGCCCTTGCCGGGCGGGGCGATGGTCAGCAGGGATGCCTCTCCCCGGTAGTGCATCATCTGGCCCGAGGTCTCGGACACGCCGATCGCCAACCCGTAAGGCCCGGGGGTGGTTGAAAAAGCGAGCGACCCGCTCGCGGCGGAAGCGGACGATCGCCCGACATGGCGCTGGAGCCAGCGGTTCAGGGCCGGAAATACCGATGCCGCCTGATCGAGGTTGCCGACGAGGCGCTCAATCCCGCGGACCGTGTCTGCAACAGGGTGCGGATAGTACTGGCGCGGACCCAGCATTTTCGCGATCGATGCCATGTTCTCGCGATCGTAGCGGACAGTGCATCGTCCGTCGCCATAGGCAATGGACGCTCGGAGAGCCTCCATCAGCGTTGTCCCATCGTTGAAAAACTCAATAAATTCAAGTAGCTCAATAAGCTTGAGCACAAAAATTTCGTACTCTGTCATGTCCCGGAGAGGCCGGCAGAACGTCAGCGCTGGATGGGCATAGCCAAGGCTGCTGGACTCTTCCTGTGCCCATCTGTGGCAGTAGGTGCCAGAGCGGTTCTGAAACTTCCGGTCGAGATTGTCGAGGAAGTCCGCGATTTCCTGATTGTCGAATTCCCGGGTTTCCATGGCGCTGTCCGATCCGATCGGGGTCCTTCGCGGTAGCAGGATGGGGTGAGCTAACTCAAGCCTGGGTTGACTGCGGCCGGCTTCCCGGCGGGGAGAGTGCGCGGCCGTGGCGGGCTCTGGTGCCGCAGGCGGGCTGTGTGGTAGAGGATGGCGTGTGCAGCAGTGCGCACTTATGGGTTTGCAAAGCAAACCCGTGCGCACCCGAGGCGGCCATGGCCATCTACAGCCTGCATCATCAGCCGATCGGGAAGAGTACGCAGGCGCGGCCGTACACGGCCAGCGCGCACATCCACTACATCACCCGGACCAAGGCACTCACCCATCTGGACGGGGAACGCCTGCCGGTGTCGCGACGGGGCGCGATGGGGTTCCTGCGTCAGGCCGAGGACGGCGACCGCAAGAACGCCCGTGTGGTGGACAAGGTGATGCTTGCCCTGCCGAGGGAATTCGACGCCGGGCAGCGGCACGCCCTGGTGCGGGAATTCGCCGAGGCGGCGACCCAGGGCAGGGCGGGGTGGCTCGCCGCCTACCACGACGGCGGCAAGGACGCCGACAACCCGCACTGCCATCTGGTGATCCGCGACCGCGATCCGGAGACCGGCAAGCGGGTGGCGGGCCTCAGCGAAAAGGGCTCGACCGAGCGGCTGCGCCTGATGTGGGAGCAGCACGTCAACGCGGCGCTGGAGCGGGCAGGGAGGTCCGAGCGGGTTGATCGACGCACCCTGGAGGCGCAGGGCCTCAGCCGCGAGCCGACCATCCACGAAGGGCCGCGCAGCCGCGAAATGGACCGGCGCGGCGCGCGGCCCGTCTCACGGGTCCGCACGCGCCGCAACGGCCGGGGTGCCCGCAGGCGCGAGCGCCAGGTGGACTACTGCCGGATTGACGGCGGCCGGTCCCGCCCGGCCTATAACCGGGCGATCCGCCCGGCCGGGCGCGAGACCGAGGCGGAGTGCTGGGCTGCCCTGCAGGCGGCCGAGCGCGGGCGCGAGCTGGACGAGCTGCGCGCCGTTCATCAGCCCCATCAGGAGCCCTCGCCGCAGTACGAGGCGCGGATGCGGGCCTACAAGGCGAGGTTGGCGATGGCCAGCAACGACCGCGACCCATCCGGCAAACCTCTCCACAAGCCCGGCATCGAGCTGGTGGCGGACGGGATCGATCTCGCCGACATGGAAAAGCAGCTGGAGAAGATCGAGCGGCAGGTCGCCGAGGTTGAGGCGCGGAAGTTCATGACGCCGTTCCGCCGCAAGGCGGAGCTGGAGCGCCTCAACGGCCAGCGCTCGCAGCTCACCATGAAGGTGGTGTCCACCCGCGAGCACGTCCGCGCCAACCCGCATCAGGCGGAAATCTACGAGCGCCGGAAGGCGGAGCTGGAGCAGGAACAGAAACCCGCCGAGGGGCCGGGCGGCGGCGGAAAGGCGCCGCCCGAGCCCGAGAAGAAGCCCGAGCGGGCTCCGGAGAAGAAGAGGGATTGGGGCTGGGAGCCGTAAGCTCACCAGCTGATGGTCAGCTCCGGCACGTTCGGCCCGTCCACTCCCCGGCGCCGGGGTGTCCACTCGCAGCTGGCGCCCGCCGCCGCAAGTTTCTTCACCAGCTCGCGCGCCGCCTCGGTGCCCGAGAGATCGAGCGGTTTCTCGGGCGCGATGGTCAGGGTGTTGAGGCCGTCTGCCGCCGCCCTGGTGATGCACTGAAGAACCGAATCGACATCCAGCAGGCTGGCGGCCGCGCGCTCGCGGGAGTCGCGGGCGAGCTTGCGCGCGCCCTCGATCTTGGCCTTGAGCCCGCTCATCGCGGCGCGCTCCCCTTGGCCCAGCGGCGGCCGAGGTAGGTGTCGGTCACGTCCAGACGGCCGTGCCCCAGCTCGTGAGAAATCTCCATCCGCGCCGCGCGGTCGCGCGCGCGTTCCTCCGGCGTCATCTGTCCGCAGTCGCGTCCGCCTGCCGCCGGGCAGTCCCAGCCGGTCAGCACCTTGTAGCGCCACTGCGCATAGGCGTGGCGCAGCCCGTGCGCCTGCCCGAGCCCGGCGCGGCGGGTCTGGTGCTTGTAGGTTTGCAGCTGATCCACGTAGAGCCGCCCCGGCGCGATCAGCGAGCCGTTGCCGATTGCCGCGCGCACCTCGTCGAGCAGGGCACGCTGTTTGGGGTGGGTGATCGGCACCTCGCGGTAGCGACCGCCTTTGCACCAGCTGGGCTTGAGGGCGATGCGGTCGCCCCGGTCGGCCAGCGCCGGGCGGAACTTGATCGCCTCCTCGCGGCGCAGCCCGAAGGCTGCTTCCAGCTTGAGCGTGAGCTGTGTCCGCGCATCCGCGACGCGGTCGAGCGTCTCCGGCGTCAGCCGCCGGGCGCGGTTGCCCTGGTAGGGCGTGCGCTCCGCCAGGCCGAAACCCGTGTTGTCGCCGGGCAGCAGCCCCGGCTTGCCGACCTTCTCGGCCCACCAGCGCAGCCAGCCGAGCCGGTTGCGGATGGTGGCGTCGCCGATGCCGCTGGCGCGCCAGTGCGCCACCAGCGCGTCCACATGCTTGGGCGCCAGGTTCTTCGCCGCCTTCAGCTTGAAGCCGAGCGCGTGCAACTCTTCGGCCAGCTGCTGGAGCCCCCGCGCGCGGCAGGCGCGCGTGGCAAACGACCCGTCCCCGCTGTGGCGGGTCAGGTTCAGCAGCGCGTAGTTCAGTTCCTTCATCTCCGTTCGTTTCGTCGGTCAATGTTGATGGCCAGACGGTTCCCGCTGTGCGCGGGGTTGCCGCTGGAGCCCGAGGGCTCCCGAGGGCCGGTTACTCATCACCCGTCGGTCATTTTCTCCGGTTCAAGTGCCTCCAATCGGTTGGTGGATTCCTCGACCGGCCGTCTGTCGTTCGGCCGGGCGCGTGTTTCCGCCGGTTTGGTCGCCTCTAGTGAGCGTGCCGGTGCCGTGCCCGTGGGGCCGTGCGGCGCTGCGTGTTTTTGTTGGTCAGCGCATGGGCAGGAGACCTCCTCCCGCCGCCGGAATTGCCGCATGGTCGTGACCATGCCCGTTGCGTCGTTGTCGTCATCATCAGGTTCCTTCTCCAAAAGGTCGGGCCGCATCGCTGTGGTCGGGATGTCGCGCGTCACCTAGGGACGAGTGCCCGCGTGGCACTCGTCGAGCACTTATGCGGGGCCGCGTAAGCCATCCTGACTAGATGGGTATGGCTCGCGGATAAGTTGCTGATCCTCTGGAGATACTCGCGTACTAGCGGCTCGGTTAACGGTGCCCGAATACTGCTGTCACTGTCAGCTTTTCCGACAGTGACAGCAGCTCCTGCGGCGCCGCTGTGCTGGCCTTGCAACGCGGCGGCCACCGGGAGGGCAGCCCTCCCGGC
>NZ_NHSK01000003.1 GCF_016653355.1 Rhodoplanes elegans | reverse complement strand
CCGTCGCGCTCGCCGGAGCTCAACCCGGTCGAGAACGTCTGGCAGTTCCTGCGCGGCAACTGGCTCTCCAACCGCGTCTTCGACACCTACGACGACATCGTCGACGCCGCCTGCGACGCTTGGCGACGCCTCGTCGCCCAGCCGGAGATTATCACCTCGATCGGAATGCGAGCTCGGGCTCACATCGGTCAATCATGAGGGCCGTTGGTATAAAGTGCTATTCGTCTACAGCGAGTTCGTCGCGTTTCCCTACTACGCGGCACATCCCGTGTTCGGCGCTCAGCACACGCTGCTGAACGACGCGGGCATGCGGCTCCTGGACTTCGAGTTGCATCATGTGGCTTACCGGCGCGGGCCGCGAGATCTACCCGAATCGGTCGACAAGCGCCTGCTGCATGCCGGAGACGCCTTCTTCGCCCTTGACCCCGACCGGAGGCAGCTCTTGCCGTCGACAAGCAGCGACTTGCGGCCATCGCGATGAGCTTCGGCTTTGTTTCCTTTGCGTTGTCTCTTCTCGATGAAACAAAGCTGGTTAAGAAAGAGGATATCGATAGGATTGAACGTGCTGTGCGCTCAGCGATCACTATCGACCGCATCAGGTCGGTCTGGGCGAAGTTGCCGACCCGTATTGCCAGCATCATACGCAGATGAGCCAGCCTGCGTAGTTCAAGCGCGGATGCACCATGGTCAAGCCGTCGACACCAAATCCCCTGCTTCGTGCTGCGCACCGGGTGTTCGAAACGCCGCGCGGCTACAACGCCATCCAGCTCGTTAATCGTAAGCGTTGTCGTCAGGCCACGGCTTTGAGGGCTTGCGGCGGGGCGTAGGCCCATGGCAGCAGGTCGTCGATGCGGCTGTTGGGGTGGCCGTCGACGATCCTGGTGATGACGTCGGCGAGATAGACGTGCGGATCGATGCCGATCAGCTTGCAGGTCTCGATCAGCGAGGCGACGACGGCCCAGTGCTCGGCGCCACCGTCCGACCCGGCGAAGAGCGCGTTCTTGCGGTTGAGGGCGATCGGGCGGATCGAGCGTTCGACGACGTTGGAGTCGATCTCGATGCGGCCGTCGTCGAGGAAGCGGGTGAGGCCGTCCCAGCACGAGAGCGCGTAGCGGATCAAGCATAGGATCAAGTTTAGACACAAGCCGATCTCCGATTCAGACCTCGATGATCGGCACCCTCCGCCCTCACCACCCTCCGCAGAAGGTGGGGCCAAAACGACGCTTACCGTTAATCGGCCGACTGTCACGATTATCCGCTCCACAATTGGCTAGCTCCTGAATTTCGGCTCGGCCAACCGTTTGCTGGACATCGGCTGCGGAACCGGAAGTTATCGCGAGTTTTTTCGAAAGAGACTATGTCGGCATCGACGTCAATGCGAACTACATCGACTTTGCAAGCAGTCCATAGAGATAGTCCTAGAGCGGTTCCCGATCTGAGTGAATCGCGAAGGATTCACAAACTGGCGCGGAAATGATTCATGCTGTCTGCCGGAGAGGGAGGCCGGTAGCCATGTCGCGAGCCCTTTCTCTCGATCTACGAACGCGGGTTCTGAAGTCAGTGGCCGATGGGATGTCGCATCGGCAGGCCTGTGAGCGGTTCGGGGTCAGCGCGGCGAGCGTCAGCCGATGGCGACGGCGGACAGAGGTCCAAGGGGACGCCCGGCCGAAGGCGCTCGGTGGCGATCGCCGGTCCGGCCGGATCGAGGCGTGCAAGGACTTGATCCTGGGCGTACTCGCCGAGACGCCCGACATCACCATCGAGGAGCTTCGTCGGAGCCTCGCGAGCCACGGGCACACGTTCGGCTTCGGTACGATCCAACGGTTCTTCGAGCGTCACCGGGTCGGCGGGCGTGGTAGCGTGCAGGCTCACTGGTTCGGCTCGGATGCGCCACGTTGCCGCGCCCGCTCTACGATCTGATCAGAACCCATGTGTTCGCCGGCGATCGCGTGCACGGCGACGACACGCCGGTGCCGGTTCTGGCGAAGGGCAAGACCGACACCGGCCGGGCCTGAGTCTATGTGCGCGACGATCGCCCGTTCGATGGGCATGATCCGCCGGCGGCCGTGTTCTTCTACTCGCGCGACCGCACCGGCGATCATCCCGAACGTCACCTGCATCGCAATGGGGGTATTCTCCAGGCCGACGCCTACGCCGGATTCAACCGGCCCTACACGGCGGGCCGCAAGCCGGCGCCGCGCGTGGAAGCCGCGTGTTGGTCAAATCACATCGTCCGCAAATGCTACCCTTGAGCGCAAAAAGTTACAGGCGCCATAACTCGATCATGGCAGGCCTGTTTTCACGATTCAGCACTGACTTGACGTCAAATACCTGCCCTCGCCCGTCACGCAGAAGTCGTTGCACTAGAGACCAACCGTCCGCAAGGAAACAGTCGTGCGGCACTGCCAACACTACGGCGTCGGCTGGACAGAGATCGTCGGTTTCCACAAGTGCAATGCCGTGCTCATGAAAGCTGTCACCTCGATCAGCCCACGGATCACTTACCTGCACCTCTATTCCGAACGATTGCAGTTCGCGGACAATATCTACCACCTTGGAATTGCGTGTATCTGGAACGTTTTCTTTAAATGTTAATCCGAGCACTGTAACGACACCGTCGCACACCTTCTTTCGCAGCAGTCCGCGTATGCACTCGCGCGCAATCGTAGCACCCATGCCGTCGTTGATTCGGCGCCCCGCCAGGATAACCTCCGGATGATAGCCGGCTTTCTCTGCTCGAAATGTTAAGTAATAAGGATCTACACCGATGCAGTGCCCTCCGACTAAGCCAGGATGGAAAGGAAGAAAGTTCCATTTGGTTCGTGCGGCAGCAAGCACGTCAGATGTATCTATACTAAGCGCTTTAAAGATCAATGACAATTCGTTCATGAAAGCGATATTAATGTCACGTTGCGTGTTCTCGATTACCTTGGCAGCTTCGGCGATCTTAATCGAAGGCGCTCGGTGAATGCCCGCGGTGACAACCGAACCGTAAACAGCCCCGATAATATCTAGGCTTTCGGGATCCTGCGCAGAGACAACCTTTGTGATGGTCTCGAATCGGTGCGCTTGGTCGCCGGGGTTAATTCGTTCCGGCGAATAGCCGAGTTTGAAATCCTGCCCCGCCTTCAAGCCGGACGCCCGCTCCAGCACTGGGCTGCATTCCTCCTCAGTGGCTCCCGGATACACGGTCGATTCGTACACCACGATGTCGCCAACCTTTAACACATGGCCAATTGTCTCGCTTGCGGCGAGCACAGCGCTCAAATCTGGCGCATTAGCTTCAGTAATCGGCGTTGGCACTGTGATTATATAGAAGTTTGATGCCGCGAGGCCGGAGACATCGTAGGTGAGCCTCAGCGACGAATGACGCAAGTCCTCGGGTCGGACTTCATTGGTCCGATCGTAGCCGTCCTTGAGTTCTATAATTCGGTTTTTGTCAATGTCGAAACCCACCACGTCGGGCCAGCGTTTCGCAAAGGCGATTGCGACAGGAAGGCCAACATAGCCGAGGCCCACAACTGCAATTTTTCTCATCTTTCCGATACCCGTTCACGTTGGCTGGCCGCTTTGCCGCAACTGCAAGCGAACTCCAATAGCAGGCAGTTGATGTCTCACGCAATCTGGTGGTTGAGACTTTTATCTACTTCAGAAGGAGCCGACCATTGGCACCTCCAGCGTAGCGGTAACGGGTCCATTCTTTCATGAGCGGGTGGAACTCAGCGCAACAAGGACATCGTCCATTTTTATGTAGCCGTCATCGAGGGCTCCCGCGAGAGCCCGTTTGGAAACCGGAGTGGCGGTTCGGTCGGCGGCGTGATTCAAGCTGGTCATGTGGAAGCGGTCGAGGAAGATAGACATCGCCGCGGTCGAGACCTCGGACAGGACCAGAGCACACTGATCGCCGGTCGCGTGCGGACGGCGGCGAGGATGTTGACGGAGGTGAAGCGTGTGTTCCAGACACTCTGGAGTTCGCTGACGCGAGGTTTCGACCGTCTGCTTCATCGCTAACGGCGAGGCGTGCTGCTGCTCGAGCCGCCCGCGGCGGGCAAGACGCATCTAATCGTGGCGCCCGGCCGGAGGCGATCGTCGCCGGCCACGCGGGGTCGTGCTTCCTGCCGTTCTGGCCGGACGCAGCGCACCCGTTCTTCCAGCTGGTGAGCCGATGCTATGAGCATTGCGCTAGGGTCAGGACTCAATTAAGCCACCAAGCGACGGTGGCGGCCAGGATTGCGCCGGCGAGGAAGTTTCTGGCGAGCTTGTCGTAGCGGGTTCCGACGCGTCGGAAGTCCTTGAGCCGCGAGAACATCCGCTCGATGCGATTGCGGCGCCTGTAGGCGAAGCGATCGTAGGGGATCGGCTGCTTGCGGCTGGCGGTCAACGGGATCACGGCCTTGGCGCCGCCCTCGGCGAGCAGACGTCGCAGACTGTTGGCGTCGTAGGCCTTGTCCGCGATGAGGCCGGTGATCGGCGCCACTCTGGCGATTAGCGTCGGTGCAAAGGCGATGTCGTTGATGTTGCCGGACGAGCAACATTCCGGATGTCGCTTGACACGCGTCGAGCTGCAGCTAGTTCTCTTCCCGGCCATGATTTTGTACCAGAAGCCTCTGTGGCTGACTCGCTGGGGATTCCGGAGCGAGGCTAATTGTGATTCGCTCGGGGCGGGAGGATTCGCGCCATGGCGACAGCGGTTGCTCTGCGGACGGATTTCTCGGCGGCCGATCTGCGGCGTGGCAGCGGCATCGAAGAACGCCAACCAGAGCCGACGGCT
>NZ_NHSK01000002.1 GCF_016653355.1 Rhodoplanes elegans | reverse complement strand
ACCTACGACGACATCGTCGACGCCGCCTGCGACGCTTGGCGACGCCTCGTCGCACAGCCGAACACGATCACCTCGATCGGACGCCGCGCATGGGCGCACATCGGTCAATCATGAGGGCCGTTGGTATTAATGAGTCTGAACCCTAATACCGGGTCCCTGAAATTATGACTCTTGGTCGATTCCCAGATTGAGGCGGGTCAGATTCACTGGGTGAACCAAGGAGGTCCGTCATGTTGGCTCCGATACCGTTGCGCCGCGATTTCGATGGCTCACAGCTTCGCGCTCTGGCTAGGAAGACCAAGGACGGGCCTGAAGCTCGGCGGCTTCTGGCGCTTGCCACGATTTATGGTGGCGCAACACGCACCGAGGCGGCCAAGACGGCGGGGTCGGCCTTCAGATCGTCCGGGACTGGGTGTTGCGCTTCAACGCGCGAGGGCCTGACGGTCTCCTGGGACGGCAAGTCGCTGGGGCAGCCATCCAAGCAACGACAGCCAACGCCAGGCGCTGGTCCGCATGATCGAAAGCGGTCCGATCCCGGCGGTCCATGGCGTGGTGCGTTGGCGGCTGATCGATCTGGCGCAATGGATATTCGAGGAATTCCGCATCACGATCGCCAAGCAGACGCTCAGCCGGGAGCTGCGCGCTATGGGCTACCGCAAACTCTCCGCCCGACCGCGCCACCAAGCGCAAGCAGCGGGCGCCATCGAGGATTTTAAAAAAGCTTCCCCACCCGTCTGGAGACGGTCGCGCGCCAGAAGGGCGTCGGCTGCGACACGATAGGAATCTGATTCGCCGACGAGGCCCGCATCGGCCAGAAGAACAAAATCACGCGTCGCTGAGCCAAGCGTGGCACCTGCCCCAGCGCGCCACGCGACCAGCGGACTGCTTCCACCTATATCTTCGGCGCGATCTGCCCCTAGGAGGGCAAGGGCGCGGCCTTGATCCCGCCGGCCTGCAACAGCGAGGCGATGAACCTGCATCTTGCGGAGATCGCCAAAACCGTTACGCCTGCTGCCCATGCCATCCTTCTGGTCGACCAAGCTGGCTGGCATGTGTCGAAGCGCTTCGTCGTGCCGGCCAATATCACCATCATTCCGCTGCCGCCAAAATGCCCTGAACTCAACCCGGTCGAAAACATCTGGCAGTTCATGCGCGACAACTAGGCTCTCCAACCGCGTCTTCAAATCTACGACGATCTCGTCGACCATTGTTGCGCGGCCTGGAACAAGCTCGTCGATCAGCCCTGGCGCATCATGTCAATAGGACTGCGCCAATGGGCACACGAGTTCTGATCAACGAGACTTGGTATAACTCCAAGGAGATAAGGAAATAATCATGAGTGCCCATGATCATATCTCGCTCCGCGCTCTTCCACGCTGGGGGGCTCCGTCGCGATGATGGCGGCAGGCAGGCGAAGAATTAGCGCAAACCGTTTTTATTCGATCGCGTACTTAGTTGAAAGCTAAGCCTTGTATCTGGCCGCAATTTTCGTGCGCGCCGCCAGCTATCGGTTCACCATCCTTGCTCCGTTGTGCCATTATTTTTACCTTCGCGTGCGCAAGTCTCAAAAAGAGATCGCGGCGACGAACGATTGGCCACCATGCGTATAAAAAGGTCTCGATCGGCTTCCAGTTGGCAACCCAGCCGAAAATAATCAGACTTTCCTCGAACACGCGGTTGAATGGTGTCGGAGCGTTGGCGTGAATCGCCTGACTTGCCACGATCGCGGCCGTGAGCACGGTTAGTCCGACTGCGAGCGATCGCCACCCAATTCGAAACGTCTCACGAAGCTCAAATGCAGCTTGTTCGGCACGATGGGCAAAATGCTGGTTGATTCCAATCGGAATCTCTTGGGCAAGTGGCTGACTGAATCCGGCTTGGGACAAATAGATCAAAATATGGACGGTCGCCGACCGGGGCAGGTCGCGCGCCCAACTCACGATAAAGTCTTCGGCGTCTCGATCAAGATCCCTCTCGCGAAATGGAAAGGGATCAAGGGTGTGAAAGAGCTGCGAGATATCCTCGACACGAACCTCTATCGTGTTGTCCGGCATGTCATCTTTCCGGCGGAGGCAACATCAGCGGATCCATCAGTTTGACGATTTGCTTTCGGCCTTCTCCATCGACAATTTCCAAGTTTGCAAGGCCGGCTGCTCCCTCGTCCGCAGCTAAGCTCCGGGGCTTATGGATGATGTGATCGAGGCCTTCGAGCGCCACTTCAATGATATCGTCCTTCGGATCATAAGTAATGCCAAAGATGAGAATCTGCTTGGCGACGATTTGGTCCCCTATCGGAAGACCCGCAACCTCAATTTCTGCCCGCTTTCCCTCTAGGCCATTGGAGATTCGATCGCAGTAAGATTTCCATTCGCTCTTTTGAAGTTGACGGACAGGCATTTGTTTCATGCTCCTCTAGCGGCGACACTCTCGTTTATTTTCGACATCAAATCAAAGGCCATTAGGTTCGCCCGCAACGGCGAAAGTCAGGGCATCAGTCGAAAACACCTTTCTGGCCGTACGTCTCACTAATTCCGGATCAATTGACTCGATCCTATTGCGCCATTGCTGAATGTAATCGATACCTTGCATCATACGTTGGACAGCAAGAAGTCTTGAAGAAATAGCGGACGTGCCGTCCATCGATACGGGCAACATGTCCTTGAGATAGGACTTCGCCGCTGTGATTTCTTTGTCTGAAATCTCTCCTTGGGCCATACGGCGCCACTCCGCCTGAATTGTTTCGATCGCTGGCTGTGTCTTGACGTTTTCCGTCGCGAACCGACCGATGAGAAGATCGGCTTGCGAAAGTGTCTCCGGGGCGGTGCGAATTGAGTACACGAGTCCCCGTCGTTCTCGCAGTTGAACGAACAATCGCGATGTCAGTGTCCCGCCTCCCAGGATGTGATTTAGCACGAGCAGGGGAAGGTATTCGGCCGAGGTCGGAGAAATGCCCGGTTGGCCGAAAACACATGCGGATTGGGGAAAGGGCAGACGCACAATGGCAGGCGCAAATGTTCGATACTCGGCCTTTGCACGAGCGTCGATTCCTCGACCCTTCGACCCATTTGGGAAACCACGATCAAGCAAATCCGATAATTCAGCGGCATTCACGTCGCCCGCTGCTGCCACAACGAGTTTCGAGTTCGTTAATCGAGACTGAAAGTTTTGCAAATCAGCCGACGTGATGCGGCCATTTGCTTCACGAGAGCCGAGCGGAGGATACTTATACGGATGTTCCGGGAAAGCAGCCTCCCACCACGCGCGTGAGGCGACATAAGCTGGATCGTTGTCAAGGCGCGCGAGATCAACGTCCCGTTTGATCCTGACCCGCTCGATGGCTTCAAGATCGAAGCGCGGCTGCAACAAAGCCAATCGGAGCAAATCGAATGCACGATTTCGATGCTCGCGTGCGACCTCGAGGTGTCCGACCAGCGCATCTCGGTCTGCGGCAAAGGATAGCGTAGCTCCGATATCCGCGAGTTGTTCCTGAAATGCCTTGGCATCAAATACACCGGCGCCCTCGGAAAGCATCTGAGCACCGAAATTGGCGAGTCCTCGTTTGTCATCAGGGTCAGACGCAGAGCCGGCTCCGATGAGGGCAAAGTCGACGACAATGATGGGAAGCTGCCGAGAGTCCGACAGCCAAGCCACGATTCCGGAGGAACTGTTGACGGTATGTATGTCCAAGGGAAACGCCTGGTGAGTTTGCAAAAACATAAAAGTGGTCACCCATAGGAGATGCGAGGCGCTTTTTAGCCGCACAGACATGCTTCATTCACCTTTCGGTCAACAAAAACGATGTTACCGAGCGCGTTGGTTGGAAGAGATCGTGAGCGACAACTGCGATCTCTTCGGCGGTGACGGAGGAAATCAAATCTTGTCGTTGTTCGATGTCATTTAGCGCCGCTCCAGTCATGAGAGCAGATCCAACTGTAAGTGCGGCTTTGTAGGTTCCATCGCGGGCTTGCAAGCCAGCCATGATGAGCTTCTGTTTTGCGCGCGTCAGATCGGCAGGGGCCGTTGAAAGAGTCTTTGCGACAGTATTGATCTCCTCGTCGATTGCGCCCCCCAACTGTTCCATTGTAACACCCGGCTTAGGAATCGCGTTGATCGCGAACATCGTTTCGTCGATCGCAGCGGGGTCGTAGCTCGCGGACACGTCAGTCGCCAATCCGCGCTCCATCACCAGACGACGATGAAGAATACCGGTCGCTCCGCTGCCAAGGAGTTCAGCCAGAACTTCGATTGCAGCGGTCTTGGACCGATTTTCCGTTCCATAGGACGGAGCCAAATACAGACGAAGCCATAAGGGACGGCCCGCTCGCTGGTCCTTCATGATGACGCGCCGTTCCGCGAGCGAGGGCGGCTCGGTGGCGCGCTTACGCGTTACGGCGTGAGCAGGTAGCTTCCCATAGTGCTTGGTCGCGAGACGCCTGAGCTGCTCAAAATCGATGTCGCCGGAAACGACGAGCAACGCATTACTAGGCCCATACCACCGACGATAAAAAGAAAGTGCATCCTCTTGAGTCCAAGAGCGAATTTCATGCATCCAGCCAATGACAGGAATTCCATAACGATGGTTGAGAAAAAGCGACGCAAGGGCTTGTTCGAGAAGCAATGCTTCCGGTTTGTTATCTGTACGCAAGCGCCGTTCTTCGACGATCACCTCCCGTTCGACAGCGACTTGTTGCGGAGTGAGCGCGAGATTGACCATGCGGTCGGCCTCAAGCTCCATGACTCTCTCAAGGTGAGCAGAGCCTACGGTCGCGTAGTAGGCGGTGAAGTCATAAGACGTAAATGCGTTCAGCTCGCCTCCAACCTCACCGATGAAACGGGCATAGGAGTCACCCGGATTGGCTGGCGTCCCCTTGAACATCAGATGCTCGAAAAAGTGAGCAAGACCCGATTTGCCCGGCTCCTCGTCGGCTGAGCCGACGCGATACCAAAGCATATGAGTGACGATCGGGAGACGGCGATCGGGGACATAGATGACCTTCATCCCGTTCGGCAGTTCGAAGGTCTGGGCATTTAGCGATTGTGCCTGAGCGATTGTCTGCAAGCTGCTCATGGTCGCATCGCCAATTGTAAGCGCCCAAACACAAACGACAGCCGTAAGCGACAATTTTCGAAGCGCAACGATAGCGCGCCAGCCTCTCGCCGATAACCTCCAAGAGGACATAGCCGATGCGCTCTGCCTACGTGATCAAGATAAAGAGCGACATGTCTCCACGCAGCACATCGAGCGCGGCGACACGGCCTGCCTCCTGCAGGGCGGCCTGGAATTCAGCCACATTGCGGACGGGTTTGCGGTTGACGGCGACGATCACATCGCCGGCGCGCAAGCCGCGCGCGGCTGCCGGGCTTCCGTCCTCAACCTCGGCGACCACGACGCCCTGGACCTTGCCGTACATAGGCATACCCGGACCGATGTCGCGAACAACCGCGCCGCGTAAACGCGGGATCGTTGTGCCCTTGTCGGTCTGTAAAGCGGCCGTTTGAGGAGAGGCCGAGCTTCGCTCGACGCGCGCTCGCAGCCGCCGCTCTGCGCCGTTTCGGAGGACTTTCAACTCGACGTCCTCACCGACGCGGGTCAGTCCAATGCGGTTACGCAGGTCGGATGCGCCGCGCACCGGCCGCCCGCCGAGGGCGGTCACGACATCTCCGGCCTTGACGCCGGCTTTGTCGGCCGCCGAACCCGGCTCAACCTGCACGACGACCGCGCCTTCAGCCGTCGCGGGTACGCCTATCGCCTTCGCAATATCCGGCGTGATATCCTGCACCACGAATCCGAGCCTACCGCGTTGGACTTCGCCGTAGCGAATGAGCTGATCCATGACGGAGCGAGCCATGTTGCTCGATACCGCAAAGCCGATTCCGACATTTCCGCCGGAAGGTGCAATGATGGCCGTATTGATCCCGATCAGTTCGCCACTGAGGGACACCAGGGCCCCACCGGAATTGCCCGGATTGATCGAGGCGTCGGTCTGAATGAAGTCCTCATAGCCTTCGGCATTGATGCCGCTACGCCCGAGCGCGCTCACAATGCCCATAGTAACGGTCTGCCCGAGGCCGAAGGGGTTGCCGATGGCGAGGGCGTAATCTCCGACTCGGACCTTGTCGGAATCGGCAAGCGGGAGCTGGGTCAGCCGATCAGCTTCGATTTGCACCAGCGCAATGTCGGTTGCGGAATCGCTGCCGATGACTTTGTCTTGAACTGTCGGCGGTCGCGCAACGTAACGACGATTTCGGTCGCCTTGTCGACCACGTGATGATTAGTGATCACGTAACCCTTACCGACGTCGACGATGACGCCTGAACCCGCGCTCATCTGCGGAGGAATCTTGTCGGGATCCGGCAACTCAAAGAAGCGACGGAAGAACGGATCCCGGAGCAGTGGATTATCCTGCACCGGCGACCGCGACAGCACGGAAATATTGACTACCGCGGGCGCCACTTTTTCGACCAGCGGAGCGAGGGTTGGCTGCGACGGAACGAGTGCTGCCTGTTGCGCGACTGCGGGAGCACTCCCGATCACGGCGGCAAAGCACAGGGTCAGAAGGACAGTTCGCACGTGCATTCTCATCGCAGCCACCTTCATTGAGGGCTTCTGGATCAAGCGCGCCGCACAGTAATCCGCTTTGTGGCGGCCGCAGCTTCCGGCTTTTTTGCAAGCTTGACGGTCAAGACACCATTCTTGAACGTGGCGTTGGCGGAGTCGAGATCGATGGTATCGGGCAGCGGCACGACTCGTTCGATCGAGCCAAAGGTCCGTTCCTGGAGATAATAGTCTTTCTCCTTCTTCTCGACCTCTGATTTTTTCTCGCCGCGAATCGTCAGCACGCCTTCAGCGAGGCTGATATCGATGTCTTTTTCGTCTATGCCGGGGAGTTCCGCCGTCACCTCGATTTCCTTGTCGCTCTCCGAAACATCAACGCTCGGCATTGAGATCGACCACGCGGACGACGTGGACGGCCAAGGCAGATCGAATCCCCGCCAGAAACTGTCGAAGGCCCGATTGATATCGTTTTGCAACGATTGGAGCGGCTGGCTTTGCTCGCGCCGAACCGGCACCTGCCGTTTGCCCCAGTTCCAGGGGATAAGATCGCGGATATTCATTGGAGTCCTCCTTGAACGGTCACGCCGCGCGGACATTGATCTTTTTGGCCGGGGATGGCGTAGCCTTCGGCAGCGTCAAACGCAGCACGCCATCCTTGAATTCGGCGTCGATCCGATCGCCGTCGACCAATTCCGAAAGCGTGAATGCTCGTTCGTAGTTACCGTCCTCGTACTCGGCATGGACCAGCGTATACCCTTGAGGCGCGAAGGGCTTGGAACTCGCGGTGATGGTCAACGTCCGCTTGTCCAGCGTGACGTTGAGGCTCTGCGGATCGGCACCCGGCATTTCCAGCAGCATGACCACCGCATCGTTGGTCTCGTAGATATCGGCAGCCGGGAGGAATGTCGGAGCCTGGCTTACAGGCTCGGTCTGCGCTTTAGCGCCTGATGTGTTGTCGGTCATGGAGAACCTCCCTCGTTCACGCCGGGTTGATCTTGATCTGGCGGGGCTTGTCGGCAGGCGGCCGCGGCAGTTCGAGAATGAGAACTCCCCGCTCGAAGCGTGCGGAGGCCTTTTCGGAGTCGACGCGGAAAGGAAGAACCAGTGTTCGGGCGAATGCACCCACCGTGCGTTCTTCCCGGTGAACCGTCGCGTCCTTGCCAGGCGCCGCAGGCTCGCGCTTTCCGCGCAGCGTCACCGTATCCTGGTGCACCGTAATGTCGATTTGGTCGGGCGCGACGCCCGGAATTTCCGCGGTGATGATGGCGCCGTCCGCCCCCGCCCAGACGTTGACGGGCGGGTACTCGGCCGGGACGGCAAACCTGAAGCCGCCGAAGGTGCGGTTCATTTCTTCCTGAAGTCGGCGCATATCGCGGGCCACGTCGGGCCACCGGCCGCCGAGCGCTAGATCAGTGAGCATGGCTAAAACTCCCTTTATCCCCTTCAGATCAACCGATAGCGCCCTCACGCATCGGCGCCTTGACATCAAGGCTGCATTTGCGTGGCTCAGCATTGACGGTCGTCAATGTGGCGCACCGAACGGAATGCCATCAATGATCAATGGCCAAGCGCATCAGGCTTGCATATTGTAGCACTTCGCCAGTCCGAGGGTGAGCCGGCTCACGATCACTCTAGCAACGGTCAAGTCTGGCAGCTTCGATGAGACTATTCGGCAGGTTGGTTTGAAAGGGCCTAATCATGAGCTACCAGAGTTTCGCAGAAAAAGACGTCAACTATGACGACTCCGGCCGTCGGCTGTTGTGCTCGTTGAGCACCAATTGGTGGGCATTTGTAATTCGCGGCGTTTTGGCGTTGATTCTCTCTGCTCTGGCATTCTGGATGCCAACACAGGCGTTGCTGGCGTTTACGCTCGTTTTTGGTGCTTTCTCGTTTGCCGACGGTGTGTTGGTCTTGATCGCGGCAGTGTACAATGTCCGCAAAGGCGAGCGCTGGGGATGGCTTGCCTTCAGCGGCATCCTGGGCGTTCTAACTGGCATTGTGGTGATCGTCTGGCCGCTCACGGCTACCTTGGCGCTCGCGTCGTTTTTATGGGCGAGCATTGCGGTCTGGTCGATTTTCACCGGAGCCTTTGAAATTTTCGCCGCTATACGCCTTCGTCATGAAATCAGGGGCGAAATCTGGCTAATTCTTAGCGGAGCGATTTCGGTTGTCCTCGGAGGCATTGTCGTTTGGCTCTTCTTGACCAAGCCTGTTGAAACTTTTGTGGCCGCCGGTTGGCTGCTGGCGACCTACGCTTTGTTTTCTGGCATCATTCTCACGATCCTGGGGCTGAGGCTGCGCCGACTGCGCTGATGGATTAGGTCGAGCCCGCGGATCCCCGGAGTGCGCCGCTCGTCTGGCGGCTTTGCGTCGAGCCCCCGACCGTAGCAGAATTAGCTTGTGCGCATCGGCTCTGCAGACCGGGCCGGTCACGGAAAACCACATATTGGTTCGGGGGCCCCGATTGAACGCAGATCCCTACAACGTCCTCGGCGTCAAGAAGGACGCTAGTCAGGACGACATTCAGAAGGCCTACCGCAAGCTTGCCAAGAAGCTGCACCCCGACCTCAACCCCGGCAACAAGCAGGCAGAGGAGCAATTCAAAGCCGTTTCAGCGGCTTACGATCTCCTGAGCGATCCGGAAAAGCGCGCGCGATTCGATCGTGGCGAGATCGACGCCTCGGGCCAGGAGCGGCCGCGGCAGCGCTACTATCGGGATTTTGCCGGCGGGGCGGCCGGTGACCATCCTTATGCATCATCAGAAGGATTTTCCGATTTCAGCGACGAGGGTGATCTTTTTTCCAGCCTGTTCGGCCGGGGCGGCCGGATGAACCTGAAGATGCGCGGGCAGGATGTGCATTACCGCCTGCCCGTCGAGTTCCTGGAGGCGGTCAATGGTGCGACGCGACGCATCACGCTCTCGGACGGCTCCACCGTCGATGTTACCGTCCCGCCCGGCGCGCGTGACGGCCAGCTTCTGCGGCTTGCCGGCAAGGGGGGCGCGGGGATCGGCGGCGGTCCGCCGGGCGACGCGTTTGTTGAAATTGTTGTGAAGCCACATCCGCTGTTCACGCGCAAAGATGACGATATCCATCTGGAATTGCCGGTCTCGCTCACCGAAGCCGTGCTGGGCGGTAAGATTTCCGTTCCCACACCGACGGGAGCCGTGTCGATGAACGTCCCAAAGGGCTCCAACACGGGCACGGTTCTGCGCCTGCGCGGCAAGGGTGTCGCGCGTTCGAACGGGACGCGGGGGGACGAGTATGTGAAACTAAAGGTGGTCCTGCCGGAGAAGCCCGATCCCGAGTTGGAGAAGTTCGTTCAAAGTTGGACCGCTGGCAAAGCCCACGATCCCCGCCGCGGCATGGAGGCGTAGATGCTCCATATCCCAGAATTTGTTTTGCGCTTGAAGGTGAGCCAGGACGTTGTCGAGACGTGGGTTGAGGAAGGATGGCTACGCCCGCAAAGAACCGACCAAGGACTGGCCTTTACGGAAATGGACATGTCCCGCGCGCAAATGATTCGCGATTTGCGCGAAGATCTGGGCGTCAACGAAGAAGGCATCGCCATCGTTCTCGATCTGATCGACCAGATGCACGGTCTCAGAAAGACGCTGCGCGAATTGTGCGAAGCCGTCGGCGTCCAGTCGCCCGAGCTGCAACAACGTATCCTTGCCGATATGCGCAGCCGGCGGCCGATACCGATGAAAGGCCCGGAGACCCCATGAGCACGCTCGATCCGTTACCATTTGGGACGCGCCATGCAGTTCAGTAAGGAAACGACTTTCAACATCTGGTATGTGGTTGCGGCCATCCGCGCGCACAAGGCGAAAGTGACCGTTTTCGTGCCTCATTACGCGATGTCCGGCGGTACGCTCATTGCACTCGCAGCCGATGAGATCGTCATGTGCCGGCACTCTGTGCTCGGCCCGATCGATCCGCAGCTCGGGCAATCGCCCGCGGCCTCTTTGCTTAAGGTGATCGAGCAGAAGCCGATTGCGGAGATCGACGACCAGACCCTGGTTCTTGCCGATGTCGGCCGCAAGGCGATTGCCCAGGTTAAAGCTGCTGCCAAGGAACTCCTGACGGATAAAATGCCCGAGGATAAGGCCGAAGCGCTCGCTGAAAAATTATCGACCGGACAATGGACGCACGACTATCCGATTTCGCCGACGGAGGCCAAAGACTTGGGCCTGCCTGTCAGCACGAACATGCCGGACGCAGTGCTCGAACTGATGACGCTTTATCCCCAGCCGGTACGGTCGCAAGGGGGCGGCGTCGAATATCTTCCGGTGCCGCGACAGAAGGAAGCGTTGCGAAAGTAACTTAAACAGGCGTGGTCAGAGAAAAGCCGGTGGCGCAGCGGACGGAGTCAACTATGAAATTGCTCGAACATTTGGACATCAAGACCACGCAATGGGAGGTCGCCAGCGTCTACGAGAAATTCGAGCAAGTGGTCGTTCTCATTCTGACCGGCTTGATCATCGTCGTTATCGCCTCCGCGGTCTGGCATCTGGCAATTAAGATCCTATTCGGCCTCGTCCTGGCCAGTTTTGATCCGACAGATCCTGCTGTTTTTCAGACAGTGTTTGGCATGATGTTTACCGTCATCATCGCCTTGGAATTCAAACATTCCATCCTAATCATGGTGAAGCGGGAACAAAGCGTCGTGCAGGTGCGCACGGTCGTCCTGATTGCCATGCTCGCGGTGATCCGGAAATTCATCATCATCGATTTGTCATCCGCTACGGCCAATCAAATGTTTGCGCTGGCGGCGGGCGTCATCGCTCTTGGCGCCGTCTATTGGCTCGTGCGCGATCAGGACCGAAAGGCCGAGATCGCAGAGCGTGAGAGGCCGGCAACATGAGTCAACACGTCACGCATATCGTTTGTCCTCATTGCGATGCCGTCAACCGCATCCCTGCGGACAAGCCGGCCAAAGAGGCCAAATGCGGCCGCTGTCATCGTGCGCTCTTCGACGGTCATCCGGCGGAGGTCATCGGCGAACGGCTGGAGAAGCATATCAAGTCAAATGAGATACCGGTCGTCGTCGATTTCTGGGCGCCGTGGTGCGGACCATGCCGCATGATGGCGCCGGCCTACGAGCGCACTGCGGGACAACTGGAGCCGAACGCGCGGTTGCTGAAGTTGAACACCGAGAATGATCCAAGCGCTGCGGAGCGTTACGACATAAGATCGATTCCCACCCTGATTATGTTTCGTAACGGCCAGATCGTAGATCGCGTGAGCGGCGCCATGGATGAACGCCGCCTTCAGCAATGGATCGCGTCGCACGCGCATTGAGTGCCTTAACGCGCTAAAAATGAGAGTATGCAAATGGCAAGGAAACCTGAACCGGATCCTCCTGAAACCGATGACGATCCTGTCCTTGAAGCGGACATCGAGTCGTTTCCCGCCAGCGATCCGCCGGGCTGGATTCCGGCGCGAATCGGTCCTGCGGTGCCCATCCCGGCCGAAAAGTTGTCAAGCAAGCGACTTCAGGAGGTAACCATGCATGACACCCGAATCGATTTGCCATCCAACGTTCGTGGAACCGCCATCGGATTGCTTCAGGCACGATTGACGGACGCCGTCGACCTCGCAAGCCAGGCCAAACAGGCTCATTGGAACGTCAGGGGACCAAGCTTTATAGCGCTGCACGAACTGTTCGATCAGGTCGCAACGACCGTGCGTGAGCATGCAGACATAATTGCCGAACGAATCGTAGCGCTCGGCGGCACGGCAGAGGGCACGGCGCGCGTTGCCGCCAAACAATCGACGCTTAAGGAATACCCACTCGAGATTATCGATGGGCGCGCCCATGTTTCCGCACTTGCTGATGCACTCGCTGCGTTTGGCGCGAATGTCCGTCGCAACATCGACGAGGCGGTTGAGGCGGGCGACCAGGGGACGGCCGACTTATTCACTGAGGTCTCCAGAAGTATCGACAAAACATTGTGGTTTGTCGAGGCCCATGGTCAGGCCAAGGCGTGATCTTTCGTGAAAAGACTGCAGGCGCTGAAGGAGACACCGTGCGCCTGCCCCTTGCGGCTCAGCGCCGCCAACAGGTGATATGACTGTTTTCGTTCAACCGGCCAGCGGAGACGCCCCTGTCCATGACAGCAGACTTAGGTCAAAACGCCAGTCACTTCAGCTGGAATATCGTCACGCGCAACCTGCACGGACACCCGTTTTTGCGAGAGAAACTTTACAGCAAAATTCGCGCTCTCGAACAGCATCTGCAACGTTTTCCCCCGGATGCTGTGCATCTTCTTATTGAACTCGACCGGCACGCGCGCAAGGAGGAGCATCGGGCCGTTCTTACGCTCCGGCTGCCGTCGCACATCTTGCATGCTGACAAGTCGGCAAAGTCAGCTATCACCGCATTGACGCATGCGGTAAAGGCGCTTCTGCAAGAACTAAAGGCTCTCAAAGAGAAGATGCGGGAAGAGCCGCAATGGAAACGCAAAGCGAGGCGCAAGAAGCTGTCATTTGCGTCCGGACCAAGCGAAGGTGGCGCGGTACCGCAAAGCGCCGCCGAAATCCGCGAAGCTTTCGTTGAAGGTCACCGCAGCCGGTTGACACGGTTCGCGCGCAGAGCTGTCAATCGCATTCCTAGCCAAGATGAGTCAGTCACCGATCGAGAGCTTGCGGAATTGGTTGGGGAGGCAAAAGACAAGCTTGCGGCTTTATCGAAGCGCCAAAAGCTGACAAATGATCGCGCGCATCTCTATCGCCTCGTCCGCAAGGCCATCGCACAGCGCGGCAGCGGCTCGCGAAAAGGGCATCCTCCGATCGCGCCCTCATCGCTTACCGGAGAAGCCTCTCCGAAATCCGGTTTGTTGTCGGCGATGGATCAGGTGCTAGCTACGTTATCCCCTTTCGAGCAAGAAGTGTTCGATTTGCATTACGTCGAAGGCTTTGAGACGGACGAGATCGCGATGGTCACCCGAAAGCCAGAGAAACAAGTCAAGGATGCTCTTGATGTCATCGAGAATCAAATTCGTCGGAGTCTGCGCTCGGAGCCGGTTGAGACATAGGAAGACAGCACCGAAGCGGTGTTAGGGGGTCAGATCCATGGCATTTGGCGAAATCGAGCGGTGGATGTGGGCGGATGCTTGTGAGCTCCTGGCTCGCGCGGAGCGCCTTCATCGTCAATTTTTCACGCCTCTTGCCGTCGAAGGCACAATCGGTTGGTCGCCGCCCGTCGACTTGTATGAGACGGAAAACGAATTCATTGCACTGATCGCGTTGCCGGGCGTGGCCCCGGGCGATGTCGAGATCAGTGTCCTGGGGCGGACGCTTGAAGTGCGTGGCCATCGTCGACTGCCGGCATTAGTCAGAGGCGCGGCCATTCATCGGCTCGAGATTCCTCAGGGACGTTTTTTGCTTCGGTTCAACTTGCCCGAGGCGGGCTCAGCGCTCGCGGCGCAGGGTTTTGAGGATGGCTGTCTCCTTCTCCGTCTCGCAAAATCGGCACAAGGCGCGAAACGATGAACGAACAAGTATCGCCATCAAATCAAAGCAACACCAAGCTTCCGCCGGGCGCACTGATATTGCTGCCCGTGCGCAACATGGTGCTGTTCCCCGGAGTCGTGATGCCGCTGACGGTGGGGCGGCAACGTTCCCAGGCCGCCGCTCAGGAGGCTTTGCGCGGCGAACGCCCGATCGGCATCGTGTTGCAGACCGATCCGACGGTCGACGAGCCAAGCGACGATCAGCTTCATCGTATCGGCACAGTCGCAGAAATCCTGCGCTACGTGACGGCGCCGGACGGCACCCATCATCTGATCGCCCGCGGCACGCGCCGGTTTCGTATCCAAAGCGTCTTGGCAGGATATCCCTTTCTGGCCGCGCAGGTGGAGGAAATCGGGGAAGCCGAAGTCCTCACGCCGGAAATCGAGGGCCGGGTGCAATTGCTGCGACAGCGGGCGCACGAGGCCATGCAGCTCTTGCCGAATGTCCCGGCCGAGCTTGTCGCAGGACTTGACGGGGTTCAGTCGGCCTCGGCGCTGGCCGACTTCGTCGCCAACCTGATGGACATCAAGCCGTCTGACAAGCAGGACATTCTCGAAACATTCGACGTCAAAACGCGGCTTGAAAAAACGATTCGGTTCCTGACCGAGCGTATTCAGGTGCTCCGTATCAGCAAAGAGATTGGCGAGCAGACGCAGGAGACACTCAGTACGCAGCAACGCGAGCACATCCTGCGCGAGCAGATGCGGCAGATCCAGCGCCAGCTCGGCGAGTCCGACGATCGTTCCGCCGAGCTCGAAGAACTGAAGCGCGCTATCGAATCGGCAGGCATGCCGAAGGAGGTCGAGGATCAGGCCAAGAAGGAGCTGCGGCGTCTCGAACGGATGCCAGATGCCGCCGGCGAGTATTCCATGATCCGCACCTATCTCGACTGGCTCATCGAATTGCCTTGGTCAAAACTGGCCGACGAGAGGATCGACATTCAAGAAGCGCGCCGCATCCTCGACGAAGACCACTACGATCTCGACAAGGTCAAGAAGCGCATTCTCGAATATCTTGCGGTGCGCAAGCTTAATCCGGATGGCAAAGCGCCGATTCTCTGTTTCGTCGGCCCGCCGGGCGTCGGCAAGACCTCGCTTGGTCAGAGCATCGCCCGGGCGACCGGACGTCCCTTCGCGCGCCTGAGCCTCGGCGGCGTTCACGACGAGGCGGAGATTCGCGGGCATCGCCGAACCTATATCGGTGCGCTTCCTGGGAACATCATTCAGGCTATTCGCAAAGCGGGCGCGCGCAATCCGGTCCTGATGCTCGATGAGATGGACAAGCTTGGCGCCGGGTTTCACGGCGACCCTTCGTCGGCCCTGCTCGAAGTGCTCGATCCCGAGCAGAACCGCACTTTCCGCGATAACTATCTGGGCCTACCCTTCGACCTATCGAAAGTGCTGTTCATCGGAACCGCCAATATTCCGGACAGCATTCCCGGCCCCCTGCGCGATCGCATGGAGATGATCTCGGTCCCCGGTTATACGGAAGATGAAAAACTGCAGATCGCCAAGCGCTACCTCATCAAGCGACAGCTCGATGCTGCCGGCTTGAAGGCCGAGCAATGCGACATTTCCGACGAGGCGCTCCGGGGGATCATCCGGTATTACACGCGCGAGGCCGGCTGCCGCAACCTGGAGAGAGAAATCGGCGCGCTCTGCCGCCACGCCGCGATGCGTATTGCCGAGGGCAAAGATACCGCGGTCAAGATCGGCGAGGCGGACCTGCCAACGATTCTCGGGCCCCATCGCTTCGAGGACGAGGTCGCGATGCGCACCAGCGTCCCGGGCGTCGCCACCGGACTTGCCTGGACGCCGACCGGCGGCGACATCCTGTTCATTGAGGCAGCGCGCGTGCCCGGAAGCGGCAAGCTCATTCTGACGGGGCAACTTGGTGACGTGATGAAGGAGAGCGCGCAAGCCGCGCTCAGTCTTGTCAAATCGCGCGCCGAGAGCCTCGGCATCGATCCTGCCCAGTTCGAAAAGTCGGATATTCACGTTCATGTGCCGGCAGGCGCGATTCCGAAGGACGGCCCGAGCGCGGGCGTTGCCATGTTCATCGCCTTGACCTCGCTTCTGACCGCCCGTACGGCACGAGGCGACACCGCGATGACAGGCGAGATTTCGCTCCGTGGACTGGTTCTGCCGATCGGCGGCGTCAAGGAGAAGGTCCTCGCTGCGGTGCGGGGCGGCATTGAAACGGTCATGCTTCCCGAACGAAACAGAAAGGATCTCGAAGATATCCCTCCTGATGCGCGACAACGGATCAAATTCGTTTGGATGCGGACCGTCGATGACGCAATCGCGGCGGCGCTTGAACCGCCTAAGGGGAAATAGCTCGCGTGCCGTCGACGCTGGAATTCGTCATTACGACCTTCGTCACATTTTTTGTGGTGATCGACCCACTTGGCATTCTCCCGATCTTCATGGCCTTGACCGGAAAAAAGAGTGTCGCGATCCGACAACAAATTGCAGTTCGCGCCGTCCTTCTTGCTGGCCCGATTTTGATCGTGTTTGCGTTCGCCGGCGATACTGTTTTTCGCTTTCTGGGCATATCGCTCCCGGCGTTTCGAATTGCCGGCGTCCCAGCGGACTACGGACTGCAACCGAGGCCGAAGAAGACGAGGCAGAGCAAAGCACGGACGTGGCGGTTTTTCCACTTGCAGTACCGCTCTGCCGGTCCGGGCGCAATGACCTCCGTCATTCTTATTATGGGAAAGGCAGGCAGCGATTTCCTGATTCAGCTTATCGCAATGTCTACCCTCCTCTCTGTGTTGCTGCTTTGCCTATTGGTCTTCCTTTTTGCATCGCGACTGATGGCCGTGCTCGGATTGACGGGCGTCAATGTCATAGGGCGCGTTTTTGGGATCGTGCTTGCGGGACTCGCCATTCAATATATGCTCGACGGGTTTGCCGCTTATATTGCAATTCTGAAACCATTTGACGCGTGAAGCCTATCGGCCAGCGGTCAGTCTGCAGATCGATCGCAGGCTCACAATTCGTCGTGGAAGCACGGCTTGTGCGATAAAACGTATGCAAGACCTTCTCGCTATATCGGTCGTGTTGATCGCCGCAGCTGCGATTGCGGCTGGTCTATGCGCTCGAATGCGAATTCCAACCCTCCTTGGTTATATTCTAGCCGGGGTCATAATTGGCCCATCGGTCGGAAGGCTCGTGCAGCCCGGCGACGCATTGACGTTTCTCTCAGAAATCGGCGTCATTTTGCTGATGTTCACGGTCGGTCTCGAACTGTCAGTCGCCGAACTATGGGCAACACGCTGGCGTGTTCTTTCGGCCGGCGGGCTACAGTTTGCTTTGGGTAGCGTCGCATTCGGAGGAGTAGCGTATTTGCTCGGCGCCTCTCCAAGTGCGGCCGTCATGGTCGGGGCGGCCGCAGCGGTGTCATCGACGGCGATCTGCGCCAAACAATTGGCTGATCAGGGCGAGCTTACCACGCGCCATGGCCGAACCAGCGTGGCCGTTCTGCTATTCCAGGACATTGCAACCGCTCCTCTTCTCGCGGCGCTTCCATTGCTAGCCAGTAGGACCGAGGCTGGCACCCAAATTGCGATTGAAGTGGTTCGAATTCTGGCGATCCTCGGCATCATCGTCCTGGTGGGAAAACCGATTCTTTATCGGTCGTTGGCATGGGTTGCCCGTCACGGTCATTCTGAAGCCTTTCTGCTCGCTTCAATCTTGCTCGTTCTGATAACAGCGTGGATCAGCCATTATCTCGGAATTGAGCCTGCTCTGGGGGCATTCATTGCGGGTCTTGTTCTAGGGGAGAGCGACTTCCGACATCGCATCGAAGACGACATTCGTCCCTTCCGGGATTTAATGGTTGGATTGTTTTTTATCACGACTGGAGTGCAACTCAATCTTGCTCTTGTCACGCAATCTCCGCTCAGCGTGATTTTTTGGCTGTTCCTGCTGGTGCCAATCAAAATTGTTATCAGCGCGATAGCACTACGTCTCGCGAAGCTCGGTTCGCTTGATGCCGGACGAGGGGCAATCATCCTGGGCCACGGGGGCGAATTCGGATTGCTGCTCGTGAGCTTGGGAATCAGCGCAGACTTTCTGCCCGCAACCATCGGACAGCCAGCGATGATCGCGATCGCAATATCCATGGCGCTGGCGCCGCTTTTGATTCGAGAACATGATCGGTTAGTGCAACACATATTCCGCGCCCACCGGCAACCACACCACCCTCAGCTCGAGGAGCTGGAAGGATTTGATCAGTCGAAGGACCTACAACAGCACGTGCTCGTTTGCGGTGCCGGCTCCCTTGGCCGGATCGTATCGAGAGCGCTCTTGAAAGCCGGCATATCTCATCTTTTGTTCGAAACGCGCTACGAGCCATTTGTGCAAGCGAAAGAGTTGGGATTGCCCGTCATTCTCGGAGATGCGAGCCGGCTCGCGACTCTGGAAGCGGCTGGTGTGGAGCGCGCCCGGGCGGTTGTCGTCACCTTCCACCAGCACCGACCGGCATTCAGGATACTTCGTGCGTTGCGGCATCGCTTTCCAAACCTGGCTTTGATTGCCAGCGCGAGAACCGAAGCAGCGGCGGAGGAGCTTCAGCTCATCGGGAACGTCAACGTGTTTCATGAACATATTGCCGCTGGGCTGGCGCTTGCGAGGCAATGTTTGCAGGAAGTAGGATTGCCCCGCGATCGTCTTGAGGTATTATTCTCGAAAATGCGCCGGGAGCTCCACACCGAATGAATATCAGTCGGGGTTATCGCGCAACTGAATAGGACTTGTTGCTCATCCCAATGGGTGCCTCGCGACCGGGTGTAGAGGCCGCAAAGAAATTGTCATGGAGAGTCCTGACGTGGCGAAAAGGCGCATAACAGATGCTCCTTGAGCAACGCCCACGCTTCTTCCGCATCGTCGGCGAACATAAACAGGCTCGTGTCCTGAGGCGCGATCATGCCTTCCGACACCAAGACATCAAGATTTAGAAGCGAGCGCCAGTAAGAGTGATCGAAAAGAAGAATTGGAATTTGTGAAATTTTGGCGGTTTGCTTCAACGTCAATATTTCAAACATCTCATCCAGAGTGCCAAATCCTCCGGGAAAGATTACGAGCGCATTCGCTCGCATCGCGAGATGCATTTTGCGTATAGCAAAATACTGGAATCGAAATGTCAGCTCGGGTGTCGAATAGGCATTGGGCTGTTGTTCGTGAACGAGCGTGATGTTGTAGCCGATGGAAGGGGCATCGGCATCACATGCGCCTCGGTTGGCGGCCTCCATCAAGCCCGGTCCTCCACCGGTCGCAATTACGTTATCGCGGACCGGGCCATTTGATCTCTTTGCGCCGCCACGTTCCGAAACGATGCGGGCGAATTCGCGAGCTTGCCGATACCAGGTCGCATGCCGGGGAGGCCCATTTTCACGCACGCGTGCACTGCCGAACACGACGACCGTCGAGCGCACGCCCCACGCGCGCAGAGCCTCTTCCGCTTTGGCGTACTCAAGTTGAAGCCGGATACCGCGTGTCGACTCTCCAAGAATGAAGTCCTGGTCGAGCGCGGCGAGCTGATAGGTCCGAGACTGAAGCTGTTTTCTATTGTCGATAGGGGTCGTTTGCGCTGTCATCCGGTAGTCCTTCTTAGTGGCACGATGAAATTCGCGTTTTTGCCGAGCCCCGGTCCGGAAATCCGGTTGCCGTCTCGGGAAATCCGACGCAGGATGCTGATCGAAAGATCGGAATGTTGATATCCGTCAACGTGATCGGGCAGCATGTCGGTTGAAATACAAGTAACGCCGAGATCCGGCTAGGCGTCGGGCTGATTTAACTCGTCCCCGGAACGAGAGGAGAACGTGATGGCAAAGGCGATCGGGATCGATCTGGGAACGACCAATTCCTGCGTTGCCGTGATGGAAGGCAACCAGGCGAAAGTGATCGAGAACGCAGAAGGCGCCCGCACCACTCCCTCCATGGTGGCCTTCACCGATACGGGGGAGGTTCTCGTCGGGCAACCCGCCAAGCGCCAAAGCATCACGAATCCCGAAAATACGATCTTCGCCATCAAGCGCCTGATCGGTCGCCGGTACGACGATCCGATGACGCAGAAGGACAAGGGCATGGTGCCCTATAATATTGTGCCAGGCCCCAATGGCGATGCCTGGGTGGAGGTCCGCGGCAAGAAATATAGCCCGAGTCAGATCAGCGCATTCATTCTTACGAAGATGAAGGAAACCGCGGAGGCCTACCTTGGCACCAAAGTAACCGAGGCGGTCATTACGGTTCCTGCCTATTTCAACGATGCTCAGCGCCAAGCCACCAAGGACGCGGGGCGTATCGCCGGACTCGACGTGCTGCGCATTATCAACGAGCCGACCGCGGCAGCATTGGCCTATGGTCTTGAAAAGAAGGGAACCGGCAAGATCGCTGTGTACGATCTCGGTGGCGGAACCTTTGATATTTCAGTTCTCGAGGTTGGCGACGGAGTATTCGAGGTCAAATCGACGAACGGTGACACGTTTCTGGGAGGCGAAGACTTCGACAAGCGGATCATCGATTACTTGGCGGATGAGTTCAAAAAGGAGAACGGGATCGATCTTCGCGGCGACCGGCTCGCCCTCCAGCGCCTAAAGGATGCCGCCGAGAAAGCCAAAATCGAGCTATCAAGCGCGACGCAGACCGAGGTCAATCTGCCGTTCATCACCGCCGACCAGCACGGTCCGAAGCATCTCACGATCAAGCTGTCGCGCGCCAAACTGGAAGCGTTGGTTGACGATCTCATTCAGAAGACGGTGCCACCATGTCAAGCGGCACTGAAGGACGCCGGGATCGCAGCCTCTCAAATCGACGAGGTCGTTTTGGTTGGCGGCCAAACACGCATGCCTAAGGTTCAGGAGACGGTGCAGAAGCTGTTCGGGCGCGAACCGCACAAGGGCGTCAATCCGGATGAGGTCGTGGCGGTCGGTGCGGCGATTCAGGCGGGCGTTCTTCAAGGCGATGTTAAGGATGTCCTTCTGCTTGACGTGACGCCGCTTTCGCTTGGCATTGAGACGCTTGGCGGTGTGATGACTAAGCTAATCGAGCGCAACACGACCATTCCGACCAAGCGCAGCCAGGTATTCTCGACCGCCGAGGACAACCAGACCGCGGTGACGATTCGCGTTTTTCAGGGCGAGCGTGAGATGGCGGCTGACAACAAGCTGCTTGGACAATTCGACCTGGTCGGGATTCCGCCTGCCCCACGAGGATTACCTCAGATCGAGGTTACTTTCGATATTGATGCCAATGGAATCGTCAACGTGTCCGCTAAGGACAAGGCAAGCGGCAAGGAGCAGACAATTCGCATCCAGGCTTCCGGCGGACTGACCGAAGCCGACATCCAGCGTATGGTCAAGGAAGCCGAAGCGCACGCCGAGGAAGACAAGCGCCGCAAGGAGCTGGTGGAGGCACGCAACCAGGCGGATGCCACTATCTACGGTGCGGAAAAGCGTCTCCAAGAGGTCGGCAATCAAGTTGCCCCGGATGCAAAGACCGCAGTCGAACAAGCAATTTCGGCTGCCAAGGACGCCATGGCTGGCGAGGATGTCGGCGGCATCCGGCAGGCGACCGAAAAGCTTGCGCAAGAAGCCATGCGCCTGCAGCCGACAGGCGGTGGAACCAGTACCTCCTCTGGTGCTTCTAGTGCCCCGGAGTCAGATGTTGTCGATGCCGAATTCGAGGAAGTGGACAAGCGAAAATCCGGTTAGCCGAGAGGTTTGTCTCTCACGAAACGTGTCGACAGGAACAAGAGTACCGCCATGCAGATCGAGAAATATACCGACCGGCTTAAAGCGCTGGTGCAATCCGCACAATCGCTCGCGCTACGAAGCGGGCACCAGCAACTCACGCCGGTTCATGTGCTGAAAGCGTTGCTGGACGATGAAGACCGGCTAGCCCTCAATCTGATCGATGCCGCTGCGGGCGCTGGGGCGAGTGCCCAGGTTAAACAAGCGGCCGAACAGGAGCTGCAAAGGCTGCCCAAAGTCGAAGGCAGCGGCGCAGGCCAGATTTATCTCGCTCCGGAGGCGGCGCGGTTGTTCGATCAAGCCGAACAGCTATCGCAGAAAGCCGGCGATGCCTACGTCACCGTCGAATATATGTTGATGGCTCTGGCGATGGCGAGCGGCGCCGTTGGCGACCTCCTCAAGCGCGCAGGTGTCACGCCGCAGGCGCTCAACAAGGCGATCGGTGACATCCGGAAAGGGCGAACCGCGGACACGGCATCGGCCGAACAGGGCTATGACGCGCTCAAGAAATATACGCGTGATTTCACCGAGGAGGCGCGTCAGAACAAGCTCGATCCGGTTATTGGTCGTGACGAAGAGGTCCGGCGCACCATTCAGGTGCTTTCGCGACGGACCAAGAACAACCCTGTTCTGATCGGCGAGCCAGGAGTCGGAAAGACGGCGATCGTGGAAGGCCTGGCGCAACGCATCGTCAAGGGTGATGTGCCGGAAGCCTTGAAAAGCCGTCGGCTGCTGGCGCTCGATCTTGGAGCGCTGCTGGCTGGGGCCAAATATCGAGGCGAATTTGAAGAGCGCCTCAAGGCCGTGCTGCAGGAGCTTAGCAGCGCGGGCGACGTCATTCTGTTCATTGACGAACTCCACACCCTGGTTGGCGCCGGCAAGGCGGAAGGGGCGATGGATGCTTCCAATATGCTCAAGCCTGCGCTTGCGCGTGGCGAACTGCACTGCATCGGCGCAACGACGCTGGACGAGTACCGAAAGCATATCGAGAAGGACGCGGCGCTCGCTCGACGCTTCCAGCCGGTGTTTGTTGGCGAGCCGTCGGTCGAGGAGACGATTTCGATCTTGCGCGGTCTCAAAGAAAAATACGAGGTCCATCACGGCGTTCGCATTACCGATGGTGCGATTGTCGCCGCCGCGACCCTGTCCAATCGCTACATCACCGATAGATTTTTGCCGGACAAAGCCATTGACCTTGTGGACGAGGCGGCTAGCCGCGTCCGCATGGAAGCCGATTCCAAGCCGGAGGAGGTCGACGAAATCGACCGCCGCATCATTCAGCTTAAGATCGAGCGTGAGGCCCTGAAGAAAGAGACAGATGAAGCGTCGAAGGAGCGCCTCAAGAAAGTCGACCAAGAAATCGCCGAGTTGGAAAAGAAATCGGCCGATCTCACCTCGATTTGGAAGGCGGAGAAGGAAAAGCTCGCCTCCGTGCAGAAAATCAAAGAGCAACTCGATCAGGCACGCAGCGAACTGGAGAGCGTGCAGCGGCGCGGCGATCTCACGCGTGCTGGCGAGCTTATGTATTCCATTATCCCGCAACTGGAGAAGAAGCTCGCCGAGACCCCCGCGCAAGGACGGATGTTCAAGCAGGAGGTAACCGCCGAGGAGATCGCAGAAGTCGTGTCGCGGTGGACTGGAATTCCGGTTGACAAGATGATGGATGGCGAGCGCGAAAAACTGCTTCACATGGAAGATAAGCTGCGTGAACGCGTGGTGGGGCAGGACCAGGCCATTGTCGTCGTCGCGGATGCCGTGCGGCGAGCACGGGCCGGTCTTCAGGATCCCCATCGGCCGATCGGCTCATTCCTGTTCTTGGGCCCCACCGGCGTCGGCAAGACGGAGCTTTGCAAGGCGCTTGCGGAATTCCTGTTCGATGACGAACAGGCAATGGTTCGCATCGACATGTCCGAATACATGGAAAAGCATTCGGTTGCCCGACTTATCGGCGCGCCTCCCGGCTATGTCGGCTATGAGGAAGGAGGTTCCCTGACGGAAGCCGTCCGCAGGCGCCCGTATCAGGTGATTTTGTTCGATGAGGTCGAGAAGGCACACAGCGATGTTTTCAACATCTTGCTGCAGGTGCTCGACGACGGGCGGCTTACCGACGGACAAGGCCGCACCGTCGATTTCCGCAACACGATCATCGTGCTCACCTCAAACCTGGGGGCCGAATATCTGGCCGCGCTTCCCGAAGGAAAACCGGCCGAGGAGGCGCGCGAACAGGTGATGGAGGTGGTGCGGCGCTCCTTCCGACCGGAATTTCTCAACCGTCTCGATGAGATCATCTTGTTCAACCGGCTCGGTCGCAGCGAAATGAAGCGGATTGTCGACATTCAGCTTCGGCATCTGCAGTCGCTGCTGGCGGATCGCAAGATCACGCTCGAAGTCGACGACAAGGCGAAGACGTGGCTCGGCAACACCGGTTACGATCCGGTCTACGGCGCGCGACCGCTCAAACGCGTCATTCAGCGACAACTCCAGAATCCGCTCGCCAGCATGCTTCTGTCAGGAAAAATCAAAGATGGCGATACGGTCAAGGTAACCGTGCTTGATGGCCAGATTGCAGTGAACGGCTCCAAATTGGCGCAGGCAGCATAGGATCTGTGACGATGTCATCACCGCATAGCATAGAAGACGAGGCGGTTGCCACCGAAGCCACCGATGTCGCCACGCTTTTGTCCGAAAATGCTTCGTTGAAGGATCGTCTTCTGCGCGCGCTCGCCGACGCCGAAAATGCGAGGCGGCAAGCTGATCGGAAGGCTGAGGATACGCGCAAATTTGCCGTCGCAGAATTCGCACGCGAGTTATTGCCGGTTATCGATAATCTTCAGCGTGTGATCGAAGCAAGAAAAACGGTGCCATCTACACAGCATGATGCGCTATTGGAAGGCGTCGAGACGACCTTGCGACTGTTTCTCCAGACGCTGGAGCGATTTGGCGTCAAGAAGATCGCTGCGTCCGGGCAACGATTCGATCCATCCCTGCATGAGGCGCTAATGGAAGCAGAGGACGCATCGCATCCACCGGGAATAATAACGCGAGTGCTGGAAGATGGTTATATGATCCATGACCGCTTGTTGAGGCCAGCACGAGTGGTCGTGTCAAAAAAGCACCCACCCACCGACCACGGGTCCATATTGCAAGATTGATACTTCATGTCGGCGGATCGCGATCACAATCGCTGCAAGGGATGGCCAAAGCTGCCTGGCACTGACATGGCCGTGCCGGGAAGCGTGCCGCCAGTGCTGATATACAGAACCGAACGCTCGGTGACCCAGTCTGCTCCGGGTCGGCGCCGTTGGATACTGGAGTTTGAGCGAAGCGCGGCGCCGTTCATCGAGCCGTTGATGGGATGGACCGGAAGCAGTGATCCCTTTGCTTCGATTCGTCTGGAGTTCCCAGATTGCGAAAGTGCCGTCGGTTTTGCGGAAAAGAATGGGTGGGACTATCGGGTGATCGATCCTCCAGCTCGAAAACCGCTGATCAAAGGTTACGCGGATCGGTTCAAATATGAGCTTGCCGATGCGATGGCTCGCGCCGCTCACGGCAGATCAAAATGCTCGGAACAATCGAGCATAACCAGGACAGAGTCTCCGAGCGGCTGGCCGAACCGGAAGTAGCCGCGTAGTCAGCCCGTTATTGCGATACTGAGCAGGAACAAGCCACGTCGATGTTTTATCGGTGTAGCCCGATGATAGGCGCAAGGCGCGTGAGAGCGGTTGCGGCTGTTCCGCCGGCTCACGAGCCCCGTTTGTACCGGGGCCACGATGTTCATGGACCATCAGCGGAGGTCCGTCGATCCGCGGAGGCGGCGTGCACCTCATCCGTGATTGGCAAGGGCACGCCAATGAGCCGCCGCGGCTTGCTCCGATCTGCCCAGAAAACACGGACAATTTGCAGGGATCGCCACTAAACGGCCTTCACTTCAATCTTCTTTTCCGGCTTCTGCGCCCCGGGTGCCTTCGGGCGCGTTACGGTGAGCACGCCCTTTTTGAAGCTGGCATCGATTTTGTCGGCGTCAACGCCCTCGGGTATTCGGAAGTGACGCTCAAACGAGCCGAAATGCCGCTCGCGTAGATGATATCCCGTTTTCTTTTCTTCCTTGTCCTCTTGTTTTTCGCCGCGGATCTCATGGCCGAGCGCGACAGCGATCCCGGCGTGCTGCTCGGTGACAGGGGCTACGACAGTGACCGCCTGCGGCAGGATGCGCGCGACCGGGGGGCCCAGCCGGAGATCCCGACCAAGCGGAGCCGCAAGGTGCAGCACAGCGTCAACCGACGCCTCTACGCCCTGCGTTCCCGCATCGAGTGCTTCATCAACCGTCTCAAGAACTGCCGCCGCGTGGCCACCCGCTACGACCACACCGCTTCCAGCTTTCTCGGCTTCGCCCTGCTCGGCTGCATCCGCTTATGGATCAGGTTCGTCCACGCGGCCTAATGGGGTGAAAAAGCATACACTCCTGAGCAAAGAGAGGGGCGCGACGCGCCCCTCTTACGCCCTATCCAGCGGTTTCAAACAACTTGGACAGCTTTGCCTTGATTTCATCGAGCCAGCCTTTTCCGCCGCCTCCCCCAGCCGTCTTTTGCTTGACTTTCCTGAGTTCAGCATACAGGGGCTCAAAGTCCTTTTTCTTTCCATAGCCCAGCAGTTCTGCCATTTCCAACTGCTGCCGCGCTTCGTTCAAGAATGTCTCCAGGCGCTCATTGGACGCTTCGCTCCGCTGACCATCTTCTACCAAGGTCTCGGCGCGCTTCAGGAGCAGCCTGGCGCGCAGGGCGGGCAGCGGATGCACGCTGCGCGTCTCGACCAGCGTGCTGAGCGCTGCCTGCAGCGCGGCTTTGGCTTCTTCAATCTTGCCCTGATCGATCAGCGGCACGACTGACTTCACGGCTGCGGGATAGGACGCCAGAGGGATGTTGGTGACCGCGATCACGATTTCACTGGCCAGCAAAGCCAGCACGTGACGTGCCTGTTGCACCTCGCCATGTTTGAGGGCATCCAGCGCCTCGTCGGTCATCGCCTCAATGGTTTCCGTGTTGGCGAACAAGTCGTGCACGATGGTGCGCACATCAACGGGGGCCAGGGCAAGCGTGGGTTCGCGCGCAACAATCAGCTCCAGCTTTCCAGTCACTTCGGCCAGCATTGCCAATGCGCGTGCAGCGTCCTTGCCGTCAAGTGCGGCCAGCGCTGATTTGGTCAGCGCCAAGGCCGAGACGGCCTCATCGAGGACTTGTTTACGTTTGTCTGCCGCCTGCGAGCCCGTTTCCTTCTGAACCTCAGGCTGTACCTCCGTGACGACTTCAGGCTTGGCCTCTGGACTGACAGGAAGGCTGCTTACCGCGGCCTGTTCGTTTATTTCTTTGTTCGTCGCATTGGGATTCGATGTTTGCTCATTCATGGTGATATGCCTCGTATGAGTTAGTGAAAATAGGCGAATCTATTGGGGCTGACTGCGAACATCGCGAGACTGACCGACCGAACAGTCGGCCCCTTCATCACCTCAAAACAGCTTTTGGAGGCGCGTCTTCAACTCGTCGAACCATCCCTTGCCGCTTTTGCCACCAGCCGACTTTTGCTCAATGGACTTCACCTGATCGAAGATGGGTTTGAAATCCGCCTTCTTGCCATAACCCAGGATCTGCGCCATCTCGATCTCCGTGCGCACGGACGACAGCAAGGTGCTGAGCTCCTCGTTCTGCTTGGCATCGCGCTTGTCGGTCTCGGCCAGCTTTTCAGCTTTTGCCATCGCGGCTTCAGCCCGTAGCACGGGCAGAGGAAAGGCGACCGAGGTCACCACCAGCGTGTTCAGTGCTCGGGCGAGTTCCGCCTTGGCGTCGTCGATCTTGCCGCTGTCGATGAGCCGTGCGGCCGACTTGATCGCTGCCGGGTACGTTGCCATCGGCAGGTTGTCGGTTTCGATCACGATTTCGCTGGCCAGATTGGCGACGATGGGCCGGGCCTTTTGCACCTCGCCATCACCCAACAACTCCCGAGACAACTCGACCGCTTTCTTCACCGTTTCCACGTTGGCGTGGATATCGTGGGTGATGACGCGTACATCGACCGGCGCCAAAGCAAGTTTGGCGTCGCGTGCCAATACCAGTTCCAGCTTTCCGCTGGCCAGTTCCAGCGCAGCGAGCGCCTCCTTGGTCTTCTTTGCCTCAAGGAGTGTCAAAGCCTCCTGGGTCTTGGTGAGCGCCGTGATGGCGTCCTGAGTGAGCTCAGCACGCTTTTTTTCGGCTTCCCGGGCGGCCTTGTCATCTACCTGTGGCTGCGCCGCCTTGGATGCGGCAGAGGGTGCTGCAGCACCTGGGCTAGAACCTGCCGCCGATTGGGCCTGAGCCGGTCCGCTAAGTCCGACGACGACCGCCAGGGCAAGTGCGGAGAAGGTTGATTGGGGCTGTTTGATATTCATGATCTTGGGCTCCTAATTAAAGTTAGTTGACTGAGATTTCAATCTGTTTCGGTTTGGCTTGCTCGGCCTTGACAAGCCGCACTTCCAGCGCGCCGTCTTTCATCGAAGCCGTCACCTTGGTCGGATCAACGTTGTCAGGCAAGACAAATCTGCGCACAAAGTGACCTGCCACTGAACTTTCATCCAGCGGCGATTAGAGTCTCGACCGTTTCTGAACCGATCCTGAAGTTTGGACCACCTGCGGTTAGAGTTTCCCGGCTTCGATCAGGGTGACGGGCTGGCTACGTCACCCGATTTCGTCAGCACAATCGGGGACTTGTTCCCGATGGCACCATGGGGCCGTTCCTCATTGTAGTATCGACGCCAATCCTCCAGCTTTTCGCGGGCATCCGCAAGAGACAGGAACCAATGCTGGTTCAGATGGGGTAATCGGGGCTTGGGCTCGGCCAGCGTTGGCGCTCATGCTGCCGGTTTTTGGAGAGGAGCGCCCCATGTCCTTGCTCTACGCCGGTCTCGATGTTTCGCTGGAGATGACCAGCATCTGTGTGGTCGATGCGGACGGCCGCATCGTTCTGGAGACGAAAGTGGCTTCCGATCCGGTAACCACTCACCCCTTTGGGGCCGCCGTCAACATTGTAGCAGCGCGATCGAGCGCACCACGGCTCAGCGTGGCGCGGATGGCGTCGAGGGCGCCGATGGCGCGGCGGCGAGCGGTTTCGAGCACGGATCGAACGTCCGCGTAGAGGTGGGCGCCCCACTCGGACCGGAAGCCGTTGGTCACCTTGCGGA
>NZ_NHSK01000001.1 GCF_016653355.1 Rhodoplanes elegans | reverse complement strand
TCTCTATCGTTTACTAGGCAACCCCCGCGCGAGTGGCGCGAGGGTTGCCTAGTAAACGATAGAGAACTTCGAACGAAATCGACTTGCAATTTTAAGGATGGCGCCGATTTTTTTGAGGGTGGGATTGCCGCGCCTCAAACGTCTGAATCGGGGACCTTCTCGATTTGGAGCCGGGCCACAATTCGGTCGATCTCTTGCTCCACCTCGGCAATCGGAAGCATTCCATCCACGGAGTGCAGAATGCCCTGCCTCTGATAATATTCGAGAAGTGGAGCTGTCTGCCGATGGTAGGCGTGGATCCGCGATCGTAGAACGTCGGCATTGTCGTCGATCCGCCGCGGCTCGCGACGCGCGACGGCATTCGCGTTTCGCGCGGCAATCCGCTCAACCAGGGCATGGTCCTTTGCTTTCAGTTCGATCGCTGCACCGAGCCCCAGACCTCGGTCCCTGAGAAATCGGTCAAGGGCCTCGGCCTGAGCTATCGTCCGGGGAAAGCCATCAAGAATGAATCCATTGTGGGTCTCGGGACCATCCAGCCGCTCGAAAACGATAGCCTGAACGATGTCGTCTGGCACAAGATCGCCACGCGCCATGGTATCCTTAGCGAGCGCTCCGACCGGAGCGTCCGATGCGACGGCTGCGCGCAGCAGGACGCCGGCCGAGAGATGCGGGATGCCATACTTTGCGGCCGCACGTTGTGCCTGGGTACTTTTGCCGGCCCCCGGCGGACCTAGCATGACGAGCCGCATTGGAATAACCCCAGGTTTTGGATTGCCTCTTGGCTTTTTGGGCCAGGCAAAGCCGTTTGCCCCCGATTGCCGTCAGGCATAACTTCGTTTCACTTTAGTCCTTTGCCCGGAGCCGGAGCGATCGAGCGCCGTCAGATGGACAACCATGTCGATCACTATTGGCCGTTTTGATCCCCTTTGGGAAAATCGCAAAAAATATAAAGACTTAGCAGTCATGAAGCGGGAGTGCTAATTTTTCCCTCTCGACCTCTTGAATCGCACAACCGGTCTCCCAACTTGTCGGTCGCCGCCTCAATTCGGGTGGTCACTCCTTCGGCTCGGATAATCGGGTGATCTCTTGCATATGGAGGAATGCAATGGAGCTCCGCGCTTGTCACTATGGCTTCGCCGAACCCTCGAAACGATCATATGGCCGCCACGCAAATCGGGAGCTGCAGGCGCTGCGCACGACCGTCGCGTGCGCCAAGGGGCAGGAAATCGGTTCGCCGGATGCATTGAATGCCTATTGGTGGCAGGTGGAATCAGGCGCCGTCAGAAAGGTATTGCTGTTGCCGAGCGGACAACGATGCATCATGGAGTTTTTTCTGCCGGGTGACCTTTTCGTTTGCAACGGCCTCGGATCGCGACGATGTCCTCGTTGAGGCGCTCTGCGACGGTACGATTCTAGGGCGCTACAATCGCGATGAGGTCGAGCGGCTCGCGCGGCAAGACGGTAGCATCGCCAGAATGCTACGCGAAGCAAATCTTCGCGAAGCGTTTCACATGGAGGCTCATATCCTCAATCTTTGGCACCAACGCTCCACCGACAAGGTGCTGGCTTTCCTTGCTCAGATTCAGAGACGTCAGCGGCAAACGCCAAATGGATTCGTATCGCTGCCAATGAGCCGTAACGACATTGCAGACTACCTTGGGCTTTCCGTCGAAACGGTAAGTCGAGCGCTGACGGAGTTGAAGCAACGTGGTATTCTTGAATTCGGCGGAACACGCCAATTGAAGATCGCGCGCCCCTCGGACAGCTTGCTTTCGTTGCCTCTCTATGCCGATAGCAATCAACTTATGACCGCGGCTTGAACAGGTGTCGGGGGGACCAAGCCGCTTTTGCGGCGGCCTTTCGCGGAGCTGCGCCAATCACAAGCGAACGGCTTCTGTCTTGAACACTTGATCCACGGTCTTTTGAACCGGGGCAAGGACAAAATAGGCCACGAGCGCCAGGACGACTGCTGCGGCGACCGCGCATAGAAATGCGCGCATTGTTGCTTTCCTTCAAATAAAATAGGATTGGTTGTTGAGCCGCTTGGAGGGCGGCGGAGCGAGCCGCCGCCCTCTTGCTTGAACTTGGCCTACGGGCTGACGACAATGCGGTTGTCCACCTTGGTAACACCCGGTGCGGCCCACGCTTGCCGCCCCGCTTCCTCTCGCTCCGCCCACGACCGCACGGTTCCTTTGAGGATCACCTCGCTGCCATTGGCCTCCACGGTAATCCGTTTGGCGTCGATCTCGGCGCTGCGCGTGAACGCATCTTCGATCTTGCGTTTGATCTCCGACGGTTGCACACGCGGCTTGATAACAATCGAGTTGATCACGCCACGGACACCCTTGAGCCGGCGCACCGCCGATTCTGCCGTGCTTTTCTGATAGTACCACTCGACATTGCCTTCGAGGGTAATCCAGCCGTTCTTGACCACCACCCGAATGTCTTCGGACGATAGCGGAAGCTGGTTCTTGATCGCGGAAACCGCATCGCGTGCGATATCCGGATCGGGACGTTCGTCGACGCCCGGGAGGCGGACCTCCAGATCGTTGGCAATGCCCTTGACGCCGGACACGCGCTTGGCGGCTGCCTCAGCCTCGTACTTGTCGCTCCAGCTTTTGACGAATCCAGCCAGAGTCACGACCCCCTGCTTGACGGAGACCGCGATGTCGGTTGCGTCAAGATCGGGGTCCCATTGCAGTTCATCTTTCACGTCGCGTTCGATTTCGTTGTCTGTGCGCATTGTCATCTCCAAATCTCTGATTGCTGATCCACCGTCTCCATAGAAAAGGACCATCAACTATTCGCGGCACGATCTATTTCGCATTGACCGCCGTCAATTTCCTGGCCGGGCCTGCGCTTTATGGTGATTTGAACCCTCGGAGACAGGGCCGGTCGGAAACAGAGTCGATCGTATGAATCCCGCAGATTCCAACAGCGACTGGAAGGGAGGTGCTTGCGATCGCACTCGCATCATCGCGTTCCAGTCCGCCTTGCTTGCCATGGCGAGCCACGATCTCCGACAGCCACTTCAGGTCATTTTGGGCACCCACCGATGGCTTGCCCGTCGCCTTACCGGAGAGGAGCGTGAGTATTTGACTTACGGTGATCGCGCAGTCGCCAACATCATCGGAAAGTTCGATCGCATCACGGAGGCATTGCGCGTTTGCGAAACCGCTGGATCGCTCCCGCTCGCTTGTGTCGAGCTCAATTCGACGCTTCAAGATGTCGAGGAAGAGTTTTGCGAACCCGCTCTACACAAGGGTGTGGTTCTTCGGATTGTCCCAACAAGTGTCCGGATTATGAGCCATGCGACGCTGCTGGGAAGCATAATTCGGAATCTTGTGCGAAATGCCATCAATGCAACGTCAAGAGACGGGCACGTTCTCGTTGGCTGCCGCCGTCGAGGAACGCTATGCCGCATTGAAGTGTGGGATACCGGTTGCGGAATACCCCCCAGACTCCTTCAGCAAGCTGTTCGTTGCATTTCAACGGCTGGAATCAAGCCCGTCGAACGGATTGGGCCTGAGGCTCTACATTGTGAAACGAGCGGCCGATGCTCTCGGTCATAGAATCGACGTCCAGTCCTGCATCGGACGCGGCTCTTGCTTTTCAATCTCAGCGCAAGTTGCATGACGATCGGATCTGGGCCCCTTCTAGTTGGACGCAACGCTTTGGATATCCGCGACAAAACCTTCATTATCACCGGCGCCGGTCAAGGAATCGGCCGGGAAATGGCCAAGACCTTGGCGCGGCACAAAGCAAATCTCGCAATCATCGATCGTGACGCTTCCACACTGGAGGAGACGCTGGAGCGATGTGCGGGTTGGGGTGGCATGATCAAATCTTTCAGGCTTGATGTCGCTGACGAACCGGCAGTTGAAGCCGCGTTCCGCAGCATCCGCCTCGCATTTGGCGCCGTCGATGGATTGATCAACAACGCAGGCGTGGTGAGCGATGCTCTTCTGGTCAAGGCTGTTGACCACAAGGTGCAGCGGAAAATGTCGCTCGCGGAGTTCAACAAGGTAATCGCCGTCGATCTGATCGGCGTGTTCCTGTGCGGGCGAGAAGCCGCCCTGCACATGATCGAGGGTCAACGCGGCGGGGTAATCATTAATGTTTCAAGCATTTCTCGCTACGGTAATGTGGGACAAACCAACTACTCGGCCGCCAAGGCAGGCGTGGCGGCCATGACCGTGACGTGGGCAAAAGAACTGGCGCGCCATAACATTCGCGTTGCCGGTATCGCGCCCGGTTTCGTCGATACAAGAATGGTGGCCGGTATCCCTTCGAAAATTAGAGAAAAGATTGTTTCAGGAATACCGTTGCGGCGTTTGGCGACTCCAGAGGAAATAAGTCATGCGGCAATGTTTATCTTGCAGAACGACTATTTTAACGGTCGCGTTCTGGAGGTCGATGGCGGACTACGCTTATGATCAAATTGAGGTTGAGGAAGCGATCTTATTGACGACCGTCAACGCGAAACTCTTGCACCATTTTAGAATGTCCTGAGCAGCCACGGAGACGCACCAATGCCGACGCAAGCCGAAATTGAGGCCGCAGCCCGCGTGCTCTGTCGAATGGCCTATTTTCAAATTCCCGCGAACGAGAGAATTTGCAGCGCCGATCAATGGCCGGATGAGGATGTCGTAGATAACAGGCAGCGTGACCGCGCCACGCCATATAAGCGGTGGGAGACATTTATTCACGAGGCACGGCTTGTGCTTGAAGCCGCCGAGAATGTGAAGGAGACCTGATTCACAGCCCTGCTGAAGGCAACCGCTTCCGATGATATGCGATAAAGCCGCGAGTGAAAGAACTGGCGTGACGAATGGCTCGGGGGCAGACTCCCACTGAGTGCGTCGGGCCAGTCCGACGGGGCAATAGGCGACTTCGCAGACAATGATCGCGGATGCTTACCGCCTGGGAGACGCCAGATGACGAAGATCAAAATTCCACATGACGCATTCGTCCTCGTCGGCGACGGTCATAAGGCTCTTTTTTTGAGAAACGCAGGCGATGAGCAATATTTGCACTTGAAGACAGAACGCGTGTTTGCCGACGACAACCCCCCGGCACACGAGCAGGGCCGAGATCGACCTGGGCGCGTTTTTAAGCGCGCTCGCACAAATTTACGGAGCGCTGTGGCACAGACCGACTGGCACGAACTCGAAAGAGCATCGCTTCGCGAAGCGAGTTGCAGCGGCCGTAGAAAGTCTGATACGTGAGCACAAGGCAAGAGCATTGGTGATTGTTGCCCCGCCACGGACGCTGGCAGATTTGCGCGCGGCGTTCCATCCCGATGTGAGAGGCCGCATCATTGCCGAAATCGAAAAGGATCTGACCAAATGCCCTATCTATGAGATCGAGAAACATCTGGAGTGACGTCGGGTTCGCCGACCGATGGCCCCGTTGTGTGCTGGGTCCTCGCTGATAAAATTGGCATCGAAGACAAGGGCGAGATTTGACATGGGTGAAAGCGCGGCATGTCAACTTATAGGCTTGAACAACTCTTGCGGCCTCGGTCGATTGCGGTTGTGGGGGGCAGTCCGCGAGAAAAATCGCTTGGACGAGCGGTCCTTAAAAACATACGTACAGCTGGCTTTACCGGGGCAATCAGCCTTGTCAATTCGCGATATCCTGCAATTGATGGCACCATATCTGTAAAGGCTTTTGCCGATCTCAGCTCACCGCCGGACTTGGTCGTCATTTGCGTTCCGCCAGTTAGTGTACCTTCGGTTGTTGCGGAAGCGGGGGCTCGAGGTGCTGCCGCAGCTATCATTATCACCGCGGGACTCGGTCATGGCTCCAGCTCACTTGCGGACGCATGCGAGCGATCGGCCCGCGCGGCGGGATTGAGGCTGTTAGGTCCAAATTGCCTTGGCGTGTTGGTTCCAGGAGTTAAACTCAATGCAAGTTTTGCATCCAGCATGCCGCTGGCGGGAGACCTTGCAGTCGTCTCACAGTCTGGCGCCATTGCGGCTGGTATGGTCGAGTGGGCTTCTCAGCGCACAGTCGGTTTCTCCGCGATCGTCTCTATCGGCGATCAGCTCGATGTCGACTTTGGAGACTTGCTTGAGTTTTTTGCTTTCGACCGAGCAACGCGCGCCGTCCTCCTTTATGTAGAGTCCGTCAAGGATGCCCGCAAATTCATGTCGGCGGCGCGCGCCGCGGCGCGTACAAAGCCTGTAGTCGTAGTGAAGTCCGGCCGTCACGCTGCGGCCGCAAGAGCTGCGGCGACGCATACCGGCGCGATGGCTGGCTCGGATGCCGTATATGATGCTGCATTCCGGCGAGCGGGGCTGTTGCGAGTGCTGGACCTTGGTGAATTGTTCGATGCGGCCGAGACATTGGGTCGAGTCAAGACGGTCGCTGGAAAGCGGCTTGCGATCTTAACCAATGGTGGCGGTACAGGCGTGTTGGCGATCGATCGCCTGCTCGATTTCGGTGGTATCGCAGCCGAACTCTCGGAAGACATCCGCGCGCGTCTCGATAGGATCCTTCCCGCCACTTGGTCGAAGTCAAATCCTGTTGATATCATTGGCGATGCCGATGCTGTTCGTTACGAAAAAGCATTGGAACTCCTTGCTTCCGACTCAGCAAACGATGCCGTTCTCGTAATCAATGTGCCGACGGCGCTTGCCTCGGCAACAGACACCGCCAGTGCGGTCACGGACTTCAGTGAAAAGCGACGGGAGAAGGACGGTGTACCAAAGCCGCTCTTTTCAGTCTGGCTTGGTTCTGGCGGAAGTGTATCCGAAATCTTTGACCGCGCAAAAATACCACATTACCCGACCGAAACCGATGCCGTTCGCGGGTTCATGCATCTGGTCCGCCATAGCGAAGCTGCAACGGCGATGATGGAGGCTCCGCCGAGTCTCCCGGAAAATTTTGCCCCGGACATGTCGACCGCTCGCCGCGTCGTCATGGCCGCCATTTCCCAAACACGCGATTGGCTTGATCCGCTGGAGGTTGTCGAGCTCTTCGATGCCTATGCTATTCCAATCGCTCGCACTGCATTCGCCGCTACGCCTGAGGAAGCAGAAAAAGTCTGCGCGTCCCTCCTGACTAATGGCCAGAAGGTTGCGGTCAAAGTCGTCTCTCGCGATATCGTGCATAAATCTGATGTGGGCGGCGTACGGCTCAACCTTTCCAGCCCAATGGAGGTGCGTAGAGCCACCGAAGAAATGTTTGCGACCGTCAAGGCGGCGAGGCCACAAGCGCGAATTATCGGAGTCAGCCTTCATCCCATGATCGTGCGGCCGGCCGCCCGCGAGCTGATCGCCGGAATCGCCGATGATGATACCTTCGGCCCTGTCGTCCTGTTTGGCCACGGAGGAACTGCGGTTGAAGCGATCGATGATAAGGCATTGGCACTCCCGCCGCTCGATTTAAAGCTGGCGTATGAACTCATTAATCAAACGCGCGTTTCACGTCTGCTGCGCGCCTATCGCAATGTTCCACCAGTCAACATAAACGAAATTGCCCTGGTGTTGGTCAAACTCGCGCAGCTTGTCGCGGACGTGCCCGAAATCCGTGAGCTCGATATCAACCCCCTGCTCGCGGACGACAAAGGGGTCCTCGCCCTTGATGCTCGAGTTGCCGTGGCAAAAGTGGTGCCGAAGTTCGCCGGGCATGGCCACCCTCGTCTCGCTATCCGACCGTATCCGAAGGAGTGGGAAAGGCATGTTCGTATCGGTGAAAGCTGGCGTCTGCTCATCCGCCCCGTTCGCCCGGAGGATGAACACCTGGTCCACGCTTTCTTTGAACGCGTGTCCCCAGAAGATTTGAGGCTACGTTTTTTCGCTCCGGTCAAGGAGTTCAGTCATGTTTTTATCGCGCGTCTCACTCAGCTCGACTACGCGCGGGCTATTGCATTCGTGGCTATCGACGAAGCCAACCATGAAATGGTTGGCGGCGTTCGTCTGCACGCCGATGCGAACTATTATGCTGGGGAATACGCAATTCTTCTTCGCTCCGACGTCAAAGGACGGGGGCTTGGCTGGAAGCTCATGAACTTGATTATTGAGTACGCGCAAGCCGAGGGTCTCAAACGCATCAAAGGCCAGATTCTCCGTGAAAATTCGGCAATGCTGCGCATGTGCAGGGAGCTCGGATTTAACATCGTCGACGACCCCGACGATCCTGGCAGTTGCGTCGCCGTGTTATCGCTTTCCGCTGAAAAGAAACACTCCTAACCAAAACGATGTTTCTTGTTTCATAGTCGTTTCTTAAGATCGTAACGCGATCCCTATTCAGAGCACCATGCGCTTTGGTTATATTGTCGTTGCAAAACACAGGAGAGCATCAAGAGCGCCGCGGCAAACGACAGCGCATAGCCAATCAGCCACCAGCCGACTGTATCCGGCGCACTATCCGACGTCGGTCCTATGCTGGCCATCAACAAGCCCCAGACGATCGACACCAGCCCTGCCAATGCTAGTAGCCCCTGGACGTAAGCCTCGCACGTTCGCCGCGCAGCGGCAAGCAAGGCCGCGCCGGTCACAACGGCCCATATACTGGCCAGACCAACAAAGGCGGTTGCGACGATGGCAGGCCAGACGAGAATGGCACCTGCGAAAAATAGATTGAGCGTGCCCTCAAAGATCAATGTCTGCCAAAACTCACCACGCTTCATCCTGAGCAATCCAGCAACAATCGCAGCTACGCCATCAGCCGCAACATAAGCCGCAAAAAGCAGGACGAGCGTTGCAAGTGTATACGTGGAACCCCGAAAGATGCCAATCGCAAGTCCGGCAGCAAGAACTGCGCGGATTGCAATAGCCCACCAATTCCGAGCGAGCCCTTTGCTTCTTGAATCCGCATGAGCCATCGTGACGTTTGTGCGGTCGGTACTGTTCGACGCTGACATAAATCACGACTCCTGCGGATCAAATAACCGCGCTATTTTCGTCTTTTTAGTGTCCTCACATGCTCTTCTATTTCAAGGCAAGTCAGTAGCGACGTATAAGTCGCATCCGCGTCGCCTAACGTCGCCAACCGTATGCAGTGGGCACGATCAGCCAAGTCAAATGCTTCCCATTTGCGTATGATGGTTTCGTATGGCTCCTGCTCCATGCGTATACAACTGTCGAAGACTGCAAGCGGCTCAGCAAGTTCCGCAATCGCTCGACAGTGCCGCTCGATGTTCAGGCGCGGAGGACCTTCTGAAATCAACAAAACGGATGTGGCCACAACAAGTCCAACCAAGCAATTGTTCATAAGAATGCACCGCTATCAGGTTGGGCAAATGGGAGCTGCGAATCACATCCGGTAGGCCAGCCATGGCAGAGGTGGCGGGACGCGAGATCGTCGTCGTTGGAGGGCCATACTGCTCACACGGTAGGTAGTAAACATTGACGGCGGTCAATGACCGTCAACCTGTCCCGCGTCTGTACACGTTGTCCCGGTGCTCTGAGGTCGAACTTTGGATCGCCGGAAGCTAGAGTTTTCCGGCTCTTTCACGATGGCGGGCTGGCTGCGCCATCGTGATTTTGCAGTATGATCGGCGGTTTGTTGCCGATGGTCCCGTGGGGCTGCTCCTCGTTGTAGTACTTGCGGCAATCCTCCAACTTTTCCCGCGCATCTGCAAGGCTTAGGAACCAATGCGCGTTCAGACACTTCGCACGCAGCGGCCCGTTGAACGCCTCGATGAACGCATTATCCGGCATGATGTCGTCGGTCGCCTCGTTCCCAGACTCGATCTGACCGACTAGGTTAGATTGATCCGGGCCTCGGGGCACCGGGAGCACGCAAGTGCGGGCAGGCCGTCGCACTGACGTGAACTGCGAGTTCGAGGTCGTTATCTGGCCGCCCCTGCGACTAGCCCGGATGCGCTGCGAGCGCGGATCCGTAATTGTCGTGTTGCCCGCAGCTCCCGTTTGCACTGACCATGGAGGGAGAGATGCGCATCATTGGCATGGACATCCATCGCGTGGCAGCCGAGACCGTCGCGCTGCTCGATGGACATTTAACAAAGCTCGGCCGCATTCCGATGACCCGTGACAGCTTGGAAGCTTTCGCCAGGGAGGAACTCACCCATGACGATCACGTGGTTGTCGAAGCGACCGGCAATGCCGCAGCCGTTGTCGAAGCTCTGGCACCGTATGTTGACCGTGTTATCATCGCTAATCCGAAGCAGGTGCGGTTGATCGCGCACGCCAAGATCAAGACGGATGCAATTGATGCCGCCGTGCTCGCGAAACTGTATGCCACCGGGTTCCTTCCGGAGGTCTGGATCCCCGATGAGCGCACGATGGCTCTGCGACGGCAAGTGGCGCGCCGTACGCAGCTAGTGCGTCAGCGGGTCCGCTTGAAGAACCTCATTCAGTCGATCCTTCACGCCCACCTCATTCCCCCTTGTCCGCATCTCAACCTTGTAGGGATCAGCGGCCGCCGGTGGATCGCCGCCCAGATAGTACCTGCCGATGAGCGTGCCGCAGTCGAACGGCACCTGGCGCAGATCGACTTGATCCAGAGTTCGTTAAAGGTGGTCGAGGCAGATATCGCGCGTGAAGCGATGTCCGATCCAGTCATTCGGCGGCTGATGACGCTGCCGGGGGTGGATATGACGGTGGCTTCGGGCGTGGCCGCTGCCGTCGGCGACATCCGGCGCTTTGCCGATCCAACCAGGCTGGTGAGCTAATTGGGGCTAAACCCGAGTGTAAGGCAGTCTGGCGAAGGGCCGGCGTACCATGGCCGGATCACCAAGCAGGTCCGCAGCCAGGCTCGCGGGATGCTCGTAGAAGCGGCGTGGGCTGTTGCGCGTTCACCGGGACCGCTGCGCGCATTCTTTCAGCGCGTAGCTTCGCGACGGGGCAAACACATGGCGGCGGTCGCAACTGCACGAAAGCTAGCGATGATCATCTGGCACATGCTGACAAAGGGCACCGACTACATCTGGATGAGGCCCGCGCTGCTGGCACGGAAGTTCCGAAGTATTGAGCTGCGCGCTGGCCTGCCGGCCAGCCATGCCAAGCGCGGTTCAGCCTACGACTACAATATCCCAGAGAAGCGGGCCGAAGAACGAAGCCGCGTCGAAGTTGCCGAGCAGAACTACGCGAACTTCGCATCACGGTGGCGAGCGAAGCCTCGAGCCAAAAAGAAGCACTCTCTTACAACATAAGGCTTGTCTAGAACATCCGTGTCGGTCGGCTTGCCTGGTCGCGAGAAATCCAGCGTGACGCCGCGTTGATAGGCCCACAGATCCAGATCGCGTGACACGAACTCGGTGCCTTGATCGACCCGGATCGTCGCCGGGAACCCCACTTCCTTGCAGACTCTTTCTAGCACTGCCACAACATCGGCGCCGCGGAAGGTAAACCGTGGTTCCAGCGCAGGCGAGAAGCGGGAGAACGTGTCGACGATCATCAACACGCGAAGCTTGCGGCGTGTCGCCAGTTGATCATGGACAAAGTCCATCGCCCAGGTCTCGTTCGATCGCGTCGCTGGCCGTCGATCATCCCGCAGCTTAGCCTTCACTCGCCGCTTCGGCGTCTTGTTGCGCAATTGCAAGCCCAGTTCGCGATAAATACGGCGCATGCTGTTTTGGCCGTGTCGCCAGCCTTCGCGCCTGAGCAGCACGTGGATTCGCCGATAACCAAAGCGAACTCGCGTCCGGCAAATCTCCCTGATCCGTCCTTCGAGTGCTGCCTGTCCGGGGCGACGGGACTTGTAGTGATAGGTGGACGTGTCGACCTTGAGTACACCGGCACCTCCGCCGGATCGAAACACGCCACTCGCCCCGCACCTCGTCAACCAGCTTGCGCTTCCGGACAGGCTTCAGCGGATGACGTCCTGCAGCATTTCCTTGTCCAGGCTGAGATCGCCCACAACCTTGCGCAACTTAGCGTTCTCATCCTCAAGCAGCTTAAGCCGGCGCATCTCAGTCGGCAGCAGGCCGTTGTACTTCTTCTTCCAGTTGAAGTAGGTCGTCTGGCTGATGCCGGCCTCGCGGCAGATCTCCGCCACCGGCATCCCTGCTTCAGAATGAACGCCTTCTGGGCGTCCGAAAACCGCGAGGCCTTCATCGTTCTTAGCTCCCCCCAGCCGGGCAATCGGCGCGAAAAACTCTAACCAAATACGATCCAGTTTGCCGGTCTCAGATCAATATTGATGACCGTCAATGCAGTGCTGATCGAGTGCTTTAGAAAACCAAGGGGGACTTTGTTCGAGAAACAGCGGAGGAAGAAATGGTGTCTCAAGTTCGTACAGACTCGACAATCAAGCGAGACGTCGAAGATGAAATCAAGTGGGATCCATCGATTGGCGATTCCAGTCATATTGCTGTCGCCGTCAAGGATGGCGTAGTGACTCTCACTGGCTTCACAAAGAGTTACATGGATTCTTACCAAGCCGAAAAGGCCGCCAAGCGTGTATTGGGTGTGAAGGGCGTAGCGAACGATATCGAGGTTAAGCTATTCTATGAAAGGACTGATCCTGAGATTGCCGAAGAAGCTGTCAAAGCGATCAAGCGTGAATTGCCGTCAAGTTCGGAAAACATGCGCGTTATCGTAAAGAACGGATATCTGACGCTCGAAGGGGACGCCGAGTGGAATTATCAGAAGGAATGGGCGGAACGCGCCGTGCGTTCGATCTCGGGGGTGAAAGGGATATCCAATCTTATTCAGGTCAAACCTCGCGTGAGTTCGGCCGACGTCAAACGAAAAATTGAGGACGCGTTGGTCCGGAGCGCCAAGGTCGATGCCGATAAGGTTGTCGTCGAGGTAGAGGGCGGCAAAGTAATTCTTAGAGGAACCGTCCGCTCGTGGGCAGAACGGCAGGAGGCCGAGCGCTCTGCTTGGGCCGCTCCAGGGGTTGGTAGCGTTGAGAACAAGATTGTCGTTTCACTTTAGAGCCGGTCAATTTCGAGCGCGCAAGAGCGAGATGGTATTGCGCGCTCGAAATTGCGTGCGATGAGCGCGTTTGCTGTCACTGCTTCCGCTTAGCACCCGAGCCGTGGAGTTGTAGCCGGGGCTGCTTGTGCAAATCGAATTGAGGGGCGGCAAAATCGCGGGCGGATAGTGGAGGTTCTGTGCAGGGCGGTAATAGGAGTGGAACGATTCGCGATGATGTCATCACGTGGCCGTAAGGCGCGAGCAGGAATAGACGACGCGATTGCCAGCCTCGGGAACGGGCTCATTTTCGCCATTGGTGGATCGAAGATTAATCTGCATGCAATATTGCAGTCGATTGTGGTGTTGGAGCAGCGAAGCTTCCATCGGGCTGCAAGCATAATCGGGACTGACCAGTCGGTAGTCAGCCGCAGAGTCCGTAAACTTGAGAACGAATTAGGTGTCTCGTTGTTTGAGCGGCATCGTACGGGTGTGCGCGCGACAGCAGCCGGCAAGGAATTTATTGTTAAGGCGAAGGCGGCTTTATGCGATCTCGACTATGCGGTGAAGGCGGCACGAAGCGCCGGAAGTGGCGCCACGGGCTTCCTTAGAGTTGGCTTTCTCTGCTCACTCGCGTCCGGCTTTCTCCGGAAATTGCTGATAGAGTTTGCCCAAGGCCATAGAGCCGTAACCGTCGACGTGGCGTATGGAGGATCCCGCGATCACATTCGTCAGATACGCGCTCGCAGTATGGACATAGCGTTCTTCACAGGAGTTCCTGAGCTCCCAGACTGTGATGTTGAGTTGCTCTGGCACGAGCGCGTTTACTGTGCTCTGCCGGAAGAACATCAGCTTTCGTCGCTCAAGGCGGTTCAATGGCCGGATCTTCAAGCAGAAAGCTTTATAGTCAGTCGAGACGAGCCTGGTCCCGAAATCCACGAATACCTCATTCGCCGGCTCGCAACCCTTGGCTTTCATCCGCGAGTAAGACGCTTGTCCGTCTGTCGTGAGAGTCTATTCCACTTAGTGTCTATGGGCTTTGGGGTGACGCTGACGAGCGAATCGGCCGTTGCAACTCCATTCCATGGCGTCCGATTCAAACCCGTAGACGGCGATGAAGATCTTCTACCGACGGTGGGGGTCTGGCTTCCCGGCAATGACAATCCGGCACTCCGGCGCTTCGTAAGCCTTGCTCGAGCGATGAAGAACGCGCAGACGTCTGGTCGGAATCCCAACTGAAAGGGACGGCACTTGCGGTTCTGCTGGAGCAAGTCTGAGGAGCGCGATCGCTGTTGTCCTCTTGATGGGACAAAAACCAGAAGGTGGCGTACGTGTGATATCCCCATCGGCGCATGTGATGCGGTTGCGTTCGATGCTTTGGCGGCCGAGTGGGCTGTTCAACTCTACTTCGCGAGCCGCTGGCCCAACCAGAGGTTGGCGCAGCATTTCAAGTGTCGCGCTGCCGACGCGCTTTCGCGAACCCGCGATCTGTCGCCATGAATCGCCGGATCATGTGAGGAATAAGTTTCACGGGATCGGACACGGGCTTGCTCGTCTCTCGTCCCAAGACCTCGGCATAGGCGATCAGTTCGCGGTGCACTT